>QIGN01000036.1 GCA_003228955.1 Hyphomicrobiales bacterium
GAAGAAACACGATTAAAAAGGCTTGGCATATTGATTGCTTCATCTGAAGCAGGGCTAAAAATACCAACTTTGCGAAAGAAATAATAATTTTACAGAATAAAGGGCAATGACGGGGTAGCTGCGAAAACGGTTTGAGCATGGCGCCAGCCAGTGTTTTGCGACAACAGGTCGCCCCGCAACGTGGCCGGTTCAAGCAAACCAGCCATTATTTCACAATTGCCGTGGTGGCGGCGAAACAATGACTTACCGCGGCACAACAAAAATTGGGGCTGAATTGCCGCATAAATTCAATAACTTGCTTACCGCTGCATTCCGCAAAAATGTCCCCAGAAGCCCTATTTCAGTAGATCATGCCCTTCCAGGGGCTGCTTGAAGCTTGCCTTTGGCAAAACCCGAAACCGCGTGTTTACTCCACCACGGGCGCGCGCGGGCGTTCACGCAGATGCCCGCTCTTGACCCAGACCCGGGCGCCTTCGGGGCCGGCCCGCGCCGACAGATGGCCGCCGGCCGGCAGGCGCAGCCAGGACTGATAGACGAAATTTTCTCCCGCCTCGCTGAACGAGCCGTCCAGCACCAGCACTTCAAGACCGCCCGGCGCGTCGAGCGATATTTCCCCATTTGCCGGCCAGTGCTCGATGCGCACCTCTTCGCGGCAGTCTTGAAACAGCGGAATGATTTGCACGCCCGGCCTGCCGGTACAGGGCTGCGCGGGCATGGCATTGAAATCAATGCGCACCGGCGTTCGGTCGGCGAGGTCAAACTGCCAGAGCTTCACAAAAATCACACAGCCCGGTTCGGAGCCCGGCGTGTGCTCCGATTGCGGCGGATTGCGCACATAAGTGCCAACCGGGAAATCGCCATGTTCATCCTGGAACACGCCTTCCAGCACCAGATATTCTTCTCCTCCGGTATGCACATGGGGGGAAAACCGGCTGCCGGGCGCATAGCGCACGATGGTTGTCGCCCGCGCCACTTCATCGCCCAGCCTGTCGAACATGCGCCGCTCGACGCCGGCCATTGGCGAGGCGACCCAGTCAAGCGCCGCGCCATGCATGGCGGCGCGTTGCGAGAAATCCGAATTGAGTTCCATCGCGTGTCCTGTTTCGGCCGCTGGGCAAGTCCCGCAGGACCCGCAGGCGGCGTTTGTGGTAACAATGGCGTCTTCACGTTTATTGTATCAATTTGCCTGAAACCGCGAAAGATGGGGGGAGCATGACGATAGGGATAACCCTGGAGCAGGCGAGGGTCATCGTCGCCAATGCCTTTTCAAAGGCGGACCGGGAAGGGCTCAAACCTCTCGCCGTCGTGGTTCTGGACGCGGGAGGCCACACCACCGCTTTTGAGCGCCAGGACGGCGCCAGCGCCATGCGCTTCAAGATCGCCCATGGCAAGGCCCATGGCGCCATCGCCATGGGGCTCGGGTCGCGCGCGCTTTATGAGCGTGTTCAGAAACAGGCTTTCTTTCTCGACGCCATGAATGCACTGGCCGATGGCGCATTGGTGCCGGTGCCCGGCGGCGTGCTTGTCCGCGATGACAAAGGCAAGCTGCTGGGGGCTGTTGGCGTCACGGGCGACAATTCCGACAATGACGAGATGTGCGCCGTAGCCGGGATTGAGGCCGCAGGGCTGGTGGCGGATACGGGCTGAGGGGGTGGATACGCGCTAATTTTTTGCTTTTGCGTTGAAGACCGGCTTTATGAAATACCCTCGGCCAGCGCGTTGACGCGATCACCGGCGGCTATTTCCCCCCCGCGCGCGACCGAGGCGTAGACGCCGAAATCCTGGTGCCCGTAGGCGCGCGTCAGCATGGCCGGAATCGCCATGTCGCGCGCGCCGGTTTGCGGGTCGACATTGGTCGCCTCGCAGCGGCCGGTGCGGGCAAACACAGCGAGGCGCACCTCGCCAATGCCTATTTCCCTGCCGATCCAGTCAAATTCAACCCAGGGGCGCTCCGCGTCGATATAGATGTTGGCGCGAAAGCGCAGCGGGTCGATGGGCTTGCCAATCGCGCGTTCGAGTTCGCGCACGCTTGCCAGATTGACGATGTGCAGGCATTTTTCGGCCACGTCGGAGAAACTGTGGCCCGGCGCCTGGACGATATGCGGTGCGCCGCGCAATTCCCGCTCCATATATCCGGCCATGAACTGTTCGATCAGCTGGCGTCCGAGCGGTGTGTCGAGCGTGCCCCTGACCACCTGGCGACCGCCCCGGAACAAAGTGAGCGTGGCATCGCTTTCGTCGAATTCGATATCGAGCGCGGCGAGACGTTCATCGCGCATCAGCATCAGGAAGTTGATCTTGGGCAGGTGCCGCGGGTCCGCCGGATCGAACCGGCCACGGCCATTCTCGATTCCCCAGGCTCTGTCGAAAGGCATGGTCTGGCCTTCCGCGAGCTCGGTTTGCCCTAGTTTTTGCGGCCCCAGTCCCTTCACGGGGTAACGGTACAGCGCGGAAATTGTGATGTCGCCGGAGCTGGTCATGCATGAAGTCCTGGTTGGATTTGTCTTATGCCTCTTTTTGTTGCGCGGCGGCAATACTATATAAAGGGTGGAGCGCCGGAATACGGGTTCCCGAAGCTCTTCTTGAGCGGAAACTTGACAGATAGCGTGCTGTTGGCGGCAACGGCATAGCCCGGAAAACGGGCGCGACTCCCGCGCTGATATTCAGGCGGCCATCGCGTGCCGGATAGAGGTTGAAAATGGAATTCGAAAAGTATACCGAGCGTGCCCGCGGTTTCGTTCAGACGGCACAAAGCCTCGCTTTGCGCGAGGGACATCAGCAATTCACACCCGAACATCTCCTCAAAGTCCTGCTGGACGATGAAGACGGCCTGGCGGCGGGGCTGATTTCACGCGCCGGCGGCAATCCGGGCCGGGCCCTGTCCGAGACAGAGGCGGCGCTCGGCAAAATGTCCAAGGTTTCAGGCGGCGGCGCGCAACTCTATTTGACGCCAGCCATCGCGCGGGTCTTTGAAACCGCCCAGAAAGCGGCGCAAAAGTCCGGCGACAGTTTCGTCGCGGCGGAGCGGCTGCTGCTCGCGCTGGTCGTGGAAAAGGACACCGAAGCGGGGAAGATCCTCAAAGATTCCGGCGTCACGCCGAATGCGCTAAATGACGCCATCAATGACCTGCGCAAGGGGCGCACCGCCGACAGCGCCTCGGCCGAACAGGCCTATGACGCGCTGAAACGCTATACCCGCGATCTGACGCAAGCGGCGCGCGATGGCAAGCTCGATCCGGTCATCGGCCGCGACGAGGAAATCCGCCGCACCATCCAGGTGCTCTCGCGCCGGACCAAGAACAACCCCGTTCTCATCGGCGAGCCCGGCGTCGGCAAGACGGCCATCGCCGAGGGTCTCGCCCTGCGCATCGTCAATGGCGATGTGCCCGAAAGCCTGAAAGACAAGCAATTGCTGGCGCTCGACATGGGCGCGCTGATCGCGGGGGCGAAATATCGCGGCGAATTCGAGGAGCGGCTCAAATCCGTGCTGACCGAGGTGCAGGCCAGCGATGGCAATATCATTCTGTTCATCGACGAGATGCACACCATCGTCGGCGCGGGCGCGGCGGAAGGGTCCATGGATGCCTCAAACCTGCTCAAGCCCGCACTGGCGCGCGGAGAGCTGCATTGCGTGGGCGCGACCACGCTCGATGAATACCGCAAATATGTGGAGAAGGACGCGGCGCTGGCGCGGCGCTTCCAGTCCGTGTTCGTCGACGAACCCAGCGTCGAGGACACGGTCTCGATATTGCGCGGCCTGAAGGAGAAATACGAGCTGCATCACGGTATACGCATCACCGACAATGCGCTGGTGTCGGCGGCCACGCTGTCGAACCGCTACATCACCGACCGCTTTTTGCCCGACAAGGCCATCGATCTGATGGACGAGGCGGCCAGCCGTCTGCGGATGCAGGTGGACTCCAAACCCGAGGAACTCGATGAACTCGACCGGCGCATCATTCAGCTCAAGATCGAACGCGAAGCGCTGAAAAAAGAAGACGACAAGGCTTCGAAATCGCGCCTGGAGACTTTGGAAAAAGAGCTGGCGGACCTGGAAGAAGAATCCGATGCGCTCACCCGGCGCTGGAAGCAGGAGAAGGAAAAACTCTCCGACGCCCAGACGCTGAAAGAAGAGCTTGAGGCCGCGCGTCTTGAGCTTGAGCAGGCCCAGCGTTCCGGCGATCTGGCGCGCGCCGGCGAGCTTTCCTATGGCCGTATCCCCGAGCTTGAAAAAAAGCTCGCCGACAAGGAAGAAGAAGAGCAGGCCGATGGCGCCATGGTTGAAGAAGCCGTGACCAGCGACCATATCGCGCATATCGTTTCGCGCTGGACGGGCATCCCCGTCGACAAGATGCTCGAAGGGGAACGCGACAAACTGCTGCGCATGGAAGAGGCGCTGGCCAAACGGGTCATCGGGCAGGGCGAAGCGGTCTCATCCGTTTCGGCTGCCGTGCGGCGCGCGCGCGCCGGGTTGCAGGATCCCAACCGGCCGATTGGTTCCTTCATGTTTCTGGGGCCCACGGGCGTTGGCAAAACCGAACTCACCAAGGCGCTTGCAAATTTCCTGTTCGACGATGAGCATGCGATGGTCCGCATCGATATGTCGGAATATATGGAGAAGCACTCCGTCGCCCGGATGATTGGCGCGCCTCCAGGCTATGTGGGCTATGAAGAAGGCGGCGCGCTGACCGAGGCCATCCGCCGCCGGCCCTATCAGGTCATTCTTTTCGATGAGATCGAGAAGGCGCACGCCGACGTGTTCAATGTTCTGCTTCAGGTGCTCGACGACGGGCGCCTGACGGACGGGCAGGGCCGCACGGTCGACTTCCGCAACGCGCTCATCATCATGACCTCGAATATCGGATCGGAAATCCTGGTGAACCAGGGGGAGGGTGAAGACACCGGCGCGGTGCGCGAACCCGTGATGGAACTGGTGCGGGCGCATTTCCGGCCCGAGTTCCTCAACCGGCTCGACGAGATTATCCTGTTCCATCGGCTGAAACGCGAGCAGATGGCCGCCATCGTCGATATCCAGATCGCGCGGCTGCAAAAACTGCTCGATGACCGCAAGGTGACGCTGAAACTGGACAACGCCGCGCGCGAGTGGCTTAGCGAGAAGGGTTATGATCCCGCCTATGGCGCACGGCCCCTGAAGCGGGTGATTCAGAAGAGCTTGCAGGATCCGCTCGCGGAGATGACCCTTGAGGGCGCCATCAAGGATGGCGATGTGATCAAGGTGTCGGCCAAGGGCGATGGCCTGGTGATCAATGGCACGGCCGTCGCAAAGGCGGCGTGATTACCCGCTCATGATGAGTTACGACGAGTATAATGCGTTTTGCTCCACGCAACCCGCCGCGACCCACGTGGTGCAGTGGGGCGGCGCGCATGTCTGGAAGGTGGGGGGCAAGGTGTTCGCCATCGGGGGATGGTCGGATAGCGACGCTCCGTTCGTCACTTTCAAATGTTCCGAGATCGCGTTTGAGATGCTCAAGGAACAGCCCGGTCTGCGTCCCGCGCCCTATCTTGCCTCGCGCGGTTTTAAATGGATTCAGATGCATGGCGAGCCGGGGCTGAGCGATGAGGATCTGAAGCTGTATATCGCGGCATCGCACAAGCTGGTGGTGCAGAAACTGACCAGGAAGCTGCGTGCTGAACTTGAGCTTGGGGATCTGTAGTTAATGGCCGGAAACAAGAAAAGCCGCGCGCAGTTCTCGGCGCTTTGGCCAACAACGTTTTTGCGGGATACCCTGCCGGGCGCGCAGAACGCCAACATCCTTCTGGTTGAAATGATCGAGGAGATGGACGCGCGGGCCGCTGACCTGACCACCGACTATCTGCGGGGGAATTTTTTCGGCAATCCCCACCCGGTGGTCGTGTGGCTGAAGGACTGTATCGACGTTTCCATAAACGATTATGCGCAAAATCTGGGCATTGACTATGAGCTGGACTGGCATGTGCAGGCCTGGCCCAACGTCAACCGGTTTGGCGACTATCACAATCTGCACAACCACCCCCATTCATGGCTGAGCGGCACGTATTATGTGCAGGTGCCCGCTGAACCGGGCGAACGGAAGGGCCGCTCGGACCTCAATCCCGGCGCCATCAGTTTTTTCGATCCGCGCGCGCAGGCCAACATGCTGGCGGTCAAGGGCGACGGGCAGGTGGAAGCGGAACACCGCGTCATGCCGGAGCCGGGTATGCTGCTCATCTGGCCGGCATTCATACACCATCTGGTGCATCCCAACTTGTCGAAGGAGAGCCGCATTTCGGTTTCGTTCAACGTGGTGCTGAACTGGCGCGACGAATATATCCCCTGAGCGATCAACCGAGGCGCAGCCGGGTGATTTTTCCGCTCACGGCCATTCCCGCCTTTGGCGGGGCCTGCGCGGGCGCGCGCCATAAGGCGCGGCCGCCGTTCGGCCTTGCCTCGGCTGCGCCTCGGTTGATGGCGTGATACGGCAATGTCGGAAAACCGAGCGGAGGGAGGCAAGCGCGAACGCGCGCCGCCCGGTCAGGGCGCGCCCGCGCAGGCCCGTCCGCAGGGCGGAATCGCCGTGAGCGAAAAGATCAGAGCGCCAGGCGGGTTCAAACAGGGCTGGGTAGCGTCTTTCGACCCTAATTCTGTACGGCCGCCATGCGGGTGGTCACGGGCGAACTCTGCATCAGCTCATCGATGCGGTTGCGTTCCTTATAGAAGTTCGCGAGCATCTTGCCGGCCAGCTGGCGTCCACGCGGCACGTGAATGGTCATGGGATTGACAAAGCGGTTGTTCACCAGCACCTCATAGTGCAGATGCGAACCCGTCGAGAGACCGGTCGAGCCGACATAGCCGACAACCTGCCCGATCTTTATTTTCATGCCGGTGCGCAAACCCTTCGCGAAGCCAGCCATGTGGCTATAGGTTGTCTGAAAACCATTGGCATGGCGAATGCGCACGAAATTGCCGCGACCGCCCTTGCGCCTGATTTCCTCAACCACGCCATTGCCGCCGGCCAGAACGGGCGTGCCGCGCTTGGCCGCCCAGTCATTGCCGGTATGCATTTTCTTGTAGCCGAGGATCGGATGGAGGCGCATGCCGAAGGCGGAGGTAAACCGGGCGCCCTTCACCGGCCTGCGCATCAGGAATTTTTTCGCGCTGTTGCCGTCCCTGTCATAGAAATCGATTTCCCCGTCGGGCGTGCGGAACCGGTAGAATTTGCGCGTGCCGCCACCCGAGATCATTGACGTGAACAGCACTTCGCCCATCGCCGTGTCCTGGCCGTCCTGATCTTTTTCAAGACTGTAAAAGACCTCGAAGCCATCTCCGGCGCGCGCGGCGCGTTTGAAATCGGTGTCATAGGAATGAATCCGCAACAGCTTCATGACCTTGTCGCGCGATATACCCTGGCTGAGCGCGGCATTAAAGAAGCTCGTATAAAGCGTAGCGCGCTGCGGCGATTTTGAGCGCCGCTGGTTTTTGGCGTCCTTCAGTACAACGGGGTCGGTGCTGGAAACAAATTCACCCGCTTCATTACGGACCACCGTTACTTCATGGGCGCCGCCGGTAAACAGGGAGATCTTGACCGGCTCAAGCTGAGTTTCATTTTTCGGCGTCGGCATCAGCGTGAGGCGGACCTCCTGGCCTTTTTTCAAATTCTTCGGCCTGAACACCGGAGCCATCGCGTCGGCAATGGCCTTGGCCTGCCACTTCTCCGCGCCGGCCTCCGCCAGAATGCTCATCAAGGTGTCGCCGCGTTTGACGGTTACCGCTTTGGTCTCGCGGCCGGAGTCCGTCTCGTCGGCGTCCGCAAGGGCCTCAACGGTCTTGGCGACAAAAGTAGTATTGGGCAAAGTCTCGGCTCCGGCCCGGTCAGGGGCGGCTAATTCGTCGGGGCGATAGGCGGCCTGTTGCAAAAGGGCGTTGCCGCTTTCAGGGTTGCCGCTTTCGGGAAGGATGGAAGGGCGCATGGCAAATGGCTGCACGGCAAACAGTTCATCGCGCTCCGCTATCAGCCGGGCCATCTGCCGTGCGTCCAGCCTCAGCCCGTCATTGTCGGGAAGGATACCGCCTTCCAGCTCACTCATACGAAGACTAAGGTCGCTGACGGTTTCGGGGGCCGCCTCACCATCACCGTTTTCGGCGACCGGTTTGGGGTTGGAATAGAGTTTGAAGGGATTGAAGCCGGGGATGAATTGTGTGTCCAGCGGCTGTGAGGTTCCAAGGCGGGCGACGAGGCGGGCATAGGGCTTGATGCGGATATATTCGCGCTCGCCCCGTTTCTGCACGACGGTGTCATGGATAATAAGCTTTGTGGAGTGCCCTTCGGCGGTGGTCGTGATGCGGTCGCCTTTTTGACCCGCCACGGTCTGGATTTCGGCATTTGTAGGAGCTGTCTGAATCGGCCTCATCGCCGCCAGGCCGGCATGTTTGATCGAGTCCACGACGCCGGAGCCAGATTTCACATCCATAGAGGCATAGATACTGGTGCCGATGACGCCCACGCCAACGACCGCCGCCAGGCATGTGCTGACCAGCCATTTGAGCCGTGTGCCGGCCCTGGAATCTCCGGGTTCTGGAAGAAAGACGGCGGCGGAAGCGCGGCCGGGGCTCTGCAAATAAATCTGCGGCAGGGCCCGTTTTCCAAACGGGACAAGTGCACGCTCTCTATTGCGGCCTTTTTTGCGGCGTTGTCGTTCCGTCAAAATGTATGATCCCCCCGTCCTCGGCTGGCTTGGTTCCCCTGCAAGGAGGGTGCCGTTTCCGGCGCGCCAATTGTTCCGAATCAGGTGTGTGTTCTTCCCTACTGCGAAGGCCGTCAATCTGCCGGGCGGTTCACTGTCTGTCAACCATGCCGCGGCGCTTCGAACAGGCCCTTTTCCGGTAGACGTGAGAAATCCGCATTACTGACGGTCTCACGCGGGGCAAATCAGCTTGCCAAGGCTCTTCAGCCTTCAGATTTGCTTAACCAATATGCTCCGCAACCGGTTTCCGATTTGTTAACGCGGAAGATGCCGGTTTAATCGGGCAGCAATGTGGCCAGTGCGGCGAATAACCGGCTGTTTTTACCGTTGTTGCCGCGCGCCGCGGCGGTCAGGGAAATTCTTCTCAGTCAATGCTTGACCTTGGGTGGGGGATTCTGTATTTAAGAGCGGTTGCGCGGGCAAACTGCATTGTCTGCGAATTCGTTGTGTCCGTGCATCAATTTCTTTGAAGCGAAGCGGGGCGTGCGCCGGAAAATTTACCCGGGGCAAGGTGTCCGTTGCGTTTGACTCATGGTGGCGCATTTGCTTCCATCAGGGGTCAGGGGATGCGGCTCATTGGTTGCGTTCCCGCGGTTCTTTGACAATGTGGTTTGAAGAAAGAGAAACGCAGGCGGCGGAGTCCTGGCGCGTTCGTGAATTTATGCCGTTCCGGCATGGGTTTAACGGACGAAACGAGACTTCGGCGGTCTTGCGTTTATTTCGACACCCGTAGTGCATTTTCATCCGTAAGGATGAAAGAGTACGACGATGTGTCGGGAACTCGTCATGATTCCCGTACCCACGGGGATCAAGCAAGAGTAATACGCAAGCGATCCCCTGAGGTTTTTCCCTCAGGGACAAGCCGGAATCAAAATATCAAACATGAGAGTTTGATCCTGGCTCAGAACGAACGCTGGCGGCAGGCTTAACACATGCAAGTCGAACGTGAAGCAGGAGCTTGCTCCTGTGGAAAGTGGCAGACGGGTGAGTAACGCGTGGGAATTTACCCAATGGTTCGGAATAACTTCGGGAAACCGGAGCTAATACCGGATACGCCCTCCGGGGGAAAGATTTATCGCCATTGGATGAGCCCGCGTCGGATTAGCTTGTTGGTGAGGTAAAAGCTCACCAAGGCGACGATCCGTAGCTGGTCTGAGAGGATGATCAGCCACACTGGGACTGAGACACGGCCCAGACTCCTACGGGAGGCAGCAGCACAATGGAGGAAACTCTGATGCAGCCATGCCGCGTGAGTGATGAAGGCCTTAGGGTTGTAAAACTCTTTCACCGGTGAAGATAATGACGGTAGCCGGAAAAGAAGCCCCGGCCAACTCCGTGCCAGCAGCCGCGGTAATACGGAGGGGGCTAGCGTTGTTCGGAATTACTGGGCGTAAAGCGCGCGTAGGCGGGCTGGTTAGTTGGGGGTGAAATCCCAGGGCTCAACCCTGGAACTGCCCTCAATACTGCCAGTCTAGAGATCGAGAGAGGTGAGTGGAATTCCTAGTGTAGAGGTGAAATTCGTAGATATTAGGAAGAACACCAGTGGCGAAGGCGGCTCACTGGCTCGAT
>QIGN01000179.1 GCA_003228955.1 Hyphomicrobiales bacterium
CTTGTGAAGGTTGGCGACCGCATCGAGGCGGGTGAAATTGTGGCCGACGGACCCTCCACCGATCTTGGCGAACTGGCGCTCGGGCGCAATGTGCTCGTCGCCTTCATGCCGTGGATGGGATACAATTTCGAGGACTCCATCCTGATCTCCGAGCGCGTTGTGCGCGACGATGTGTTCACCTCGATCCACATCGAGGAATTCGAGGTCATGGCGCGCGATACCAAGCTCGGCCCGGAAGAGATCACGCGCGATATTCCGAATGTCTCAGAGGAGGCTCTCAAGAATCTCGACGAGGCGGGAATTGTCTATATCGGCGCGGAAGTCCATCCAGGAGATATTCTGGTCGGCAAGATCACGCCGAAAGGTGAAAGCCCGATGACGCCCGAAGAAAAGCTTCTTCGCGCCATTTTCGGCGAGAAGGCGTCCGATGTTCGCGACACGTCGCTCAAGCTGCCGCCCGGGGTCATTGGCACGGTTGTCGAAGTGCGGGTTTTTAACCGTCACGGCATCGACAAGGATGAGCGTGCAATGGCCATTGAGCGCGAGGAAATAGAACGCCTGGCGAAGGACCGCGACGATGAGCTGGGCATTCTGGATCGCAACGTCTACGGGCGTTTGAGAGAAGCGCTTGTCGGCAAACAGGTGGCGAAGGGACTCAAGGGCATAAAAAAAGATGCCAAGGTGACCGAGGCCTTTCTGGATGACCTTCCCCGCAGCCAGTGGTGGGAGATAGCGCCGAAGAACCCCAAAGCGCTGTCCGAGGTCGAGGCGATTGGCAAACAGTACGAATATGCAAAGAAGCAGCTCGAACAGCGCTTTGTCGACAAGGTTGACAAACTGCAACGCGGTGACGAGCTGCTCCCGGGCGTCATGAAGATGGTAAAAGTCTTCGTCGCCGTGAAACGCAAATTGCAGCCTGGAGACAAGATGGCCGGGCGTCATGGCAACAAGGGCGTGATTTCGCAAATCGTGCCGATCGAGGACATGCCCTATCTGGATGACGGAACCCAGGTCGACATCGTCCTCAATCCGCTTGGCGTGCCCAGCCGGATGAATGTCGGGCAAATTCTGGAAACTCATCTCGGGTGGGCGTGCCGCGGCCTTGGAACCAAGGTCGGAGAGGCGCTCGATTCCTACCTGGATTCCAAGAAAACCAAGGACATCAAGGACCTGCTGAAGTCCATTTATGGCAATGACAAATCCATCGCCTCATTGAGCGATGAAGGTATTGTCGATCTCAGCCAGGGGCTGAAAGCGGGCGTGCCGATCGCGACGCCGGTATTCGACGGTGCTCATGAGGCGGATATTATCGAACTGCTTGAGGGCGCCGGGCTCGACGCGAGCGGGCAGGTGACGCTCCATGACGGGCGCACAGGCGAGGAATTCGACCGCAAAGTAACCGTAGGGTGCATCTATATGCTGAAGCTCCATCATCTGGTGGACGACAAGATACATGCCCGCTCAATCGGCCCCTATTCCCTTGTCACCCAGCAACCTCTGGGCGGCAAGGCGCAGTTCGGCGGCCAGCGCTTCGGTGAGATGGAAGTGTGGGCTCTCGAGGCGTATGGCGCCGCGTATACCTTGCAGGAAATGCTGACCGTCAAATCGGACGACGTTGCCGGCCGGACGAAGGTCTATGAGGCCATTGTCCGCGGCGACGACACCTTTGAGGCGGGTATCCCGGAATCGTTCAATGTGCTCGTGAAAGAAATGCGGGCGCTTGGGCTGAATGTTGAATTGAATCAGTCTCAAGCAGTGAAATCAGGCCAGGAAACACCGAAGCTGCCGCCGCAAGAGGCCGCCGAATAAAGAAATATAGTGCGCCGCCGCCTTCGGGGCGGCGGCGAAGTGAATTGCGCGTTGCGCGCGAAATGCAGTTTTTTTTGGCGGCCCCCAACCAGCCCGCCAGATGGGAGACGGACGGATGAATCAAGAGGCCGTAAACCTTTTCAATCCCCAGGCTCAAACCCAGACGTTTGATCAGATAAAAATTTCGATCGCCAGTCCGGAGAAAATTCTCTCCTGGTCGTTTGGCGAGATCAAGAAGCCCGAGACCATCAACTACCGGACATTCAAGCCGGAGCGTGACGGCTTGTTCTGCGCCCGTATTTTCGGTCCGGTGAAGGACTATGAGTGCTTGTGCGGCAAGTACAAGCGGATGAAATACAAGGGCGTCATCTGCGAAAAATGCGGCGTGGAGGTGACGCTGGCCAAGGTTCGCCGCGAGCGCATGGGGCACATCGAACTTGCTGCGCCGGTTGCGCATATCTGGTTTCTGAAGTCGCTTCCCTCCCGGATCGGGCTGCTTGTCGATATGACGTTGAAGGATCTGGAGCGGGTTCTTTATTTTGAAAGTTACATCGTTATCGAGCCGGGTCTGACGACCCTGCAGGACCGCCAGCTTCTGTCGGAAGAAGACTATCAGATTGCGCAGGAGGAATTTGGCGAAGACAGCTTTACCGCCGGGATCGGCGCGGAAGCGATCCGCGAATTGCTCATCAATCTGGACCTGGAAAAGATTGCCGAGAATCTGCGTGTCGAAATCGCCGAAGCAACGACGGAACTGAAGCCGAAAAAACTCGGCAAGCGGCTCAAGGTCATCGAGGCCCTGATTCATTCGGGCAATCGTCCCGAATGGATGATTCTGACCGTGGTTCCCGTGCTGCCGCCCGAGTTGCGCCCGCTCGTCCCGCTGGACGGGGGCCGTTTCGCGACCTCGGACCTGAACGATCTCTATCGCCGGGTTATCAACCGCAACAATCGCCTGAAGCGGCTGATGGAGCTGCGTGCGCCTGACATCATTGTCCGCAACGAGAAGCGGATGCTGCAGGAGGCGGTCGATGCGCTGTTCGACAATGGCCGGCGCGGCCGCGTGATTACCGGCGCCAACAAGCGCCCCCTCAAATCTCTTGCCGATATGCTCAAGGGCAAGCAGGGCCGGTTCCGCCAGAACCTGCTTGGCAAGCGCGTCGACTATTCGGGGCGTTCCGTCATTGTGGTCGGGCCTGAGCTCAAATTGCACCAGTGCGGCCTGCCGAAAAAGATGGCGCTGGAGTTGTTCAAGCCGTTCATTTATTCGCGCCTTGAGGCCAAGGGGCTTTCATCGACGGTCAAACAGGCCAAGAAGCTGGTCGAACGCGAGAAATCGGAAGTCTGGGATATCCTCGATGAGGTGATCCGGGAGCACCCGATCCTGCTGAACCGCGCTCCGACGCTTCACCGTCTGGGGATTCAGGCCTTTGAGCCGATCCTCATCGAGGGCAAGGCAATCCAGCTTCACCCGCTGGTTTGCGCCGCTTTCAACGCGGACTTTGACGGCGACCAGATGGCCGTGCATGTGCCCTTGTCACTGGAAGCGCAGCTTGAAGCGCGCGTCCTGATGATGTCGACCAACAATATTCTGCATCCGGCGAACGGCACCCCGATCATCGTGCCCAGTCAGGACATCGTGCTCGGCCTCTACTATCTCAGCTTGATGAAGGAAGAGGAACCTGGACAGGGCATGGCTTTCGCAAGTGTCCATGAAATCCAGCATGCGCTCGATAATGGCGTCGTCACCCTGCATACAAAAATCAAGGGCCGCTTCGAGACGGCCGACGCTAAGGGCAAGCTGGGAGGCGCCATTTACGACACGACACCGGGGCGGATGCTGCTGGGTGAGTTGCTGCCCAAACGTCCCAACATCGAGTTTGATCTGGTGAACCGGACGCTGACCAAGCAGGAAATCTCTCAGATGATTGACGTTGTCTATCGTCATTGCGGTCAGAAGGAGACGGTTATCTTCTGCGACCAGATCATGGGTCTGGGTTTCCGTCATGCCTGCCGGGCCGGCATTTCCTTTGGCAAGGACGACATGGTCGTGCCGGCGAAAAAGGACCAGCTCGTCGACGAGACCCGCAAACTGGTCAAGGAGTATGAGGAACAATACAATGACGGCCTCATCACCAAGGGTGAGAAATACAACAAGGTCGTCGATGCCTGGGCCAAATGTACCGATCGTGTGGCCAATGAAATGATGGACCATATCTCGGCGGTTGAATATGACAAGAAAACTGGCCGGGAAAAGCCCATCAATTCAATTTATATGATGGCGCATTCCGGTGCGCGCGGCTCAGCCGCCCAGATGAAACAGCTCGCTGGCATGCGCGGACTGATGGCCAAGCCCAGCGGCGAGATCATTGAGACGCCGATTATTTCGAACTTCAAGGAAGGGCTGTCGGTTCTCGAATACTTCAACTCCACCCACGGCGCGCGCAAGGGCCTTGCGGATACAGCCCTGAAGACAGCCAACTCCGGTTATCTGACCCGGCGTCTGGTCGACGTCGCCCAGGACAGCATCATCAATGAGCATGATTGCGGGACCAAGAACGGTATTACCCTGCAGCCTGTTGTCGATTCCGGTGAAGTCGTGGTGTCTCTCGGGTTGCGTGTGCTGGGGCGTACCACGGCGCAGAAAGTCATGGACCCGGCCACCGGCAAAGTGATGATCAAGGAAGGTGAGCTTCTCGAGGAAGTGCATGTTGAGAAGATCGATGAAGCCCAGATTCAGGAAATGCGCATTCGCTCGGTCCTCACATGTGAGGCGAGCAATGGCGTTTGCTGCAAATGTTATGGCCGCGACCTGGCCCGCGGAACACCGGTTAATATGGGTGAGGCCGTCGGCGTCATAGCCGCCCAGTCGATCGGAGAGCCCGGCACCCAGCTTACCATGCGCACCTTCCATATTGGAGGCACCGCGCAGGTTGTGGACTCTTCATTCATCGAATCGAATTTCGAAGGCGTTGTGAAGATTCAGAACCGGAATGTTGCAAAGGATTCTCAGGGCCGCACCATCGCCATGGGCCGCAATATGTCGATTGCAATTATCGACGCGGACGGCGGCGAGCGAGCCTTGCACAGGATTGGTTACGGCTCACAGATGCGCGTCGATGAAGGCGACAAGATCAAACGCGGTCAGCGCATTGCCGAATGGGATCCCTACACCCGGCCAATCCTAACGGAAACCGACGGGGTCGTCGAATTCGAGGATCTCGTGGACGCGGTTTCGGTCAATGAAAAAACAGATGAAGCGACCGGCATCACGAACCGTGTGATCGTTGACTGGCGTACGAACACGCGCGGTACGGATCTTAAGCCTGCGGTTGTCGTGAAGGACGCCAAGGGCGAAGCGATAATGCTGTCGCGCGGTGGCGAGGCCCGCTATTTGCTGTCGGTTGAAGCCATCCTGTCGGTTGATCCGGGGCAGAAGGTCAAGGCGGGCGATGCGCTTGCACGTATTCCGCTGGAGAGCGCCAAGACGCGCGATATCACCGGCGGGCTGCCGCGTGTTGCGGAGTTGTTCGAGGCGCGGCGTCCGAAGGATCACGCAATCATTGCGGAGATCAGCGGAACCGTTCAATTCGGCCGGGACTACAAGAACAAGCGGCGGATTGCGATCCAGCCGGACGATGAAAATCAGGAAAAGTCCGAATATCTCATCCCCAAGGGCCGTCATCTGAGTGTGCAGGAGGGAGACCGGATCGAAAAAGGCGAGTTCCTGCTCGATGGTCATCCCGCGCCGCATGATATTTTGGCGATCAAGGGCGTGGAAGAACTGGCCGCCTATCTGGTGTTTGAAATCCAGGAGGTTTACAGGCTTCAGGGCGTGACCATCAACGACAAGCATATCGAGGTTATCGTCCGCCAAATGCTGCAAAAGGTGGAAATCGAGACACCCGGCGATACCGAACTGCTGAAGGGCGAGCAGATTGACAGGGTCGATTTCGACGCACGCAACGAAAAGACGAAAGCGGGCGGCGGCAAACAGGCGACAGCGGTGCCGGTCCTGCTTGGCATCACCAAGGCCAGCTTGCAGACCCGGAGCTTTATTTCCGCCGCGTCGTTCCAGGAAACCACGCGCGTTCTGACCGAGGCGTCACTGAACGGCAAGGCGGATACGCTGGAAGGCCTGAAGGAAAACGTGATCGTCGGCCGCTTGATCCCGGCCGGGACGGGCAGCATGCTCAACGAATTGCAACGCGTTGCGGCTCACCGCGATGACCTTATCGTCGAGGAGCGCGCCAAGGCGGCCGCCAAACGTCTGGCCGAAGCTGAAAAGGCCGTGGAAGAAGTGGCGCTTATCGGTGACGATGCCGCGGAGGTTGAGGCGCCCGCCGAATAGAACCTGCCCCGGAGTTCCGGGCCGGGCTGACAAAGTCTGTTGCCAAGACATGCGAAGGGACCGCTCAAATGAGCGGTCCTTTTTGCTGTCACGGATATCCATCCAGTTCGCGATGGGTCCAGAGAGGCTTGATGTGCCGGTTGCCGGGCGAGGGCGCGGCGAATGCCGGAAGCAGCACCGCAATGCTACGGTTCGCCGACGCCACCGGACTGCCGGAATCTATCGGTTTTTCCGTCAATTACCTGTTGACGGAAATGGGGAGCGTGCGTATGTTGCGCCAACTTCGCGGCAGGCGGTAGAATGTCATGCGTGGGGCTGTTGCCTCACCGAAATAGAGCGCATTCTAAACGCTGCCCAAAAAAAGCTGGAACAGGACTGGGACACGATCTTCGGACAGGGTTTTGCCGGTCCGGCAGATCCTCTGGTTTTTCAAGATGCTGAGTGGCGCTTCAGTGGCGGTTTTCTCGGCTTTTGGTGCATGAGGCCATGGCGTTTGCGCGCTGGCCCTCAAAAAGGATTGTCCGGTCGGCCGAGAGGCTGACTGGCTTAAAGAAGGCAAGCGATGCCGACGATACAACAACTAGTCCGCAAACCGCGCCAGGCGCCGGTAAAGCGCAACAAGGTGCCGGCGATGGAGGCGTGTCCGCAAAAGCGGGGCGTTTGCACGCGCGTCTATACAACGACTCCAAAGAAGCCGAACTCGGCGCTTCGCAAAGTCGCCCGCGTGCGTTTGACCAACGGCTTCGAGGTGACAAGTTACATCCCCGGTGAGGGCCATAACCTTCAGGAGCATTCGGTGGTTTTGATCCGCGGCGGCCGGGTCAAGGATTTGCCCGGCGTGCGTTATCACATCATTCGCGGCGTTCTCGACACCCAGGGCGTGTCCGATCGCCGTCAGAGGCGCTCGAAATACGGCGCCAAACGTCCGAAGTAGATTTCGAACCAATGACGGTTCACCGGCCAGGTATCAAATAAGGGAAGTTCACAGGTTATGTCCCGGCGGCACAGAGCTGAAAAACGAGATATCATTCCGGATCCGAAGTTCGGCGACGTCATTTTGACGAAGTTCATGAACTCGGTGATGAAGGACGGCAAGAAGTCAGCGGCCGAGCGGATCGTTTATGGCGCCTTCGAACAGATGGAAGCCAAGGCGAAGCAAAATCCGGTGGAAATGTTCCATCAGGCGCTGGAAAATGTCATGCCGGCGATGGAGGTGCGCTCACGGCGCGTTGGCGGCGCAACCTATCAGGTGCCCGTCGAGGTGCGCAACGAGCGCCGCCAGGCACTGGCCATCCGCTGGATCATTGCGGCCGCGCGTTCACGGGGCGAAAATACAATGGTTGAGCGGCTCTCTGGTGAGTTGCTCGATGCCGCGAACAATCGGGGGACGGCGGTCAAGAAACGTGAAGATACGCATCGGATGGCTGAGGCGAATCGCGCCTTCTCCCATTACCGGTGGTAGCGCAAACCGGCAGGCAAAGTTTAGAACAATGGCACGCACGACCCCCATCGAAGATTATCGCAACATCGGCATCATGGCGCATATCGATGCCGGTAAGACGACCACAACCGAGCGTATTCTCTATTACACCGGCAAGAGCCACCGTATTGGCGAGGTCCATGACGGCGCCGCCACCATGGACTGGATGGAGCAGGAGCAGGAGCGCGGCATCACGATCACCTCCGCCGCGACGACAACCTACTGGAACGACAAGCGGGTCAACATTATCGACACGCCAGGCCATGTGGATTTTACCATCGAGGTCGAGCGTTCGCTTCGCGTTCTGGACGGCGCGGTCGCCTTGCTGGATGCCAATGCCGGCGTTGAACCTCAAACGGAGACCGTCTGGCGGCAGGCCGACAAATACGAAGTTCCGCGCATGATCTTCGTCAACAAGATGGACAAGATTGGCGCGGATTTCTTCAAGTCGGTGGAAATGATTGAGGACCGCCTGGGCGCGGTCCCGGCCGTTGTGCAATTGCCGATTGGCGCGGAGAACAAATTCGCTGGCGTGGTCGACCTCGTCAAGATGAAGGCGATCGTCTGGGACGAAGAGACGCTTGGCGCAAAATTCCATGAAGAAGATATTCCAGAAGATCTGGCTGATCAGGCCGTGGAGTATCGCGAGAAGCTGATTGAACTCGTCGTCGATCAGGACGATGACGTCATGGAAGCCTTTCTTGAGGGTAACGAGCCGGACGTTAAAACCCTCATGGCGATGATCCGCAAGGGCACCTGCAACAATTCCTTCGTTCCTATATTTTGCGGGTCCGCTTTCAAGAACAAAGGCGTGCAGCCGCTTCTTGACGGCGTGGTCGACTATCTTCCATCCCCCCTCGATGTCCCGGCCATCAAGGGCATCAACTACAAGACCGGCGATGAAGACAATCGCCAGGCATCCGATGACGAGCCCTTCTCGGCGCTGGCATTCAAGATCATGAACGACCCCTTTGTTGGTTCGCTTACATTCGCCCGTATCTATTCGGGCAAGCTCGAGACCGGCCAGCAGATGCTCAACTCCGTGAAGGAGAAAAAGGAGCGCATTGGCCGCATGTTGCTTATGCATTCCAACTCCCGCGAGGATATCAAGGAAGCCTATGCCGGCGACATTGTCGCCCTTGCCGGGCTGAAGGATGTCACGACCGGAGATACGCTTTGCGCTCCCGATGCGCCTGTTATTCTTGAGCGTATGGAATTCCCCGAGCCCGTTATCGAGGTGGCGGTGGAGCCCAAAACCAAGGGCGATCAGGAGAAGCTGTCCATAGCGCTCAACCGGCTTGCGCAGGAGGACCCCTCGTTCCGTGTGGCCGTCGATCAGGAATCGGGCCAGACGCTGATCCGGGGGATGGGCGAGCTTCATCTCGACATTCTGGTTGATCGCATGAAGCGCGAATTCAAGGTCGAGGCAAATGTGGGCGCGCCGCAGGTCGCCTATCGCGAAACCATCACCAAGCCATCCTACATCGACTACACGCACAAAAAGCAAACCGGCGGTTCGGGCCAGTTCGCCCGCATTAAACTTGAGCTGGAGCCGGGTGAGGCGGGAAGCGGGTTTGAATTTATCAGCAAGGTTGTCGGCGGGAACGTACCCAAGGAATATATCCCAGGTGTCGAAAAAGGCATCAAGAGCGTGCTGGATAACGGCATTCTGGCTGGTTTCCCGATGCTTGATATCAGGGCAACGCTGGTCGATGGCGCCTATCACGACGTCGACTCTTCCGTCATGGCCTTCGAGATCGCATCGCGGGCCGCATTCCGCGAGGCGGCCCTCAAGGCCAGGCCGAAGTTGCTGGAGCCGATGATGAAGGTTGAGGTGGTGACGCCGGAGGATTATGTGGGCGGCATCATTGGTGACCTCACGAGCCGGCGCGGTCAGGTGCAGGGCCAGGAAATGCGCGGCAATGCGGCGGTCATCAATGCCATGGTGCCGCTTGCGAATATGTTCGGCTATGTGAACACCCTGCGGTCCATGAGCCAGGGGCGCGCCCAGTTTACCATGCAGTTCGCAAATTATGCTCAGGTACCACAGGCGGTAGCTGAAGAGGTTCAGGCCAAATTCGCTTAAGGCTAGATGAGACAGGCGATCAGATAGAACTAACGACGAGGAATGGAGTTACGACATGGCTAAGGAGAAATTTGAGCGCAACAAGCCGCATTGCAACATTGGCACGATTGGCCATGTTGACCATGGCAAGACGACATTGACG
>QIGN01000025.1 GCA_003228955.1 Hyphomicrobiales bacterium
GTCATGGCCGAGGACGGGCGAAAAATGTCCAAATCCCTGAACAATCAGGTGTTCCCGCAGGATGTGATAAAACAGAATGGCGCGGAAATCCTGCGCCTGTGGGCGATGAGTTCCGATTACATGGAGGATTTGCGCGTCGGCCCGGAAATACTCAAATCCAACGTCGATGCCTACCGCAAGCTGCGCAACACCATCCGCTTCATGCTGGGCAATCTGCATCACCATGAGCCCTCGCTCGCCGTGGAACCGGCCGACATGCCGGAGCTTGAGCGCTACATGCTGCACCGCCTGAGCGAGCTCGATGAGTTGGTGCGGCGCGAATATAACAGTTTCGATTTCAAGCGGATTTTCTCCGCGCTGTTCAATTTCTGCACCGTCGATCTCTCATCCATTTATTTTGATATCCGCAAGGATGCGCTCTATTGCGACGCCTATGACTCGCCCGTGCGCCGCGCCAGCCTGAGCGTGACCGATCAATTATTCTCCTGCCTGACCGCGTGGCTGGCGCCGATGCTGTGCTTCACCATGGAAGAGGCGTGGCAATCGCGATTTTCAGATATGGACTCCTCGGTTCATCTGCGCCAGTTCCCGGACATTCCGGAAAACTGGCGCGACAGGGAGCTGGCCGAAAAATGGCGCAAGATCCGTCAGGTGCGCCGCGTGGTGACGGGCGCGCTCGAAATCGAACGCCGCGAAAAGCGCATCGGTTCGAGTCTTGAAGCCGCGCCGGAAATTTACATTGAGGATAAAGCCCTGTTCAATGCGGTGGCGGATGTCGACTGGGCCGAAGTCGCCATCACCAGCCAGGCGAGCTGGACCAATGACGCCGGGCCGGAGACGGCCTTCCGCCTTGATGATGTGCCCGGCGTATCCGTTATCCCGGGCAAGGCGGTGGGCAGCAAATGTGCGCGCTCATGGAAAATCCTGCCCGAGGTGGGGTCCGACGTGGACTTCCCCGGGCTGACTCTGCGCGACGCGGAGGCCGTGCGCCAGTATGATGCGCGCAGCCGGGCAGCACAGTGAGGGATGCCGATGCCGGATAACAAGTCAGAGAAGAAACTCTTCCGGGGACCGCTCAGCGCCCTCGGGCTGTCACTCGGGGCCGTGATCGCCGTTGCCGATCAGGTCCTGAAATGGTGGATGCTCTATGTCTTTAACATCGAGGCGAAGGGGCAGGTTACCGTTACACCTTTCCTGGATCTCGTGATGGTCTGGAACCGGGGCATCAGTTTCGGCTTGTTTCAACAGGAAAGTCAGATTGGCCCGATTTTACTCGCAATTCTCTCCCTTGCCGCGGTTATCGGCCTGACATGGTGGCTGGCGAGCATGACGACGGTTATTGGCGCGGTGGGCGCCGGGCTGGTCATGGGCGGCGCCATTGGCAACGGTATCGACCGGCTTGTCTATGGGGCGGTGGCTGACTTCTTCTCTTTGCATGCGGGAGATTTTTACTGGTATGTCTTTAACATTGCGGATGCGGCAATCGTTGTCGGTGTTGCCGGACTTGTGTATGAATCAATAATCGACAGTCACAAAAAGGTCTCAAATTCGTCCTAACCCGCTTCTAATCTCGGGAAGGACTGGGAAAAACACAAAATTCGGGCTCCGATTTGTCAAATGAGTAAAGCGACCAGCACCATAAGGCATCTGACGCTTCTGTCCGCGTTCGGCGCGGCCCTGCTGCTTGGCGGCTGCGCGGGCGGTGGTATCGAATTCGAGGGCGCGGCTTTTAACGCGATTGGCCTGGGCGGCAAGAAAGGCAAGGCTGAACAAAAAGTGCCGGATCGGGCGCCTTTGCTCATTCCGCCAGACCGCGCAAGGTTGCCTGAACCCGTTGCATCTACAGTTGCTACGGCGGCGGCCCCGCAGAACTGGCCCAGAGATCCAGACCTCGTACGCAAGGCAGAAGCCGATGGAGTGGATCAGAAGAGAAAAGAATACGAGGACAAGGGTAACTGGAGCAAAAACGCCGGCATCGACGAGTTTGAGAAGCTTATGGACCCATTGTCGCGGAGTCGCGGCATTTTGGGCGGCCGGGATCTTGGCGGTGAATATCGCGGCGGGGAAGATCCGAACGCTCCGCTCTAAAGCATTCCAGTCCGGTCACGCTATCCTGAACTATATTTAACTGGCGGCTTCAGCCCGCACTCTCCATATTGCGAAGCCGGGCCACGGCTTTTGACGCGCCGCCCGGCATGTCGAGACTTCAGACACAAACAAATCAGGTTTTGCCGATGATCCTGGAATTACTTTCAAACCCGCCGGTTTGGCGCGCTCGCCTGGTGGCAATATGTGCTATTGCCGTGGCAATGACATTCGCCCTTCCCATGAACTCCACCCGTGCGGCCTCGGTGTCCGTATCGAATTTCAAGCTCGAGAACGGAATGGAGGTCGTGGTTATTCCCGATCACCGTGCGCCGGTGGTGACACATATGGTGTGGTACCGGGTTGGCGCCGCGGATGAGCAGCGCGGCGTATCGGGAATTGCCCACTTCCTGGAGCATTTGATGTTCAAGGGCACCAAAAAGATCGCCCCGGGTGAATTCTCCAAGATCATTGCGCGCAATGGCGGCCAGGACAATGCCTTCACCGGCCAGGATGCAACGGCTTACTTTCAGCGCGTGGCGAAGGACCGCCTGGCGCTGGTGATGGAGATGGAAGCCGACCGTATGGTCAATCTGCGCCTGCGGGACAAAGACGTTGTCACCGAACGCAAGGTCATCCTTGAGGAACGCCGGTCACGGGTCGAAAATGACCCGGCGAATATTCTTGGCGAGCAAATGACCGCCGCGCTCTATCAATCCCACCCCTACGGCACCCCGATTCTTGGCTGGGAACATGAGATACGCAAGCTGGATGCCAAGGCGGCGACAGATTTCTACAAACGCTATTATGCACCCAACAACGCCATTCTCGTTGTTGCCGGCGATGTCACGGTGGATGAAGTGAAGAAGCTGGCCCGTGCGACATATGGCAAGCTCAAGCCGCAGATGGAACGTGTCCGCTCGGCACGGCCCAAGGAACCTCCCCACCGGGTCCCCATCAGACTCAATCTGGACGACCCGCGCGCCGGCCGTGCGACCGTGCAACGGTATTATCTCGCGCCCAGTTACACCTCGGCGGAACCGGGAGAGGCCGAAGCTCTCGATTTGATGATGAAGGTGGTCACATCGGGCACCACAAGCCGTCTCTACAAGCGCCTTGTCGTGGAGCAGAAGATAGCGGCGTCGGCTGGCGGCTGGTTCAGCGGCAGCGGGCTGGATTCGGGGCGCATTGGCGTTTATGCCGTGGCGTCCGATGGCGTGGCCATCGCGGATGTCGAGAAGGCGCTGGACGCAGTGCTGGCTGAATTCATTGAGAACGGGGCCACCCAGAAGGAACTGGACCGGGCGCGCTATTCATATATTGCCAGCCACGTATATGGCGGCGACAGTCAGGTGAGCCTGGCGCGGCGTTATGGCTGGGCGCTTGTCAACGGCCGGACTATTGCGGATGTCGAGGCGTGGCCGGAGCGGCTTGAGAAGGTCAGTGTTGAGGATCTTCAGCGCGTTGCAAAAAAGTATTTCGACATGGCACAATCCGTGACCGGTGTTTTGCGTCCAACCGAGAAGAAAAATGCAGGCACGAAAGAGGCCGGGGATGAGGGTGGCAAATCTTAGCAACGGTAATGATGGAACCGATGAAATATCTGATGACAGCTTTAGGCGCATGGATTGGCCATTTTGCAACTCGCGGCGGCATTCTTGCCATCGTGATTTTGGCCATGGCGAAGCTGGCTCCGGCTGAGGCGGGTATGCAGATACAACAAGTTACTAGTCCGGGCGGAATCAAGGCATGGCTGGTTGAAAGCAGCCAGGTGCCGCTGATAGCGATGCGATTCAGCTTCATCGGCGGCGCGGCGCAGGATCCGGATGGAAAAGAGGGGCTGGCGAATTTCGTTTCGGGGATGCTGGATGAAGGCGCGGGCGAGCTGAATTCGGTCGATTTTCAGGAGCGTCAGGAAGAACTTGCGGTCAGGTTGAGCTTCGAAACCGGACGCGACATGTTCACCGGCAGTTTTCAGACACTCACCCGCAACTCAGGCGAAGCCGCTGAACTCCTCCGGCTTGCCCTGACGCGCCCGCGTTTCGACGCCGACGCGGTGGATCGCATCAAAAAGCAGATTTTGACGGGCCTGAAGTTTGACGAAAACAACCCCAGGAGTGTGGCGTCGAGGGCATGGTTCAAACTGGCCTTCAAGGATCACCCCTATGCCCGGCCGGTCAAGGGTACCGTGGAAACCGTGAAAAGCATCGGGCGCGAGGATTTGCGTGAATTCGCGAAAAATGTGTTCACCCGCGACACGCTGAAAGTATCGGTCGTCGGGGATATCAATGCCGAGACGCTGGGACCGATGCTCGATAAGGTGTTCGGCAATCTCCCCGCGGCAACAGGCCTCAAGCCGATTGCCGAGGCAACCCCTCCCGCTGGTCCGCAGCGCATGGTTATTGAAATGGATGTGCCGCAGTCCGTGGCCGTTTTCGGGCACGCCGGGTTCAAGCGCAAGGATGACGATTTCGTCACCTCCTATGTCCTCAACTACATTCTCGGCGGCGGCGGTTTCAATTCGCGTTTGACTGAAGAGGTGCGTGAGAAACGCGGTCTTGCCTATTCCATATACAGCTATCTCGCGCCTTTTAAGCGCGCCGCGATCTATGCCGGCAATGTCGCGACGGAAAACAAATCCATGGCGCGCTCTCTGAAAGTCATCCAGGGCGAATTGAAGCGGATGGCGGACAACGGTCCAACCGCGGAGGAGCTCAAAAACGCCAAGCAGTACCTTACCGGCTCCTACGCGCTGCGTTTCGACACCAGTTCGAAAATAGCCAGCCAGCTCTTGTGGATACAGATCGAGGATCTGGGCCTCGACTATATCGATACCCGCAACGGTAAAATCGAGGCTGTGACCCTGAAAGACATCCGCCGGGTCGCCAAACGGCTGCTGAAATCCGACGGATTGATTGTCACGATCGTTGGCAAGCCGGACGGTGAGAGCAAAAAGCCGAAAAGCTAGAGCACTTCTCGATCACACTTCTCGATCACAATGAGAGTGTCTGCGGCCCGTCCCATTTGCTAGGTTCGGTGGAATTCAGTGATTCCCTAAGGGTTCTCCCGATGCCATTTGTTCAGTCGATTGAAGGCTGCATGGGGGCGGCTGTCGGTGCGGCGGGCCTGTCGCCTGCCGCTCTTGAACGCCGCCTCGAATTACTCGAACCGGCCCTTGCCGGTTTGAGGGATCACTATGAACGCGGTACGCTCGCCTTGTTGCGGGTGCCCGAACAATCCCGGGACATCGAGGTGGCCGCGCAGGCCCTTGGCTGCCTGAGCGAGGGCGCGAAGACACTCGTTTTTTTCGGCACCGGCGGCTCCAGCCTTGGCGGACAGGCTATTGCGCAGCTTGGCGGCTGGTTTATTCCAGGCCAGCAGAAGGCGGATCAGATGCGCCGGCCCCGCACGCGCTTTTATGACAATCTCGACCCGCTGACTCTCGAAGCCTCGCTTGGCAGTCTGGACCTTGAGGTCACGCGCTTCATTGTCATTTCCAAGTCCGGAAATACCGGTGAGACGCTGGTGCAGTTCCTGGCCGCGTTGCAGGCGGTGAGGGCGGCCGGGTACGAAAAAAGAGTGCCGGATCTGTTTCTGGCTTTGAGCGACCCGGCCGCGCCGGGGGTGGAAAACGGCCTTCGCAGCATCTGCGAGGCTCATGGGATTCCAATGCTGGACCATGATCGGGATATTGGCGGGCGTTATGCGGGACTCACCAATGTGGGGATGCTGCCTGCCCTTGCGCGCGGGCTCGATGCCTCCGCCATTCGCGCGGGTGCGCGCAGCGTGATTTCAAATCTCATGGAGCAAAACGAAGCCGGCGTATTTGCGCCCGCCATCGGCGCGGCGGCTTCCATCGGCCTAGCCGAGGAATGCGGTGCGCGCGTTCAGGTCATGATGCCCTACACGGACCGGCTGGGGCGTTTCGCCGACTGGTATGTGCAGCTCGTCGCCGAAAGTCTGGGCAAGGGCGGCAAAGGTCTGACCCCCGTCGCGGCAATGGGGCCGGTCGATCAGCATTCAAAATTGCAGCTTTACCTCGATGGCCCGCGCGATCACATGATCACTGTACTGCGCACCAGATGTGAAGGAACGGGGCCGAAGGTGGATGCGGGGCTCGCCGGGCAGGCAGGAGCGGATTATCTCGCGGGGCGCAGCGCCGGGGATTTCGTGGCGGCGCAGCAGACCGCCATTCCACAGGCGCTTGCGGATGCCGGGCGGCCGGCACGCACAATCGATCTGGAACGCCTTGACGAACAGGCGCTCGGCGGGCTCATGATGCATTTCATGCTGGAAACGATTCTCAGCGCCCATTTGCTGGACGTCGACCCCTTCGATCAACCGGCGGTGGAGGCTGGAAAGAAATTGACGCAGCGCCATCTGGGCGGCCGCGAATAGGGCCGGAACTCAAGGGAGACAAGGGCGTGGCCGTTCGCCAATTGCCGTCATCACTCGTCAACCGGATCGCTGCCGGGGAAGTCATTGAGCGCCCCGCCAGCGTCGTGAAGGAGCTCGTCGAAAACGCGCTCGACGCGGGCGCGGAGCGCATCGAGATCGTGGCGCGCGGCGGCGGGTTGTCCCTGCTTCAGGTTTCCGACGACGGGCTCGGCATGGAGACACAAGACCTGACGCTCGCAGTTGAACGCCATGCCACGTCAAAACTCAGCGATGGCGATCTCTCCAATATCGCAACGCTGGGGTTTCGCGGCGAAGCCCTGCCCTCCATTGGCGCGGTCGCGCGGCTGACAATCCAGAGCCGGGCGCAGGGCGCGGAAGAAGGCGTGGAGATCATTGTCGACGCGGGTAAAAAATCCGGCCCGCGGCCGGCCGCGCTCAATAAGGGCACGCGGGTCGAAGTGCGCGATCTGTTTTACGCCACCCCGGCGCGGCTCAAATTCATGAAATCCGAGCGCGCCGAGCAGGCGGCGATTTCCGATAGCGTCAAACGCCTTGCCATGGCCCATCCGGAGGTGAGTTTCTCGCTCATCAGCGGCGAGCGCACCACGTTCCGGGCGCCGGCGGTAATGGCCGGTGACAATGAGGGCGTGCTGGCGCGCCTCGGGCGCATCATGGGTGAGGATTTCATGCGCGACGCGCGGCCCGTTCGCGCGGAGCGCGACGGTGTGCGCCTGCAAGGATTTGCCGGATTGCCAACCCTGAACCGCGCCAACATGATGATGCAGTTTCTGTTCGTGAATGGCCGCCCGGTGCGCGACAAGCTGCTCGGCGGCGCGGTGCGCGCGGCTTACGGCGATCTGGTGCCGCGCGGGCGCTTTCCCTTGGCAGCGCTGTTTCTCACCCTCCCGCCCCAGGAGGTGGACGTAAATGTGCATCCGGCGAAGGCCGAGGTGCGGTTTCGCGATCCGGGCGCCGTGCGTTCGCTTATTGTCGGCGCCCTGCGCCAGGTACTGGAAGAGGCAGGCCACAGCGCGGCTGCTTCGCTCGGCGCGGAAGCCTTCGCCCGCGTTCAGGCATATGGCGGCGGGGCAGGATATGCGCGCGGGACAACCATCTCGCCAGCCGCAGCGGCTTTTGCGGAATCGGCACAGACGCCGTTCGAAAATTTTGACGTTCCGAGCGGCGATGCGCGTGCCAGCGAAGTGGACCCGGAACAAAGCTATCAGGACTCACCGCTGGGCGCGGCGCGGGCGCAACTTCACGATACCTATATTATTTCCCAGACCGGAGACTCGGTGGTCATTGTCGATCAGCACGCGGCCCACGAGCGGCTGGTCTATGAAAAGATGAAATCAGGCCTCGCCAATGGCGGTATCGCGCGGCAAATGCTGCTGATCCCCGAAGTTGTCGAGTTGGATGAAACCGCCGCCGAAGCGCTCGGCCAGCGGGCGGAAGAGCTTGAAGATTTCGGCGTGGTGCTGGAGCGTTTCGGGGCCGGCGCCGTTGCGGTGCGCGAGATGCCAGCGCTGCTCGGAGAAACCAACATTCAGGGACTGGTCCGCGACCTGGCGGACGACATCATGCAGGGCGATGGGACGCAGACCCTTAAAGAGCGACTCGAAGCCGTCTGCGCAACGATGGCGTGCCACGGCTCCGTGCGCGCCGGGCGCAAACTAAGGGCCGAGGAAATGAACGCCCTGCTGCGCGAAATGGAAGAGACGCCCCATTCGGGCCAGTGCAATCATGGCCGCCCGACTTATGTGGAGTTGAAACTCACCGATATCGAAAAGCTGTTTTCAAGGCGTTAGATCAATTGTTTTGCCCCTAAAAAAACGATCTGCGTATCGGCGTATCTGCGGCTGTCGATTTCCTCAAAACCTTCGGGAATGTCCAGCGCGGCGTCCGCGCTTTCTTCCAGAACCGCGATGCCGTCCGGCCTGATCCAGTCCCTTTCACGAACCTCCCGTAGCGCCATCTCGCCCAACCCCCGGCCATAGGGCGGGTCGGCGAATATGAGATCGAACGCCCCCATATTGCCAGCCGGGCCGAGCGCGGTCGCGTCCCGGCGCCAGATTTTGGTGACGCCCGTCAGATGCAGCGCCTCCACATTGGTTCGAATGACGCCGCGCGCGGATGGGGCGTTTTCAATGAACAGGCAATATTTCGCGCCGCGTGACAGCGCTTCAAGGCCGAGCGCTCCGGTGCCGGCGAACAGATCGAGCACCCGCGCGCCTTCGAGTTCAAAACCGGGCACGCCGTGCGCAAGAATATTGAAC
Source organism: Hyphomicrobiales bacterium (assembly GCA_003228955.1). GTDB lineage: Bacteria > Pseudomonadota > Alphaproteobacteria > Rhizobiales > Methyloligellaceae > UBA2767. Next base: position 8,760 of record QIGN01000025.1, read on the forward strand.
AGCGACTCGCGCACCCGGTCGCCGGTAGGGCGCGTGGTCTGGTCTTTCGGAGTCGCAAGCGCGCGGCCTTTGAACTTTCCGGCGACGATCCTCATTTGCTCACGCGCTTTGCGCGGGGCGGTTTTGCGCGGGGCGGTTTCCTGCCGCGGTATTTCAGGCTTTTTGGTTTCGGCGCGGCGCGCGCGTGTTTGCCGCTTGTTTTGAGGCCAAACCCGGCGGCGATCTTTTCCCCAAGCTGATCCGCCAGAATGCGCGGTTTGATCTCTTCCACTTCTCCAGCCCGCAATTCAGCCAGCGAGAAGGGGCCGAATGAGAGGCGCATGAGGCGGTTCACTTCCAGCTCCAGATGGGCCGCCACGCGCTTCACTTCGCGGTTTTTGCCCTCGCGCAACGTCATGGTCAGCCAGACATTCGCGCCCTGCTGGCGGTCAAGTCTGGCGTCGATGGATTTGTAGCGGATGCCCTCGATTTCGACGCCCGGCTTGAGTTTGTCCAGCTGGTCCTGGGTCACACTTCCCTTGGCCCGCACGCGGTAGCGGCGCTGCCAGCCCGTTGCCGGCAGCTCCAGATGGCGCGCAAGGTCGCCATTGGTGGTGAGCAGCATCAACCCCTCGGTCGCATAATCCAGCCGGCCGATGGAAATCACCCGTGGCATGTCCCCGGGCAGGGCGTCGAAGATCGTGCGCCGGCCTTCCGGGTCGGAATGGGTGGTCATCAGGCCCTTCGGCTTGTGGTAACGCCATACACGCACCGGCCCGGCAAGCGGCATTGGCTTGCCGTCCACCGTGACCGTATCGCGCGGCGTCACGGTGACGGCGGGCGTGTCCAGTTCCTTGCCGTTGAGAGAAACCCGCCCCGCTTCAATCCAGCGCTCCGCCTCGCGGCGCGAGCACAGACCCGCATGGGCCATGGCCTTGGCGATGCGCACGGGCTTGCTAGATTTGGGGTCCGGACCCATTAATGGCTTTCATTGAGAGGTTGAGATGACGCGCAACGTGACAAAACCAAAGCGTACGGGCAAGCCTCAAACGCCCATGGAAGCGCAGGCGGCTGCAACGCGCGGCGAAGTGCCCGTTGGCGCAGTGCTGGTGGATGCGGAGGGCCAAATTATCGCCCACGCGGGGAACCGGACCCGCGAGTTGAGCGATCCAACCGCCCATGCGGAAATGCTTGTCATCCGCGAGGCGTGCAAGGCAACCGGGAGCGAGCGCCTGAAGGGGTGCGATCTTCATGTAACGCTGGAGCCCTGCGCCATGTGCGCCGCCGCCATTTCCTTTGCCCGGATCAACCGGCTCTATTTCGGTGCGGACGATCCCAAGGGCGGGGGCGTGGAGCATGGCGCGCGCTTCTTCGCCCAGCCCACTTGCCATCACGCGCCGGAAGTCTATGGCGGTATCGACGAGATGCGCGCGGGTGAAATTCTCAAGAGTTTTTTTAAGCAGCGGCGCTGATTTGTCCCGCAGCCAG
>QIGN01000110.1 GCA_003228955.1 Hyphomicrobiales bacterium
ATTCTCTGTTCAAGCTGAATTTTGTTTAGTCCCGGCATTTGATGGTGCAATCTGTTCACTTGAATGGAAGGAAGCACTATGGGACAGATTCCCCATGGTAGCGCCCGCACGACGGAGGCGGTGCGTCGAACACTACAAAATAGTCAAGAGAGCCTGAGGGTCCTGGCCAGGCAGTACGGGATCAACGCCAAGACTGTCGCCAAATGGAAGAAACGAAGCTCGGTGAGCGACCAACCGACGGGGCCGAAAACGCCCCGGTCGACGGTCCTGTCGATTGAGGAGGAGGCCATCATCGTGGCCTTTCGCAAGCATACGTTGCTGCCCCTTGATGATTGCCTGTACGCGTTGCAGGCAACGATCCCTCATCTCTCCCGCTCTTCCCTGCACCGCTGTCTGCAACGCCATGGTATCTCACGGTTGCCCGATGTTGAAGGCGACAAGCCTGCCAGGAAAAAGTTCAAGCGCTATCCCATCGGCTATTTCCACATCGATATCGCCGAAGTGCGAACCGCTGAGGGCAAGCTCTATCTTACCGTTGCCATCGACCGGACGAGCAAATTCGCATTTGTCCAGGTGAAGAAGAAAACCAGCCGGGTTACGGCATCCGCCTTTCTGGAAGCCCTCATCGAGGCCGTGCCCTACAAGATCCACATCGTTCTGACCGATAACGGGATCCAGTTCACCTTCCCGCCACGCTATGCCGATGGACCAACCGCTCGATACATGACCCACATGTTCGATATGCGGTGTCGCGAAAATGGCATTGAACATCGCCTCACCAAGGTCAGGCATCCCTGGACCAATGGCCAGGTCGAACGCATGAACCGGACCATCAAGGAAGCCACCGTCAAGCGCTATCACTATGACAGTCACAACCAGTTTAAAACCCACCTCACGGACTTCGTGAACGCCTACAACTACGCCAGACGCCTCAAAACCCTCAAGGGTCTGACACCCTATGAATTCATCTGCAAAATCTGGACAAAAGAGCCACAACGATTCAGACTGAACCCGACCCATCAAACGCCGGGACTAAACACCTAGTCATCTTCGATGGTGCGGGCTTCGTCAGGCAGCATGATGGGGATACCGTCGCGAATGGGAAACGCCAATCGGGCCTTGGCGCTGGTCAATTCCTGGCGCTCGCGATCGTAGCTAAGTGGACCCTTGGTGACCGGGCAGACGAGAACCTCCAGAAGTTTTGCGTCGATTTCACGCGAACCGGGTTTTTTCTCCATGATATCAGTGTCCTCAAATGTGCCTTTGAACAAGGGTTCACTTGCGAATTCCCATTCAATGTGTCCTGGCGCTGATGTTCGGTTCGGTGCCGTCCTGTGCCAGGGACATCTTCGTCAACGCCACCAGGTATTCGGCTCTAGTTGCAAGATCGTCCGCTTCAAGCAGCGCCTGTTTGTCACGCGCGTCAAAGGGGCTGATCATGGTCAGGGTGTTGACCAGGGTTTCATTGTCCGAGCGGGCAATTTCATCCCAGTCCGCTTCCAGCGCCCTGGCGCTTAAATACGAGGCAAACGTTTCCAGAAGGCGTGACCGGTCGACGGCTTCGGCGCCACTTCCGCCGATCAGATCGTCACAATAGTCGCTGTAATCGAGACGGCATTGGCGGAACGGTGTGGAAACTTTTTCTTCGCCCGCGATTCGAAACCGGCAAATTCCGGTCAAGCAAATGACATAGCTGCCATCGGGGCGTTCGGAATAAGCGGTGATACGGCCCAACCCGCCAATGTCTTCAAGCTCTGGCTTGGGTTCACTGCTCCCAGAGGTCGGTTGAACCATGCCAATCACCCGCTCGCCGGCGAGGATTGCATCGACCATGGCGAGGTAACGCGGCTCAAAGATGTTGAGGGGCAGCTCGCGTCTGGGCAGCAATATTGTACCGGCAAGAGGGAAAACCGGCGCGACGCCGGGAAGATCGTCGATACTGTCGTAGCGCTGGCCGGGAAATTCCATTGGGTCAGGTTCCGATTTTAGGAAAACAGGGTTGACGAAAGCTGGCGGCGACCGGCCTGAGTCAGAGGGTCTTTAGGCCCCCAGGCTTCAAAAAAGGTCAGAAGCTGTTTGCGGGCCGCGGCGTCATTGGCGTTAACGTTGCGGCGAATACTCTCAATCAAAGTCTCACATGCCTCTTCTTTTCGGCCCGAGGCATTAAGGGCGATCGCCAGATCCACCCGGGCGGCATGGTCGTCCGGATGGCTCTGGACTCGCGCCATTAATGGCTCCAGATCAGCCGAAACGCTCGCGGCGTTTTCGGCCAACTCAAGGGCGGCGCGGGCGCTGGCGATTTCGGGGTCTCCGGCTTTGTCTTCAGGTGCAAGGGCCAGGGTTTTGGCCGCGTGGGCAAATTCACCGTGCTCGATATAACATTTGGCAAGTCCACCAATGGCGGCGGTGTTTCGCGGGTCCTCGGCAAGGATGGCGGCAAATGTTTTAGCCGCTTCGGTGACTTCGCCATTTGCCAGCAAATCGGCAGCAGCGGCAGTAGCATCCTCCAGGCCAGGGGCGGCATTTCCGGCAACGCGGTCGAAAAACTGGCGAATCTGGCTTTCCGGCAAGGCGCCCATGAAACCATCCACGGGCCGGCCTTTGTTAAAGGCGAAAACAGCAGGGATGGATTTGACACCGAGCTGACCGGCGATTTCCGGGCTCTCGTCGATATTCATCTTAACCAGGGTGATCCGGCCTTTGAATTCGGCGGCCACTTTTTCAAGGCTTGGAGTCAGCTGCCGGCACGGTTCGCACCATGGAGCCCAAAAATCGACAATCACCGTGCCGTTCTGCGAGGCATCAATGACCTCGGCGACAAAGGTCTGGGTGGTGACGTCGCGGACCTGCGGTCCGGGTATGTTTGCCCCTTGGAGTGCTTCGCCGGGGGATTGAGAACCTGAAAAGGGCGTGCTCATAAATTGGTCCTCAATGTGGATGCCTGTTGTCAGCCTTTTAGATGGTAAAGGCTCGGCGGCAAAACAAGAAATTCGATTCTGGCGGCTAATCCGAAACTTTCTCGATCCGAGGCACGTGGCCGCAGTCTTCGATAAAGCGCAACAAATCAGCCGATGCAATGGTGGAGGTCGCACAATTTGTGAGCGGGTGAAAATTCAGAAGATTAAAAGCCATCATCTTGGTGTCAAGCACGACATTGACGCAAATTTTGGTGTCGTTGATGAGTGCAAAAGGCGAAACCGATCCCGGCGAAACCCCAAGTGTACTCATCAATAAATCCGGCTTGCCGAACGACAGCCGCGCCGCTCCGATCCGTCCGGGCAGGGCCTTGAGGTCCACAGAAGCCTGCTCCAGCGTTATGACCAGCCACAGGGTCTGCTTTTTATCCTTGAGGAACAGATTTTTGCAATGGCCACCTGGAATATCTCCGCGAAGACGGCGGCTTTCTTCGACGGTATGCAGCGGCTGGTGTTCAAGGGTTGTGGTCTGGATGCCCAGGGCCTTCAGCCGGGTGAAGAGGTTAGTTCTGGGGCTGGGGCTGGATTCGAGCATGGCGGACTCCGGAAATCCTGCAGAAGGGTTAGATGAAGCGGGCTGCAGGTGTCAGTGTTCATACACTGCTATTGCAATCAACAGCCATTCGCGCAATAAACCGCCCGCGTGCTGGCCATGCCGCACGGGAGCGCGGGCGTAGCTCAGGGGTAGAGCACAACCTTGCCAAGGTTGGGGTCGTGAGTTCGAATCTCATCGCCCGCTCCAGTATCCAGACAAATTTCCAGTTGTAGAACAAAGCCTTAGAGAAGGCCGCCGGCAACCGCCAGTTGCCGGTGCCAGGCCCGGTTGGGGTCCGCGGTGCCATTTCGGTGCCATGTAGCGCGGAAACAGGATTTCCATAGGCCCGGCGGGAGGTTAGAGAGAAAACTATGCAGAATTGGTCCTGGCTCTTGTGGCCGTTTGATACTCAAAATCAGACATTCTTTGTGTCCGATGACCGCGTGGCATGAGAGAGCAGACTCTTTCAGTCGAGGGCGATTAGGTCCGCAATATACCATATGCCGTAGGCCGGGTCGTTTCAGCTTACGGCCCTGAGCGGACCTTTGCGTCACGATAGCTAAACTCAAATTCCACACCCAAAGCAGACCTTGGCGCTGTGTTGTCGCACTGCGGTGCAGTCCGTGGAAACGGCTGTTCGTGTTTCGCGCAACAGGGCCAGTGCCGAACGAGGGGCCCATCTACGATTCTCCTAGCGAAGCCGTCTTAAGAACTCATCCTCGACCGTGACGCCGGCTGCTAATAGGGCCTCACAGATGACGCTCCATGCCGCCTTATCGGTCAGAACTGTCGCCTTCTTTGCGATTGCATGAACGCGGCCTCCGACGCCAAATTCATTCCAGAAACGGTTGTTCGCATTTTTCGCCCATCGTGCAGCTGAAACCGCGAGCGGTTTCTCAGCCGTCGAAGGATCTAGGCATTCGAGGATATTCAGATATAGGAGCGCTATGGTCGGGCATGACGACGCCTCGCCAGCGATCTCCGACAGAATCGGCAAGAATGGTGTTAACTCGGTATCGGACAAACCTTTCGTATAAGACGTCCCATCGCCGAACCCGTGGGTCAGTCGCATGTAAAATGCGCTGATGAGTTCTTTTAGGTGAATTTCCATGCCGTCTCTCGACGACCACAAATGGCTGCGCCAATGACGCGTCTCTTTTAGGCGTGGCCAGATTGTCTCACGTAAGGATAGCAGATAAGCCCTATCATCCGCATCGCCTTCAATATGATGAAGATCGCTCTGCACGATAAAAGCCGCCGCCGCATCGATGAAGGCCTCGTCGGAGAAGGCACCCAACACGCCGAATATCAACTCTCGGCGCACCTCATCTGACCAGTGACGGGCATGCGCCGCTGCATAGTCCATCAAGCCGCGCGTCCAGACACGCTCGATATCGTCGTCGTCTTCATCGTCCTCTCCCGGCTTGTTCGCCTCCAGAAGCCAATCGCGATTAGCCCGCATCACCGCCTCTGCTGTCGGCCCGGAATCAGTGCCAAGGCGTGCTAGCACCCGCAACCAGGCTGTTCCCGTCTCTCCGTCATAGTAGTAGTCTGGCCACACTGGTTCGCGCGGCTTGCGCGACTCAGTGATCCCCTTTCCTCCAATCGTCATTCTGTGTTTCGGACGCCGAGGTCTCCGCGATGGCGGCAACGGCCAGTCAGGTTCCTCATCGCCTTTCAGCCACTGCCGCTCCGCTTCTATCCGGGATGCGAGACGCGTGTTCAGGTCGGCGCGGCGCATGTCATAGGCTGCTTCGTCTTCGTCATAACGCGCTCGCCGCGGAATCAAGCAGGCGACGAGAGCGATGCGAATGAGCGAAATCAAGAGCTTGTCATCGAGCGCATCGACGGCTTTGCCATGACGCAGGAACGCCGGTGCGGCGCTCGCCGGAAATGCAGCCGATGCCTTCAGGAGATCCTCCGCGTCCGCTTCATCTTGGGAAGCGGCCACAAGATAAAGACGCCCGGCGATCGCAATCGCCTGTGCGTCGTACATGACATCGTTGCGCGGAAAAAAACCCGGCCGTTCTTGGGGTTGGAGAGCTTGTTCGAATATCGAAGTAATCTCGGGCCGGCGCCGCCCTACTTCCTCCGGGGATCCGAACCGGACGAGGAAGGCAGCCGCGGAGACACGCGCAAGCCACGGATCGTTCGGATCATGCGTAACCTCCTCCTCGCCTGGAGCGGCGACGGTCGTCTCATCCAAAATCACCTCTGCATCGGCCACTTTTACATTGACGGCTTTAGTTTCATCATTCATCGCCATACGTACAGCCAGCGACCGGCTGAACGCCAAATGCTCCACTGTCGTATTGGCCGACTTGTCATCAAGCCATTTCTTCTGCCCGGTCGGCCACTTATAGACCCACCCCCGATGTTCCGTGCCGTCAGCGTCTTTTTCCGCGACGATTTCATAGTTGTCCCGCGATGCGAGGCGAAGCGCATGCGACGCCATGAATTTTGGCGATCCCAAATCGACGGCGTCGTCCGTCCAGGGGCCAAGCCGGTTGACCGCCGCTTCGAGTTGAGGACGCAGCGCATCTATCGCACCGTCAGACGTATTGAAAACGACTTGGGGAATTACGTTGTGCAGTGCGATCGAACGCGAGTTGCGGCCAGCCAAATCTTCCTCAACCGTTTGATCGGCTTTCGGCCCTGCGCGCCATGGGCTTCCCAGGGAACCGCCGCTCGTTTGATGAACCGCGTCGAGATTTGCACGCCCGTCATCCAGCGCCAAGGTCTCCGGAGAAGATAATAAATCTCGGAGGACCACTCCATTGGGTGGCGAATGAGAAAGCACAAGATCGACAAGAACGAGCCATAGAGCGCCAACTATCGGTCCATCGCCGACGATGCTTGCGATCACCACATCGAGCGTCTCGCCCCCGTCAATTCTCCGGTGCGCCCAAGATTCCAGCGCTGACAGCGCTTTGTTCAGCATGGTCGATGGGGCGCGCCCACGCGACCATCCATAGCTGAACGGGGCTTGGATCGTGCGCGCTTCTCCCAACAATTGAACCAAAAATTCCTGATCACCGTCTGCCGGCTCAGCAGCGATCTCGATCAGAGTTCTGATAAACGCCGCGCCTGTAACAGGCGCCGCTTCCAGAATATCCGTGAACACACCGATGCCACATCGGCCGAGCACGAATGGCCCGTCAACACGCGACATTGCAGAGGAACGGCGGCGCGCTGGTCTGGTAAATTCCTCGTCATCGTCATCCTCTTCAAGCGCGCGCAAAAAGGCGGCTACGAATTCGGCAGGTGCCGCGCCCGGTAATTTTCCGGAGAACTCGAGAATTTGACTCATTGCCGCTTCTGGTCGCTTCGAGTCCTTGACTGCATTCAGATAGCGCGCCGCGGCGTCCGGACAGGAAGCCGCCCAGAGCGCTAGGCACAGTCGCGCAGTCTCAAGCGCAGCGCCCGTCACCGCGTATTTGATCTCAGGGAGAGGCTCTCCATTTCGCGGCAGCGGGGGATCTCTTTCTTTAATGTCCGCAATCAGAATGTCGGCTAAGCGATTGAGCAGTACTGGTGTGACAGTCTTTTCCCCAAAGGCAGCTAGATTCAGCCAGTACCTAAAAAGATCGACAGCAGTGGATAAGGCGGTTGCGCCCAAACGGTCAAAACGCCGCAAACACCACAGGATCAGGCGCATCCACTCCGACCCCTTTGGAATGGTAATGCCCTCCGGTACGGCGACCCCCTCTGGCAATACATCCTTGAGCAGCGCCGTCGCCGACCTTGTATGCGACGCAATAAAGCGTTTTATCAGCCGCGCCGCACGGCGCCCGTCTTCTTCGAGCAGAAAGGCCTCGTATCGCCCGAGGAGCTCGTCCGCACGTTCAGACCGGACGATCGCCAGCAACGCAAGCCCCGCCCATCCTGAGGCGATGCCTTCAGCCTCCAAGCGTGCGACCAGTTTCGGCCAATCCTCGTCATCATCGCCTTCGGCAAGCATCCGACATGCCAGCTCGAACCCCCGCGCCAGCCAGAATGGCGGCGGCGCGTCCAGCGACAGTTTGTCGAGAACGCCAGGATCATCCGAGAGGACGCAGGCGACAGACCAGTCCGCAAGCAAATCATGGCGGAACCGAACCTGATCCGTCCGGATATCGACGAGCACCTCGTCAGCAATCAACTCCGCAACAGCCTGCGCATCCTGGCTGGAGATATCGACAAGTCCCGCATCGTCGATGAGACCGTTTGCGACGGCGTTAAGCACGCGTTTTCGCGCATATATCTCGCCCTTTGTTAGAACGCCTGTCTGCGCACCAGACGCCCACCAGCCCCTTGCCAAGCTGGCCTCGCTGATTGCCTCCGCCGTGTTGAGGGGTGCGCTGACCAATAGCCGCAATTTCAGCAAATTGCGTGCGAGCGGCTTGGCGGGATGACCCGGCCTCAGCAAGGGCGCGAGCTGCGGCGCGGCCTTGGCGAGCGCTTCGGCTTCGTCATTGTCGAGGCAATCCACAAACATGCGTCCGCGTGCAGACAATTGAGCCAACAACTCTTCGCCAAGCCAGACGGCGCTTTCCTCCTCCCATCCGGGCTGCGCTGTAAACAGAACTGTTATTCCCTGACAGCGCAGCGCCGTCTGCAGTAGGTCGAGCATGGTCTTGCGCTGCGCGCTGTCGCGGAAACGATCCAGACCGTCAATACAGAGATAGCCACCGCCGTCGCAGGCGAGATCGCTCAGAAAGTCGTCGGCCCTGGCCTCAATGCCGAATGCGGCGCGCAGCGCCGGCCAGCCGCCGGGCGTCGTTCGGTCCGGCGCCAACACAAGAATGCGCGACATCGCCTCACGAGCCTCAATGACGGTTCTCAGCACGCCGGATTTGCCCGCGCCGCTTGGTCCCGAGATCTCGATCACGCCGCCCTTGATTTCAGTAGCCTGAAGCAGCCCCTCTAATTCGCGCCGGGGCTTTTCACGCGCGAGCCGGCAACCGTTCACCGTGAGACTGATGTCGGAGAGGGCGAAGCGGCTCATCTCCTCGATATGGCTGCGCGCGGCGGCGAGCTGTGGGGCGGAACCGATGGTCACGCCGAGGTCGTTCAGTTTCCCGACCAGTTCGTCTCGGTTTAATTCGCCGCCAATGGCGTCGGTGCGAAGGACGAGTCCGAACAGCACGTCATAGGCGCCGGTGCCGCTCTTCTTCGACGCGAGTTGCTGCGCCCGTAATCGGTCATGGTGCTCTGCGATTGAATTTGGACGCGCAAAGTCGAAGGTCAGCACCGAGAATGACCGTAGGACGCCAAAGAGAACGTCGTCCCCAGTCTCGCCATTTGCCGCGAGGAGCGTTTTGAAGGAGCGCACGAAGCGCCGCATATTGCCATTGCTGCGTCCTGGCGTCCCCAGGAGCTTCAGGAAAGACGCCGCATCGACTGTTTGCTGCGCTAATTCCAGCGCTTCCTGCACACCATTCTCGATCGCGCCTGTCGTCCGCTCGATGGCGACGGCGAAGCGTCGGCTGGGCTCGACCTTTCGTGCCCTGACGATCCCTTCCACGATTGATGCAAAATTGGCGTCATTCTCCGTGAACGCCATCGATCGTTTGACCTGGACCTCAAGACATCGCTGCTCGCCTTGGTGCGTGACACCGCGCACGATGACGTCGTCAAGCGGATGTCCCTGACCGCCCCTTTGGAACTCAAGTCTATCGACAATTGCGCCCGGCAGTCCGAACGGTTCGGTGTTCGCTAACAGGCTGAGGGCGTAGTGTGTACCGACTTTGGCTTCAAATTGTCCACCTGCTGGTCCCGTTGCTCTCGGGCTTGAATCGGCCATCGGTCGTGCGCCTGTCACGTGGTCAAGTATCCAACTGATGTAAATTACAACATGGCTTCAGCAGTGCGCCTCAACCTACAATATTACTCAACGACCTCTTTCCAGTGCGATATTCGTGGCACGGACCGCATGAGATGAACAAAACTTTCGTAGCCGAGTGGCCCTTCAACGCAGATTCTACCAATCTTTGCTTCCGTCTCCAAAGTTGCCATCAATGAAAGGCGCGGCGAACGACTGCTTTCATTCATGCACTCGAAGGATCTCGCTTCTGCAGCGAATGTCGGCTTTCCCCCCGTTGAAGTCATTTACCGCGCTGTAGCGGTTTTTTCATTTGGATCTAAATCTTGCTTTGCCCGTGATGGCCTCCTTGCCTAAAATTAGGAAAAAGGCGTCTACAAATCTAGGGGCTATTCAAGGGAAGCACCTTCGCAAGTTCGGGTTCGGACGGTCGGTGCCGCATGATTATGATGTGTTGTGTTGCGGGTCGAATTCCTTACTGATGAGGAGGTCGTTGAGATTCATGGTGTGTGCTCGTTGCCCAGTGATGACACTCACCTTATTGCATCCCACATCCTTGTGGTTTTGACATGTCACGTTACCGCAGTGCCCGACGCCCGCGATGCCCAATTGAGACCGGGTCGAGGCAATTGGGTCGGTCGGATAATCGATCCTATTTGTCGTCCTCCGCCCTTTTCATCAGGGCGTAAGGGTCAATCTCCATTGCCCTGCTGACTGCAATCAATTCAGCTGCGTCGAGCCGGCGTTCTTCGAGTTCGATTTTCGAAATGAAAGTTTGACGCTGACCCATCCGTTTTCCCAACTCGGTCTGCGTAATGCCGGCATCCTTACGGGCCTGAATAAGGAGCCGAATAATTCGCCGATAAAATGTTGAACGGAATGAGGACAAAAGAGCGCGCCAGAAAGTTGACCGACGCTCTACAGACACCCAATTTTTGAGTACCCCAAAATCGGGTATTCGTGCATGCTGCTCTGAAATCACAAAGTTTCGGGGTAGCAATGAAAGAGCAATATGTCGGAGACATCAGCGATTATAGAAAATACGCCCTGCTAAGAGTGCTGGCGGATCAGGGGCGAAACCGAATCGGGGTGTGTTGGATGTTGACGCCACCGGACGGAAATAAGGATGGTCAGAAGATCAGCTATTTGGGGCAACCGGAGCAATACAGACATTTTGATCCCGAGTTGTTTGATGTTTTGGTGAACGCGGTGGTCCAATCGGATCAGCGCCGCTTACATTCCATCGAAAACAGCGGTGCAATTCCCGGTGCGCAATATTTCAATACGACACTTGGAACCAACATTCGTGGCAGGCAGGCTTACATGGACATGTGTCGGGCCGAATTCGCACGATCTGATCTTGTGTTCTTCGATCCGGATAATGGGATCGAAGTGTCTCTGAAGAAGGGTCGGAAGGGCTCCTCAAAATACGTCTATTTGGACGAAGTTTCGGCTTTTTACGAGGATGGAAAATCTGTGCTGATTTATCAGCACTTTCCATTTTTTATTAAGCGGGAAATCACCATTGCTAAGTGTGGAGCTCGGCTAAACGCTTGCGCGCCGGGCGCGCAATTATGGGCGTTCCGGACAACACATGTAGTGTTCCTGCTGCTGGTTCATCCTGACCAACTCGCTCGCATTATACCAGCGGCCGAGCGGGCCGCTGTAATATGGGACCCGAACTTCATCCGCGGCTGCAGGCTCGAGCCACCCACTTTTTCGTTCGCCAACCGACTTTCTGGTTACCCATCGCGTTGACCCCTGCACCCACAGGGCTATGCGCCAAGGCACAGGCTTCATGTCTCGTAGACACAAACATAGACACAAAAACCAATACCGCGCCGAGGATATGGAAGTGTCGGCAGTCACCCCCTCGTTGCAGGTATTTTGGGCTCCAGGGCTATACATGGCTTGAAGTCCCCTTAGACAGAAAGACACAGGAACGCGGCCATTTACGTGCGCGCACGCAAGACCAATATAATCCTCCGGGCGATGTCGCGGAATACATCGTCGTGGCCACGGAGAGGCCAACAAAGGGCATCTGGATATACTGGAGCCAC
>QIGN01000147.1 GCA_003228955.1 Hyphomicrobiales bacterium
TCGAACATGTCGATGCCGCGCGCGACGCTACGGATCAGATCCTGCGGCGTGCCCACCCCCATCAGATAGCGCGGCCTGTCGTCCGGCAGGCAAGGCACAGTTACCTCCAGGGTCTCCAGCATCCGCTCCTGCCCCTCGCCAACCGCGAGGCCGCCAACCGCGTAGCCTTCAAAACCAATTTGTGTGAGCCTCTCAGCCGAGGCCGCGCGCAAATCGGGATAGATGCCCCCCTGCACGATGCCGAAAAGTCCTTGGGCCTCCTGCCCCAGTTTCCCAAAGGCGACCCTGGAGCGCTCCGCCCAGCGCATGGAAAGCTCCATGGACGCGCGGGCGTCACCCTTTTTGCATGGATACGGCGTGCATTCGTCGAACACCATCTGGATATCGGCTCCAAGCAGGCATTGAATCTCGATTGAGCGCTCGGGGGTCAACTCATGGGTGCTGCCGTCTATATGCGACTGGAAGATGACGCCCGTTTCGGTGATCTTGCGCAGCTTGGCGAGCGACATCACCTGAAAGCCACCCGAGTCCGTCAAAATCGGCCCCTCCCAGTTCATGAAGGCGTGCAGGCCGCTGCTCCGCGCCCGGGCGCAACATCAGATGGTAGGTGTTGCCGAGCACAATGTCCGCGCCCGTCCCCCGCACGGTTTCCGGCAGCATGGCTTTCACCGTTCCCGCCGTTCCAACCGGCATGAAGGCCGGCGTGCGGATCTTTCCGCGAAGTGTGGATATTTCTCCCAGACGGGCCGCGCCGTCGGTGGTGGTCAAGTGAAATTTGAAGTCTTTGCTCATTCGCCCCATCCGGCCGGCGTAAGGAGGCAGGCGTCGCCATAGGAATAAAACCTGTAGCCCCGCGCGATGGCATGGGCGTAGGCGCACTGCATGATTTCAAGGCCGCTGAAGGCCGCGACAAGCATAAACAGCGTCGAGCGCGGCAAATGGAAGTTGGTGAGCATGGCGTCTACCGCCTTGATACGCACACCCGGCGTGATGAAAATATCCGTCTCCCCGCGAAAAGCACCGATTTTTCCGCTGTCGTTGCTTGCGCTTTCAAGCAGCCGCAGCGCCGTTGAGCCGACCGCAATCACCCGCCCGCCCGCGCGGCGAACTCCATTCAGAGCATCGGCTGTCTCTTTAGTGACCTCGCCCCATTCGGAATGCATCACGTGATCGCATGTATCATCCACCTTGACGGGCAGGAATGTCCCCGCCCCCACGTGAAGGGTAACAAACCGGCTGGAAACCCCTCTAGCCTCCAGTGCCTTGAAAAGTGAATTCGTAAAATGTAGCCCGGCGGTCGGCGCGGCCACCGCGCCCGTCTCGCGTGCATAGATGGTCTGATAGTCGTCCCTGTCCGCATCGTCGGCCGGACGGCGTGACGCGATGTAGGGCGGCAAGGGCATCTGTCCCAGAGCCGCAATCGCCTCATCGAGTGCGGGCCCGTCAAAATCGAAGGCCAGGGTCACCTCACCCCCCTCGCCCCGCCCCTCAACCTGCCCCCATAAGCCCCCTAAAAAACAAGTGTTTTCTGATAATCCAAACTCGATACGGTCACCTGACCGCAACCGCTTTGCCGGTCGCGCCAAGGCCGTCCATTTGCCGGCATCGAGCCGCTTCAGGAGCGTCAATGACACCTTCGCCTTCGCCTCGCCGCGATGGCGAAAACCTTCAAGGCGCGCGGCCAGCACGCGGGTGTTGTTGAAGACAAGCATATCTCCGCGCTCCAGAAGCTCCGGCAGATCGCGGATTGTCCGATCCTGCAATTGCGGGTCAGCATTCGGGGCGACGCAGAGCAGCCGCGCGGCATCGCGCGGCCGCGCGGGCCTCAGAGCTATGCGCTCCCCGGGTAGCTCAAAGTCGAAATCGTCAACGCGCACGTGAATGCCCTGAGAGCGCGGGAAAGCGCAATCCTAATCGGCGTCGGCCGCCACGCGCATGGATATGATCTTGTCAGGATCATCGACCGGCTCACCGCGCTTGATCTTGTCGACATTCTCCATTCCGTCCACGACCTTGCCCCAGACGGTATACTCGCCATTCAAAAACGGAGTGTCGTCGAAACAGATGAAGAACTGGCTGTCGGCGCTGTCGGGACTGGCGGCCCGTGCCATGGATGTCGTGCCACGAACATGCGGTTCATCGTTGAATTCGGCCGAGAGATTCTGGCCCGATCCACCAGTACCGGTGCCCTGCGGGCAACCGGTCTGCGCCATAAACCCGTCGATGACTCTGTGGAACACAATGCCATCGTAAAATTTCTCGCGCACCAGTTCCTTGATCCGCTCGCAGTGTTTTGGAGCCAGGTCCGGCCGTAATGCAATGGTTATGGCCCCTTGTGTGGTCTCAAGAACCAGTGTGTTTTCCGGATCGTTATCGGCCATTTTCTCGCTCGCCTCCCTGCCCCGCAGGACACAATGTCCAAATTCGCTTTGAATCTGGCGACAGTGATGGGCGAGCCGGCGCGAAGCGTCAAGCTACAATGAACAGGTAACCCGGTTTGCGCGGAGCGCTAAAAGCTGCCGCGGCGCGGTGTTGTCTGGACAAGAACAGGGCTGAGGGGTTCACTCAGGACCGCGTTATCGGAGGCGTCGGCAGCGATTTGAACCTTGAGCATCTTGTCCGGACTATCGACGGAACCGTTGCGCGCCCTGGACCCGAGCTTGATCTGGTCGACACGATCCATGCCGCGAATCACGCGTCCCCAGACCGTGTATTTCCCGTTGAGATGGGGCGCCGCCGCCAGGGTAATGAAGAATTGCGAATTCGCACTATTGGGATCGCCCGTGCGCGCTGCGCCAATTGTGCCGCGCGCAAACGGCTCCCGCGAGAATTCAGCCCTGAGGTCAGGGTATTTCGAGCCACCCGACCCGGTGCCCTTTGGGTCACCGGTTTGCGCCATGAACCCTTCGATAACGCGATGAAAGACGACGCCGTCATAAAAACCTTCGCGGGCCAGTTTTTTGACGCGGGCCACATGTCCCGGCGCAAGGTCTGGCAGCAACTGGATGGCGACCCGGCCGGACTTCAGATCGATATAGAGGATATTCTCCTTGTCCAGCGTGGTATTCTGAGCCTGAACAGGCCCGATGGCCATTGCGCCAAACATGAGAACAAACATGAATTTCTGAAGCATTTTCATAAGGGTCTGCCTATTGTTTATCGTCTCGAACACGCCCGATGGGGCTCCACAACTATCGGCCAAAACGCTCGCTCAGCCGGACCGCGATTGAGCTGGGCACAAATGGCGCGGCATTGCCGCCCATGGACGCAATCTGCCGCACAAGCGTGCCTGCGATATGGCGGACTTCTGGAGACGCTGCCAGAAAAACGGTTTCAATACCGGGCGCCATTTCGCCATTCATCCCCGCCATCTGGACTTCGTATTCAAAATCTCCCGAATTCCGCAAGCCACGAATAATCACATTTGCGCCAACAGCCCGCGCGGCTTCGACCGCGAGATTATCAAATGTCTGGACATCTATTTCAATGCCCGCATCCTTGCCGAGCGGCACAGCTTCCGCTTTGAGCATTTCAATCCGGTCATCCACGGAAAAGAGCGGCTTCTTGCCATGATGCTGGCCGACCGCGATGACCAGCCGGTCCAACAGCGTCGCGGCACGCTTGATGATGTTCATGTGACCAAGAGTCAACGGATCGAAGCTGCCGGGATAAAAGCCTGTACGGGCCATGTGCTAAGTTCCTTGCAGAGCAATATTGATTCCGATGGGCGCGCGTCAGGTGCGCCTTGCGGTGGCGAGCCAGAGGCCGCCAAAAATAAGCAAAACCCCTGTCACGCTGTCCGCCAGACGGACGCGCTTTTGCGTAATCCATGCGCGCGCCGTGCCGGCCAGAACCGCATAAGCGCCGTCGATCAGCGTGACAATCACAATGAATGTTACCGCGAGCAGCCAAAGCTGGCCCGCAAGGGATGCATCCCGGTCTACGAATTGCGGGAAAAACGCTCCCAGAAAAAGCAATGTCTTCGGGTTGGAGAGGGACACGGCGAGCCCTTGCCAATACCAGCGCCTCCCGGAAGCTACCGGCGGTTGGGCGGCGGGTTCGTTTTTCCAGGCTTTCCAAAGACGGTTCATCCCGAGCCACACCAGAAAAGCCGCACCGGTCCAGCGGAGCAAATCGAACCAGTCCGCCATCAAGGCCATTACGGCACTCATGCCGAGTGTCGCTCCAGTCACGAGCAGCACGACTCCGGTAACGCCGCCGGCAACCGTCAACAAACCGCCTCTCAAACCAAATGAGGCGCCATTGGCGATAATCAGCGAGACGCTCGGGCCTGGTGTCGCCGCGAGAATGGCGCTTGCCGCGACAAAGGCCAGATAAAGTTCAATCGACATTGCACAATCCTTTGACGCGCCCTGTCAGGTGAGCTGGCGCGGTGCATCATGCCGCAATCGCGGCTTAACTGCTATCGCCGTTTCCCTCCGGACTTTCCTCAGGTCCTTCGCCTTCGCCATCACCTTCTTCGATATCTTCATCCCCGCCCTCTTCCTCTTCGGGAATGCCCTCGACATACATCACACGTTCACTCTCGTCGGTATTGAAAATTGTGACGCCCTGGGTCGAGCGCCCGATGATGGAAATGTGTTCCACGGGAACACGAATGAGCTTCCCGGCGTCGGTCACCAGCATGATCTGACCGCCATCCTCGATCGGGAAGGACCCGACCAGGGGGCCGTTGCGCTCGCTGACGGTCATGGCGATGATGCCTTTGCCGCCGCGCCCCGATACGCGGTATTCATAGGCGGAGGAACGCTTGCCGTAGCCATTCTGGGAAATTGTCAGAATGAATTGTTCGCGCGCGCCCAGTTCCGCGTAGCGCTCGGGGCTAAGATCAGCCTTTTCCGTATCTTCGGCATCCGCTGAATTCTCTTCCTCCGGCGCTTCGGCTTCGCCGCTCTCCGCGCGCCTTTTGGCATTGGCCTGGCGCACATATTCCGTCCGTTCGGCAGGGCTCGCGTCCACATGATGCAAAATCGCCATGGAAATGAGGCGATCATCCTTGTCGAGCCGAATACCGCGCACGCCTGTTGAGGTGCGCCCCGAAAACACGCGCACGGCTGTCACGGGGAAACGGATCGCCTTGCCGCCAGAGGTAGTCATCAGCACATCGTCATTTTCGCCGCAGATGTCGACGCGGTGAATTTGATCCCCTTCGGCAAGTTTCATGGCGATCTTGCCGTTCTGGCGCACCTCGACGAAATCAGAAAGTTTGTTGCGCCGGACGGTGCCGCTTTTGGTGGCGAACATGACGTCCAGCGTCGCCCAGGACTCTTCGTCCTCCGGCAGCGGCATGATGGTGGTGATGCGTTCATCGGTCTCAAGGGGGAGCAGATTTATCAGCGCCTTGCCGCGCGCCTGGGGCAGCGCCACGGGCAGCTTCCAGACCTTCATCTTGTAGACCATGCCGCGCGAGGAAAAGAACAGCACCGGCGTGTGGGTATTGACGATGAAAATGCGTGTGACGAAATCTTCATCGCGGGTCGCCATGCCGGCCCGGCCCTTGCCGCCGCGGCGCTGGGCCCGGTAGGTCGAGAGCGGCACGCGCTTGATATAACCCTTGTGGGACACGGTCACGACCATGTCCTCGCGCGCGATCAGGTCCTCGTCCTCGACGTCCGGGCCGCCTTCGGTAATTTCCGTACGGCGCGGCGTGCCGAACTCATCCATGATCGCGGTGAGTTCGTCTTTCACGATTGTAACGATCCGTGCGCGCGAGCGCAGGATGTCGAGATAATCCTCGATCCGGTCGCCAAGTCCCTTGAGTTCATCGCCGATTTCATCGCGCCCCAATGCGGTCAGACGCTGCAGGCGCAACTCAAGGATTGCGCGCGCCTGTTCATCGGAAAGCCGGCAGGTGCCCTTCCTGGAGACTTTATGGCGCGGGTCGGCGATGAGTTCGACAAGTGGCGCCACATCGCCCGCCGGCCATTCACGGGACGTCAGCGCCTCGCGGGCGGTGGCGGGATCAGGCGATTTGCGAATGAGGGCAATCACCTCATCCACATTGGCGACGGCAATCGCGAGACCCACCAGAATATGCGCGCGGTCACGTGCCTTGGTGAGCTGGTGCTTGGTGCGGCGGCTGACAACGACTTCACGGAAATCCGTAAAGCAGCGCACCAGATCCTTCAGATTCAACTGCTCGGGACGCCCGCCATTGAGCGCGACGATGTTGCAGCCGAATGACGATTGCAGCTGCGAAAAGCGGTAAACCTGGTTCAGCACAACATCCGAAACCGCATCGCGGCGCAACTCTATGACAACGCGCATGCCGTCGCGGTCGGATTCGTCGCGAATATCGCTGATGCCTTCAATGCGCTTGTCGCGCACAAGTTCCGCGATCTTTTCGATCATGGCCGACTTGTTCACCTGATAGGGAATCTCGGTGATGATCAGCGCTTCGCGATCCTTGCGGATTTCCTCGACCGCCACCTTGCCGCGCATGACAACCGAGCCGCGCCCCGTTTCATAGGCGGAGCGAATGCCGGCGCGGCCGAGAATATATCCTCCGGTCGGAAAATCGGGGCCGGGAATAATATCGTTCAACTCGGGGATCGTGATCGCCGGGTTATCGAGATAGGCGATGCAGCCGGTGATGACCTCGCCCAGATTATGCGGCGGGATATTGGTGGCCATGCCGACGGCGATGCCGCCCGCGCCATTGACGAGCAGATTTGGAAAACGCGCGGGCAGAACGCTCGGCTCTGATTCCGATCCATCGTAATTGTCCCGAAAATCGACGGTATTTTTGTCGAGATCTCCGAGCAGAGACTGGGAAATCTTCTGCAGGCGGCATTCGGTGTAGCGCATGGCGGCCGCCCGGTCGCCGTCCACGGAACCGAAATTGCCCTGCCCCTCGATCAATGGCTGGCGAAGCGAGAAATCCTGCGCCATGCGCACCAGCGCGTCATAGATCGCGGTGTCGCCATGGGGATGATACTTGCCCATAACATCGCCGACGACGCGCGCCGACTTCCGGTACGGCTTGTTGTAGTCATAACCATTCTCGTGCATCGAATAGAGAATGCGCCGGTGCACGGGTTTCAGACCATCGCGCACATCGGGCAGCGCGCGGGAGACGATCACGCTCATGGCGTAGTCGAGATAGGACCTTTTCATCTCCTCGGAGATGGTAATGGGCCTTATGTCGGAAGGTTCTTCAGACCCCTCGCCGCCGGGCGGGGGCGGAATATCGTCCATGTCTGACAAAGTGGGACCTGCGTCCTTTTACGGGTGTTCTGTGACCCCCCAGAATCATCCGAACGGCAGGCCATTCAGCGGCACTTCCGGGGAGGCAAATGGACCGCTTGCGAAGTGAACCCGATTATAACCGGTTTCGGGGCCGCGCCGCAACGCCGATGGGGAGAAAAACAGCTCTATTTGGTGACAATAAATTATTTTATATCAAATGGTTATATTGATCGGACGGAATCAGGGAAAATCCGTTAACGCGGCACCTCCACACGCATCTCCGCGCCGCCATATTCATGCACCGAATCATGGGCGCGTACGCTCACCTGCGCGACTCCTCTGGGGATCTCAACGCCTTGCAGCGAGCGGGTAAAGGGCTGCTCGTCCTCATGCGGATGCACAAGTACACGGGTGCCGAGAACAGTGCCGTCCGGGCCGACGACATCCCATTTGTCGGCATAGTGTTTCCAGCCCTCATCGGCATGGCGGACAGACACATCGAACCGGTAGGTTCCGGTGCCTTCCCTGATTATCTTGACGCCGACGACATCGGCCTCCCCGGCTATTCCCGGCGGGGAAACAAGGATAGCCAATGCGGCAAATGCCGGAACACATTTTCCAGCCACGAGTCGTTTCATAAAGGATCTCCCGCGAGACGCACAGTCGCGTGTCACCGGCAATCTAGCATTTCAATCATGCGGGGGAAGAAGATTGTAGACAGCCAGCTGCACAGCTAATATCGGTGACGTCGCAGTCGTCTCCTCAAACCATCCAAAAGCCGGGCCATGAAACTTTCCGACGCTGAAACTCCGCGCCTGCTGCTGGACCCGGACCGGCTGCAACGCAATATTGACATGATGACCGCGCGTTGCGGAAAACTTGGCGTGATCCTGCGCCCGCATCTGAAAACTCCCAAGTCCCTGAAGGTGGCGCAGATGACCACCCCTGACACATCCGCGCCCATCACCGTATCCACGCTTCGCGAAGCGGACTATTTCGCCCAAGGCGGCTACACCGGTATTCTGTGCGCGGCGGCAACAACACCCGCCAAACTGGCTCATGCCGATAAAATTCAGCGCGAGACCGGCGCACGGGTCTTGCTGGTCGCCGACGATGCGGATCTGGTGAACGCGGCTGACGCGCGCGCCGGTGAAATGGGCGCAAAATTCGAATTTCTGATCGAGATCGACTGCGGCGAACACCGCTCCGGCGTTCAGCCTGCCTCCCAGGAACTTCTCAACGTGGCCAGGGCCCTCAAGAACGCATCGAATTTACAACTGACCGGGGTCATGACCCATGCGGGGCATTCCTACACCACGAACAAAGCCGATGAACATACCGCTATCGCCGAAAATGAACGCGCGGCGGCGGCCGACTCCGCTGACGCTTTGCGCGCCGCGGGCCATGATTGCGCAATCGTCTCCATAGGCTCAACGCCCACCGTACTGAATGCGAGACATCTGGACGGCGTTACCGAAGCACGCGCCGGTGTCTATCTGTTCGGGGACCTGGCGCAGGTTTCACTCAACACCCGCGCGCTCGAGGATATCGCCGTCAGCGTGCTTGCCAGCGTCATCGGCCACAACACTGCGGGCAAATCCCTTGTCCTTGATGCGGGCGCCTTGGCGCTGTCCAAGGATATCAGCGCCAATACCTTCATGCCCGACGCAAAATATGGCTATGTGTGCGACGTGGAAACCGGCAGACACTTCCCCGGCCTCAGCGTCCACAGTGCCTACCAGGAACACGGGGTCGTACCGGTGCCCGATGAATGCTGGTTCGAGCGTCTGCCCATCGGATCGCAGGTGCGCGTGCTGCCAAACCACACCTGCATGACCTGCGCCGCCTATGACACCTATGATGTGGTGCGCGGTGGGGAAATCGTGGAACAGTGGCCACGGGTAAACGGCTGGTGACCATGGCAACGGGGGCTGGAAATTTCAATGGCGAGCGGATCGAAAAAAGTCATCTATGCCGCCCTGACCGGTAACGGGCTGATTGCGATTACAAAGTTTTTCGCCGCCTCCGTGACCGGGTCCTCGGCAATGCTGTCGGAAGCTATTCACTCGATGGTGGATACCGGCAATCAGGGACTTCTGCTCTATGGCCTCAAGCGCTCCAAACGCCCGCCCGATGCGGCGCACCCCTTCGGCTATGGCTCAGAGCTCTACTTCTGGTGTTTCGTGGTCGCGATCCTGATATTTGGCCTGGGCGCAGGGATATCCTTCTATGAAGGCATAAGTAAGCTGATGAACCCTCACCCTATCTCCAGCCCGCATATCAATTACATCGTGCTGTCTCTGGCCATTGTCTTCGAGGCCGGCGCCTGGTGGATTGCCTACAAGGAATTCGGCAAGGTGCGTGGTAATTTCGGGCTGTTCGAAGCGGTCCAGCGGTCCAAGGACGCGACCATTTTTACCGTGCTGTTCGAGGACACGGCCGCCATGCTCGGACTGATCGCCGCCCTGATCGGTATTGCCGCCGCCGACAAACTAGGAATTGTCTGGGCCGATGGCGCCGCATCGGTATCCATCGGTATCATCCTCGCGGGCACCGCGAGCTTTCTGGCCTATGAGACAAAAGGCCTGCTGATCGGCGAATCGGCAAGCCGGGAGGTGACACAAGGCGTGCGCGGCATCGTCGCACGCGCCAAGACCGTGAAGCATGTCAATGAGCTGCGCACCATGCATATGGCCCCCAACGACATCCTGCTGGCGCTCAGCCTGGATTTTCATGACGATCTGAGCGCGGGCCGCGTCGAGGACACGATTTTCCAGCTGGAACAGGGGATCAAGGCGCGTTTTCCCGACATCAGGCGGCTGTTCATCGAGGTTCAGTCCATGGAGGACCACCGCAGCTCCATGATGATATCGCGCAGAGCGCGCCGCGCGGAACAGAAGTGAGCGCGTCATGATGTATTACCAATGGATTGTCGGCGCGCTTGGCGTCATCGTCGTCTATATGCTGCTGGGCTATGGATGG
>QIGN01000155.1 GCA_003228955.1 Hyphomicrobiales bacterium
GCCGCGACGGTAGCCAGTTAGGTGCGTCCGAGAGAGGGGGTCGCTCAATTGCAAACACAACAAAGTCGAACTGGTTTTCGCCCGCTTTATTGGCATCTTCAAAGTAAGCGTGCAACGCCCGGACACTTAACCTGTTGCCGTTGTGAAAATCCCGGTTACGCGAATATTATTCCCTGTTCCCCCGCGCCGAGAAATGTCCCGTAAGTGTTTGAAAGTGCGCATGAAAACCTGGGACTCCGCCGCAATTACCCTGTTCGGTCGTATATATTCCCTGTAAATATGCCGTTATCTGGGAAAATTCGCATGAGACGGGTTCGCCTTCGACTGCGTCCACCACCACCCAGTCTCCCGCCTGTCCGCCACCAGACTGTACCGCGAGGAAAAGCGGCGGAACCGGCGGGTTTAGGGGCCTTTCCTCGATGTGATCGCGTGGAGAGATCGGGCGGCGGCGACATCTCCGGCCATTCGCGGCTTTAAGGAGAACCGCGAAGCTGCACCGCCCGTGTGGCGTCAGGTGGCTGCTTGAAACGAAGCTACCTCGCCTTTCGGAGGACTGGTTCGCATTGGTCTGACACCACCTGCCTTGCTAAGCCGGGTGATGGCAGGCCACAGCGTGGCCACCATCGGCATTGGATAGTATCGGCGTTTCGATCCGACAACGCTCGCTCGCCAACGGACAGCGCTCGGCAAAGGCGCAGCCGGGGGGCAGGTCGAAAGGACTCGGTACTTCTCCGGCCAAGGGCGCGATTTGACGGCGCTGCTTCGGGTCGGGTTCGAACGTACTGTCGAGTAATGTCCTTGTATACGGATGACGCGCCGGCGCGTCGGTGTTGGGCAGCGCTTCGACGACGCGACCTAAATACATAACAAGCACTTCGTCGCAGAAATATTTAACCAGTGCGAGGTCGTGAGAGATGAACAGATAGGTCAGCTTCAGTTCATCCCGTAGCTGTTCGAGCAGATTAATGATCTGGGCTTGGACCGAAACGTCGAGCGAGGCCGTCGGCTCGTCCAGCACCAAAAGCGCCGGCTTCAGGGCGAGTGCGCGGGCAATGCCGACGCGCTGCTTTTGCCCGCCCGACAACTGATGTGGATAGCTTGTCGCCAATTGGGTGCTGAGCCCGACCATCTCCAACAGCGCGGTAGCCGTCGCGGTCGCCTCAGCCGCCGCGAATCGCGTTCCTTGGATTTGGAACGGTTCGATCACCGCCTCGGCGATGGTGTAGCGCGGATCGATCGCTGAATAAGGATCCTGGAACACCATCTGCATATGGGCGCGCAACCTGCGCATCTCGCTCGGGCGCTGTGCCAGCAGGTCCAAACCGTCGAAGCGGACAGCGCCGCTCGATGGCTCGATCAGGCGAAGGATCAGGCGCGCCAGCGTCGATTTTCCACAACCGGACTCACCCACTACACCAACAACCCGACCCTTCGGCACATCGAACGAGACATTGTTGACCGCATACATCGACCGCGACGGGCGGAACGGCCCGCGGTGGCTGACGAACTGTTTCGACAGGCCCTGAACCTCCAACAATCCGCTCATTGGGCTGCCGCCATGGCGAAATGACACGCGGCGGCGCTGTCGCGGTCTTGCACGAAGGATGGCGGTTCGGTGGCGCAAATGTCTTCGGCGCGGGGGCAGCGCGGATGGAACGGGCAGCCGGACGGATAGTGCGCGACGCTCGGGACGGTGCCCTCGATACTCTTCAGTGGTTCTGTAACCGTCAACCCTCGGGGGATGCAGCCGATCAGCGCCTGAGTATAAGGATGGCGCGGGCGATCAAAAATGGCCGATACGGCTCCGCGCTCGATCGCCCTGCCGGCATACATCACCACGACCTTGTCGCAAGTCTGGGCGACGACGCTCATATCGTGCGTGATGAGCACCAGGCTCAGGTTCCGCGCGGTGACCAGGTCCAACAGCAAACGAATGATCTGCGCCTGAACGGTGACATCAAGCGCCGTGGTCGGCTCATCGGCGATCAATAGATCGGGATCGGCGGCCAGCGCCATGGCGATTACGATGCGCTGCTTCATGCCGCCGGACAACTGGTGCGGATAGAGATAATAGATCGATGCCGGTTCAGGAATCCGCAGATCGCCGAGGAGTTCGACGGTACGGGCGCGCGCGGCGCGCTTGTCGAGGCCGAGATGCAGCCGTGCTACAACATCGACCTGCGGCCCGATCTTGCGAAGCGGGTCGAGCGATGTCATCGGGTTCTGAGTGATCAGGCCGATCCGGCCGCCGCGTAGTTTCCTGTAGGCGGTTTCCGGCAGATCGGCCAACTCACTGCCGTCGAACATGATCGAGCCTGTTGTGACACGCCCGCCTATCAGCGGCAGAAGCCCCATTATGGTCATGGCGGTAAGGGATTTGCCGGACCCGGATTCGCCGACGATTCCGAGCGTCTCGCCCTTGTCGAGAGAAAACGACACGCCTGACAGCGGTTTGACCGCGCCGATCGCAACACCGAGATCGTCAACTCTAAGAATCAGACTCATGTCCCCCGCAGCCGGTCGCGGATGTCGAGGGCGCGGATGAGTTCATCTCCGAACAGGTTGACCGCGATCACCGTCATCGCGACGACGAGGCCAGGGAATATGATCACCCAGGGTGCGAGAAATAGCTGTGCGGTGCCGCTGCTCATCATGGCGCCCCAGCTTGGCGTTGGCGGCTGCGCGCCTAA
The DNA here is from genome assembly GCA_003228955.1 of Hyphomicrobiales bacterium. GTDB lineage: Bacteria > Pseudomonadota > Alphaproteobacteria > Rhizobiales > Methyloligellaceae > UBA2767. The sequence goes on from QIGN01000155.1 coordinate 2,691, forward strand.
ACCAAAGAAGCCGAGGGTCGCCTCTAGGATGATACCGTCGCCAACAGCTAGCATGGCAGCTACAATCACCGGCGCAATGGCGTTCGGCAGAAGATGACGTATTAGGATGTGACCCGGCTTAGCGCCAAGATTGACAGTCGCCTCGATGAAGGTTTCGCGTTTCAGTCGGACGATCTGTGCGCGGGTCAGCCGCGTGAATTGGGCAAGATAGGCAATGGCTATGGCGAACATGGTGCTGGTCAGCCCGGGGCCGATGATCGCAACGAAGATCAATGCAAGCAGAATGTCGGGGAACGACCAGGTTAGGTCGACGACTGTCATCACCGCGCGTTCGAACATGCCACCGATATACCCCGCGGCAGCTCCGAGCGTCATTCCCACTGTCACCGAAATCCCGATCGCGGTGGCGCTGACCGACAGCGACGTGCGAGCGCCAAAGATGACGCGGGACAGGACATCGCGGCCGAATTCGTCGGTCCCCAGTAGATGCGGCCAGCCCGGTGGTGCGTTGCTGTTGCCTAGTTGCTGGGCGGCATAGTCGAACGGCGTGATCCACGGCGCTGTCAGCGCAACGGCGATGAGGATGACCAAGAAGCCACCCGATACAAGGCCCAGCGAGGAGGAGAAGGCTCGTCCAATTCCGAGCCTGTCGAGCGCGTCAAATGCTCGAGCTTTCATTTGCTGGCCTCCCGAATGCGCGGGTCCATCGCCGCCTGTAGAATGTCGCCAATAAGCGTTCCCAGCATCACCGCCAACGCAAGCATCAGCATAGATCCTTGGATGACCGGGAAATCACGCTGGCCAAGCGCCCGAATTAGCAGGCTACCGAGGCCAGGGCGGCCGAACACGAATTCGGCCGTGACTGCGCCGCCAAGGATCCAGCCGATCCGCAAGGCAAGGATGGTAACGACCGGCACAAGGGCGTGCGGTAGCAGGTGGCGGAACAGGATCGCCGAACGAGACAGACCCTTGGCATGCAACAGCGTAACGAAATCCTCGTGCCTGACATCGATTAGGGCAACTCGGGTGACGCGGGCGACTAGCGCAATGCCACCGAAGCCGATGGTCAAGACCGGCAACACCAATGCCGACCAGGTCTTGGCGCCCGAGACCGGAAGCCAGCCGAGCGTGACCGAAAAAAGCAGGATCAGCAGAAGCGCCAGCCAGAACCCCGGCACCGTCGAGCCCAGCAGGATGAACCCGCGAACGAACCGTTCTAGGATCGGGTTCCTCACAACCGCCGAGATCGTCCCCAGGGTCATGCCGACGACGGAGGAGAAGGCGAAGGCCAGCCCGCCCAGCGTCAGGCTGAAGGGAAGGTTTTGCATGATCAGGTCGGACACGGGGCGGCGGAGGACGATCGCCTGGCCAAAATCACCGCGAAACATGTTGCCCATCCAGACGAAATACTGGGTGATCAAGGGCCGGTCGAGCCCGTATTTGGTGGCTAGCCGCTCCCGGGCTTCGGGCGAGGATCCGACGCGGATCAGGTTGTCGATCGGGTCGCCGGGCAACAAGTGGACGATCATGAAGATCACTACCGAGATCGAGATCGACACCGGAATCAGCATCAGCAAACGGCGGAAAGTGTATCTGAGAAGCATTCCGGAGCCGTTCTGCACTCTGGTGTCCGCACTCCCCCCGAAGGAGAAGGCGGACACCAGAGTACCGAAAGCCTATTCTACGACTTTCATATCCAGCGCCGTCTGCGACCTGAAACGTATACCGCGGATCTGTTCCGGCAGGATTACGGCCTCGGAGTTATATGCGATGTTGATCGTGGGTTGATAGATCGGCGCGAAGAGGTACTGCGACAGGATATATTCGTGATACGCCTTGAAGTTCGCGATCCGCTGTTCCGAAGTCGCTGATTGCGTCATCGCCACATCGTTGAGCATCTGTCCCGTCTCATCATTCCACATCGACACGTTGGGATAGCCCAGACGCTCGCCGCTGAAGAACCAGTCGAGGATATCCGAATTGTTCCAATCATACTCACGCACGGCCAACTGGTGGGCGTTGCGCTTGTATTCGTCACGGAGGGTCGAGCTGTCGAAGACGGTGATCACCGCATCCATGCCGATCTCTTTCAGCTGGGCCTGGACGACTTGCGTGAGACGTTTGAAATCGGTGGCATTCTGGGTGAACAGCTTGACGCGCAGCGGCGCACCGTCTTTCATGCGAATACCGTCATCGCCCATCGTCCAGCCTGCCTGATCCAGTAGTTCGCCCGCCCGCGCGGGGTCGTACGACACGTTGAGCGCAGGGTCGACATCGGCCGCCGGCAACGATGAGATCAGGAAGTTGTTGGCCACGGCTCCGACCCCTTTGTAGACCGAATTGAGGATGGATTCCTGATCCACCGCCAGCGCCGTCGCCTGGCGGACTAGGATGTCGTCGAAGGGCGGGACCGTGACGTTGATCGGCATGTATTTGATGCCCAAACCCGGCATCTGGATCACGGCGACATTGGCCTCTTCCTCGAGGATCTCCAGAAAATCGGTCGGAACGCCCAGGAGGACATCCACGCCGCCGGTTTTCAGTTCCAGAAAGGCGGTGGACTGGTCCGGGATTTCGCGGAAGGTGATTCTTTCGACATACGCGGCGGCCTGGTTTTCGGACAACTCCGACGCCCAGGCATAGTCATCGTTGCGCACCAGAACCGTCTCAAGCCCAACGGAAAAGCTGTCCAGCTTGAACGGTCCGGTTCCGACAGCCTCGCTCACCCCGTAGTTCTCGCCCAGCCGGTCGAAGGCCGCCGCGCTGGGGACGCCCATATAGGTGCTGGCGAGATTGTAGAGCAGATTCGGCTCGGGCCGCGTCATCACGAATTTGACGGTCAGATCGTCAATCACCTCAACCGACCCGATCGCGTCGACCAGATAGTTGTTCTCGGTCCCTTTGAAGTCCGGGATCCAGTCGGCAATGGACTGCGCGTTGAAGGGGGTCCCATCCTGAAACATCACGCCCGCGCGCAGCTTGAATGTCCAGGCCATGCCATCGCCGGATTCTTCCCACGAAGTCGCTAGGTGCGGGTAGTACGACTGGTCGGCGTCTTGTTCGACCAGGCGGTCATAGATAAGCGAGTTGGCGGTATTGAGCAGGGTGGAGGTCACCGGGTTATAGGACGTCACTCCTAGTTCGGGCCCCGAAAACGCGATTGTCACTTCCTGCGCGAAGGCCGCCGGCGAAAGGTTCATCGTCAGAATGCCGGTCGACATGAATGCCGCTCCAAAATGAAGGAGTGTCTTGGTTGTGTAGTGCATGTCTGGTCTCCCTGTTTTGTGGTTTCCGGTGCGGTAGTGGCTTAAGTCTGGTGTCCCACAGAAGGGCCGGATGAATCGCCGACATACCCCGTGAAACGGCTATAGAGACGCGAAATGTAGTCCATCCGTTCCTCGACCGTGTGGCCGAGTTCGATGAAAACGCCATTGACAAGTAGATTTGCCAGGCTTGCCATTTGAGCGGTCGATTCCCAGAAAAGGTTGAATTCTGTCGGCACGACGAATACCTCGTCGACCAGATCCCGGCCCCAGTCGCAGAAGGGGTCTGTGACAAGGGTCGTCGGGATGCCTGCCTTTCGCGCGTCTTGTGCCAGCAGACGCGCCATCCGCGAGTAGCGCCGCGCTTCGAAGATCACGAGGCAGGATTGGTTGCTACCGGAAGTGAGAAGTTCGGCGAAATTGCCGCCTGCAAGGTCAACCAGATGAACCCGGTCGCGCAAATACTGGAGCTGATTGACGAAGATCTGAGCCATCCCGCGTTCCGTCTGGAACCCGGTTACGAACACCGCCGGCGTCTCAGCGAGGCGTTTGACCACCCGTTTCCATTCCGGCGTTTGGGCAAGCTCATAGACCGCCACGAGGCCGCCGATTTCCAGCTCCAGCCCGCGTGATAGCTGGTCTTCTCCGGCCTGTGTTCGGCGTTGAAGATCCCGCAGGCGGTCGCTAATTAGCCATGGCCTGTCGCCAATATCCTGCTTCAGATGGTTTTTGAGATTCTTGAAGCTCTTGTACCCGATGGAGCGGCAGAAACGGCCGACGGTCGGTTCGCTGACCTCAACCTTGCTGGCCAGGCTCGCGGCGGTCTCGAAGGGAATGCTGTTCAGCTGGGCCAGCATGAAACTTGCAACCGCCTTGTCCGCTTTTGAGGCGTTGGCCAGGCAATCCGACAATCGTTGGCGAACTGAGCCGCTCATTCCCTTGTTTTCCTCTCGTGTTCAAGAAAATATGTTATATTTCTTTCAAACTGTCAAAGGAATAGTGTTTTCTTGCATTTCTCTGTATACCGCGTTCTTGTGTCTTCGGGTGCCCAATGGGCGCCGAGCTTGCCCATCACCTGGATCTTGGATTTCGGGTAGTCCGCCTGCAGACACACGACAACTACGCCTGCCAAAGGGCGGAACCCGAAAGCCGGCGTGACCATGAAATATGACTATCTGATCATCGGCGCGGGCATTTCCGGTGCGGCCGCCGCTTATGAATTGGCGCAGTTTGGGTCGGTCGTCCTGATCGAGGCGGAAACCGCGCCCGGCTACCACAGCACCGGCAGGTCGGCGGCCCTATACACGCCCAATTTCGGCGGTGCAATCGTGCGGCGCCTCAATCAGGCGAGCGGCGCCTTTTTTAAGGAACCGCCCGCCGGGTTTTGTGAACACCCATTGCTGACCCCGCGTGGGTTGCTGACAGTTGCGGCCCCGGGCAACGAAGACGGGCTCACGCCACTTCTGAATCTGGCGGGCACCGGCGATGAAATCGAGAAGGTCACGGCGGCTCGCGCGCTCGAACTTGCGCCGCTGCTGCGCCCGGAACGGGTGACGGCCGCAGCCTATGAGAGAGGCGTCATGGATATTGACGTGGCAGCACTTCACCAGGGTTATCTGCGCGGCGCCAAGCGCAGGGGAGGTGAGGTGATCTGCAGCAAGCGAGTCGAAAGCCTGGGTCGTCCTAATGGGCAATGGCGGGTCGTGGCGGGAGACATCGTTGTGAATGGACGCGTGATTGTGAATGCGGCCGGCGCTTGGGCCGGACAGATTGGCGAAATGGCTGGTGCGACTTCGATCGCTCTAGTGCCGAAGCGACGGACGGCAATTATCGTCGACCCGCCGTCCGCGGTGAACGTCGACGCGATGCCTGCTATCGACTACGCCGGCAGCGACGCCTATCTAAAACCGGACGCCGGAAAAATCATGGCATCCCCCGGCGACCAGACGCCAACTGAGCCGCAGGACGCCCGGCCGGAAGAGTTGGACGTGGCTGTGCTGGTGGATTGGCTCGAACGCGAAACGCGCGTGTCAGTTCGGCGCATCGCGCACAGCTGGGCCGGCTTGCGCTCTTTCGTGGCCGACGAGACGCCGGTGGTCGGTTTCGACGACACAGTGCTGGATTTCTTTTGGCTAGCGGGTCAGGGTGGCTATGGCATCATGATGGCCCCGGCGCTTGGCCGCGCCACGGCAGATCTGATCGTTTCAGGTAGTCTTCCGGCTGATTTGCGCGAGGGAGGTATCGATGAGAGTGACCTCTCGCCCGCACGGCTTGCCTAAGGCGTCAGCGGCCATTGGGGGCTTGCGTCTCTGTCGGCGCATTTCCGCCACCAAACCATCCGGCGTCGGAGAAACCCGCAAAACATCGGGCGTGGCGTTGGCGGAGATCAAGAACGCCGAACGACGACGCTGGAGGTCGCCGTTGACAATGCTATTATCAACTCAATTACCAAAATATAGACCCGAAAAGAGCAAATGCCTTGGCGACTTTTACGGGGTCGGTCAGGGATAGACCAAGTGAACAAAGGCATGTTTATTGGTATCGATGTTGGCACCACATCGATAAAAGCGGGTCTGTTTGATACCGCCGGTCGCCAGTTGGAATCCTACAACGCACGCTACCCGACCCAACGAAATGGCGAAGGTTGGGTCGAGCAGGATCCGGACGTATGGGTTGGCCATATCTGGCGGGCGATTTCCGCTTTTGCGGCGTCCCGCGATTTGTCGAGCCTGAGTGCAATTGGCGTTACTTCGCAGGTGAACACCCATGTATTTGTAGATGCAGCGGAAAACGCGCTGGCCCCGGCGATTGTTTGGCAGGATGGCAGATGCGGGCCTGAAGCCGCTGAGCTGGATGCCCGGATCGCCCATAAGGATAGAATTGACTGGTGGGGCGCGCCGATGCCGGTTGATGCCAGCCATTGCCTGTCACGGATGAAGTGGATGGCCGATCGCCGGCCTGAGGTCTGGGACAAGACCCGCTGGGTCATGCTGCCAAAAGACTATTGCATCCTGAAATTGACCGGCGAAGTGGTGAGTGATCCGATCTCGAACATCGGCATGGTTGATCGGAATTTGAACTACATTCCAGCGCTTCTGGACCTAGTGCCGGGCGCCGCGTCAAAACTGCCGCCTCTTGCCGCAATGACTGAAATAGTCGGCACGGTTACGGCCGGACGGCAATGTGGCGGAACACCGGTTGCAGCTTCGACGATGGATGCCTGGGCAAGCATGTACGGAGTGGGTGTCAAGCAACCCGGTCAGGCCTTCTACCTAAGCGGAACAAGCGAGGTTCTGGGGATTATATCAGACAAGGTAGTGCCGACACCCGGCATTCTTGTCTTCCCAAAAGTTGGTGACATGACGGTTCATGCTGGGCCGACGCAATCCGGTGGGGCCTCTATTCTGTGGTACTGCAACATGTTCGACACGACCCCCGAAGATATGGCCCGGCTGGTCGAGGGCCTGGATTTTGCTGACCCTTGCCCGATCTTCCTGCCACAT
>QIGN01000185.1 GCA_003228955.1 Hyphomicrobiales bacterium
CCCAGATCGCGTGATTTTTCCCTGATCTCGACAAGGTCGCCAACCTTGCAGCGATAGCTGGGGATGTTCACCCGCTTGCCATTGACGAGGACGTGGCCGTGATTGATCACCTGGCGCGCGGAGAACACGGTCGGCACGAATTTTGACCGGTAGATCACCGCATCCAGACGGCGCTCCAGCAAGGCGATGAGATTTTCGCTGGTATCGCCCCTCTGGCGCTCGGCCTCGCGGTAAATGGCCTTGAACTGCTTTTCGGTAATGTTCCCGTAATAGCCCTTGAGCTTCTGTTTGGCCCTGAGCTGAATGCCATAGTCCGATGTTTTGCCGCGGCGGCGCTGGCCATGTTCCCCGGGCCCGTATTCACGTTTGTTTACCGGGCTTTTCGGACGTCCCCAGATATTTTCGCCAAGACGGCGATCAATCTTGTATTTGGCGCGAATGCGCTTTGTCATGTCAAACTCCTCTACAGCGTTCTTAAAATCGAAGAACGCCCCTTCCTCTGCCAGGGTACGGTATTTCCACCGGCCCCTGACCGACAGGCGATGCCGCCACAACGGCATCTCCACAGGTGCGCATCAAAAAATCAGGCCATAACCGGCCCGCGCCGTCCAGTTACACGCTATGACAGGCAAGTGTCAATTGGAGTTAAATGAATAGCCGGTCCCTTGCGGGAGGTCGCTTTACTTGACCTGCGCCAATCGCTTGATTTCGGCTTCCGCGGCGGCTCCTGCCCGCGCGCGCTCTTCAGGCGAGCATTTATAATTGGCCCTTATGTCCTGGCTGCCGTCGTCCTTTTTCTTGGTGTCTTCGCCAGCGGCATTCGTTCCCGTCATCACATTGCTTGTGGCCGCGATAAGGATGTCGATGTAGGTCATTTGAAAAGCTGACCACTTTCTCTTGCCCTTCGTGTTCTTCTGGGAGCGCTCATAACGCATGATGCTTTCGAAATGCTGCCGCTGAATATCCCTCAGACCACAAAGGTCCGCACGCGCCGAGATCGTCGCTTGCCGGATAACCCGGCGCGCGTCTTCAAGCGGGATCATGAATTTTTTGGGATCGGACCGGTCGATTTTGAACATTTTGCCATTTGGTCCGGGCAATGTTTCAGGAATCCCGGCATATGCCCAGCCCATGATCACACGCACGACCCGGTCGCTCGGTTTTGTCTTTTCCCCGGTTTCCTGGCCCACAACCGGCAAAACCAGGCTCAGGACAATTCCCGAGCCGAGCGCAACCATGCAGGCCTTACTGAACACAGCTCTTTTCATTCCCAACCCTCGCGTAAATTTGGTCGGCAAACTAACACCAATCGCTGCCATCGCAATACTATAATCGGGGCGTAACTAAGGCACCCGGGTCAGGACTCGCGAATGGCAATCGGTTGGTGAAACCTGACCCTAGTCCCGATGCCTGTGCGCCCTCACCAGGGAAGAAACGACGCCCCTCAATGTCCGCACTTCCTGTTCGCTCGCTCCCATGCGTTGAAACAGGTTCCGCAGATTACGAACCATCTGGGGGCGCTTCTCCGGCGGGCGGAGAAACCCCGATGTATCGAGTTCACGTTCAAGATGCTCGAAGAAGCCGACCATCTCACCACGTGTCGCGGGGCGCGTGCGGAGCATCTGCACGCCCTCGCGGGCTGGCCCGTCGAACTCCGTTTCCCGCCCGAGCAAACCGCTTTCTTCCTGCTTCAGCCATTCATAGCCCATGATAAGAACGGCCTGCGCAAGGTTAAGCGAGGCGAACTGCGGGTTGACCGGCACCATGACGATAATATCCGCCAGTGCCGTGTGGTCGTTTTCCAGTCCCGCTTTCTCACAACCGAACATGATGCCGCATTTTTGCCCGGCCGCGCTCCGGCTGCGCATTTCAGATGCCGCGCTTTGCGGCGCCGATATCTGTTTTACGCTGTCGCGTGTCCGCGCCGAAGTCGCACACACAAAGTGCAGGTCGGCGAGCGCCGCACCGACGTCTTCATAGACACGCGCGGCGTCGATAATCCAGCGCGCGCCGGCGGACGCCGAAATAGCCTCCTTGTTCGGCCATTTCTCACGCGGCGCCACAAGCCTCAGGTCGCCAAGCGAAAAATTGGCCATTGCGCGCGCGGCCATACCAATGTTTTCTCCCAGTTGAGGTTCAACCAGGATAATCGCCGGACCCGGGCAGGCCGCGGATGCCTTGGTATTTGAGATTTCTGAAGTCATTCACGCAGATGCTGTAACCAGAGTTCGGGTTGCCGGGCGAAACTTATGATTTCTGCCGGTCTCCGCCCAAGGTGTCCTTCCTAAGAGTTCGCCACAATGCTATAGGAATGCCGCAATCGCAACGCCCCGCCGCGACCCTGGCGGGAGCGTATCACACCTATTCAACAGGCGCGGTTTACAGGCGCAGCCCACACTTCCGGAGACCCGAGCAAGATGGCAAAAATCAAAGTCGAAAACCCGGTCGTCGAGCTTGATGGCGACGAAATGACACGGATCATCTGGAAGTTCATCAAGGACAAACTGATCCACCCCTATCTCGATATTGATCTCAAATATTACGACCTGGGAATGGAGAGCCGCGACGCCACGGACGACCAGATTACAATCGACGCCGCCGAAGCCATCAGGAAATACGGCGTCGGCGTCAAATGCGCCACCATTACGCCCGACGAGGCGCGGGTCGAGGAATTCGGCCTGAAAAAAATGTGGCGCTCGCCCAATGGCACCATCCGCAATATTCTGGGCGGGGTGATCTTCCGCGAGCCGATCATTTGCGACAATGTGCCACGGCTGGTTCCGGGCTGGACCCAGCCCATTATCATCGGCCGTCACGCCTTCGGCGATCAGTACCGCGCCACGGACTTTGTCGTGCCCGGCAAGGGAAAAATGACTGTCACATGGGAGGCGGCTGACGGATCGGACAGGATCGAACGGGAAGTTTTCGATTTTCCATCCGGCGGCGTGGGCATGGCGATGTTTAATCTCGATGATTCAATCCGAGATTTTGCCCGCGCCTGCATGAACTATTCGCTCGACCGGAAATACCCCCTTTATATGTCGACGAAAAACACCATCCTCAAAGCCTATGACGGGCGTTTCAAGGACCTGTTCCAGGAGATATTCGAGGCTGAATTTCAGGACAAATTCACCGCCGCCGGCTTGACATATGAACACCGGCTCATCGACGACATGGTCGCGGCCGCGCTCAAATGGTCGGGCGGATATATCTGGGCCTGCAAAAACTATGATGGTGACGTTCAGTCGGACATTGTGGCGCAGGGTTTCGGGTCTCTTGGCCTGATGACCAGCGTCCTGATAACCCCGGACGGAAAGACCGTGGAGTCCGAGGCCGCCCACGGCACCGTAACCCGCCATTTCAGGGCCCATGAACGCGGCGAGGAAACTTCAACAAATTCAACAGCTTCAATTTTTGCCTGGACACGCGGACTGAAACACAGGGCCAAACTGGATGACAACGATGAGCTGGCGAAGTTCGCGCAGACACTTGAGGAAGTGGTCGTCAACACCATCCAGTCCGGATTTATGACAAAAGACCTGGCGTTGCTGGTGGGCGATGAACAGGCTTGGCAATCCACGACCGGATTTCTGGACAAGATCGACGAGAATCTGCAAAAGGCGATGGGTTAAGGAGAGTCCGGTCCAATCGAGGCCAGTTCCATCATCCCTTGGTTCTGCTTGCCCTGACGCGCGCTTCCGCGATGGCGCGAACCTGCTTCAGAATATCCGGCTCACGATGACTCAACTGCTCAAAATCCGATTTATCGAGCACGAGAAGGCGGCACTTTGTGAGCGCAGTGACATTATGCGCGTGTTGCCTCCGGGAGAGTAACGCCATTTCTCCGAAAAAGTCCCCCTCACCTAATGTGACCTGCCCCAGATCGGCTTCGACCGCGACTTCACCTGACGCAATAAAGAACATTGCGTCGGCGTCATTGCCAACGCGAATAATGTGCTCACCCGGCGCATAGCTGCGTGAATAAAGCATCGCCCCGATCCGCGCGACGACTGCCGCTTCCAGCCGCGCGAATATGGGCACGCGGGCCACCATCGACCAGGTAATAACGAATTCGCGGCGGTTGGCCTCCTGGCTGAAACCGGTTGCTATAATTCCAATGGGGAGCGCAAACATCCCAAGGCCGAAAATCATTATGAGCCCGCCAAAGGCCCTGCCAAGCGAAGTCACGGGCGTAACGTCGCCATAACCTACAGTCGTGAGGGTCGCCAGCGCCCACCATGCGGCGGATGGGATGCTGCCGAACACTTCGGGCTGCACATGACGCTCGATAAAATACATGCCGGAACTGGCGAAAAGAAGCAGCGCGAACATCACCAGAAGAGCTCCGAAAAGCGCACGGCGCTCATTGGCGATCACGCGCCCCAGTGCGACAAGCGCGGGCGAATAGCGCGCCAGCTTGAGAAACCGGAACAGCCTGAGCACCCGAAGGATGCGCAGATCGATGCCAATCAGAAAGCTCAAATAGAAAGGCAGAATGGCAATGAGATCAATGATCATGAGCGGGCGCATGGCGAAATTCAGCCGCGCGCGCCATGGCCGCTTGGCGCGTAACAACGGCATCTGCGTGCAGCTCCACAGGCGAAGCAAATATTCCACCGTAAAGATCGCTACGGAAACGAGATTGAAGAGTTCAAAAAAATCGGCATAACGCGGCCCGACATCCGGCATGGTTTCTGCTGCGAAAGCGGCTACATTGAGCAGGATCAGCGTCACGAGGCAGGTGTTGACGAAACGCGTTACCGGATCGTGCTCCGACCCGTATTCCAGAATATCATGAACCTGCTGGCGCAGCTTTGCACGCCCGGAGGAGGAATTTTGTGTCTCTTTTACGGGCCCGTCAGGCACCGGCCTGCCCGCTGAGCGCCTTTGCAATCGCCTCCAGTGCCGTGTCCGCGTTGGCGCCATCGGGCCCACCCGCCTGAGCCATGTCTGGCCGCCCGCCGCCGCCCTGTCCTCCAAGTGCCTCGGTGCCCGCCTTGATGAGTTCGACGGCGTTGTATTCCGGGTTCAGGTCCTTTGTAACACCCACGACCAGCGCGGCCTTGCCATCCTCATTAAGGCCGATAATCGCGACGACTCCCGAGCCGATTTGCTTCTTTCCCTCGTCCACCAGTCCGCGCAATTCCTTTGCCGGCACCCCTTCAACCCTGCGGGCTAGAAACTTCACGGCGCCCAGCGTGCGGATTTCCACATCGCCAGCACCGCCACCTCCAAGGGCCAGTTCCTTACGCGCCCGCGCCGCCTCACGTTCGAGTTTCCGGCGCTCCTCAAGCAACTGTTCCAGACGCGGCACCAGATCTGAAGGTTTGGTCTTCAGCAGTTCAGCGGCTTCGCGCAGCCGGGTGTCCTGCGCACTCAGATACTCACGCGCCTCGTTTCCAGTGAGCGCCTCGATGCGCCGCACACCGGCCGCGACCGCGCTTTCGCCAACGATATCCACCAGCCCGATATCGCCGGTGCGCCGGACATGGGTGCCGCCGCATAATTCCACCGACCAGGGATTGCCCGCCTTCTCGCCCTCAAGCGCCCTGCCCATGGACACGACGCGCACCTCGTCGCCATATTTCTCGCCAAACAGCGCGATGGCCCCGGCCTCGATGGCGTCATTCACATCCATCAGCCGCGTCTCAACGGGTGAATTCTGCAAAATCATTGCGTTGGCCCTGTGCTCGACTTCCGCAATTTCCTCATCGCTCACGGGTTTGGGATGGGAGAAGTCGAAACGCAGACGCCCCGGACCGACGAAGGACCCCTTCTGGGCGACATGATCTCCCAGCACCTGGCGCAGGGCCTCGTGAAGCAGGTGGGTCGCGGAGTGATTGGCGCGCGTGGCCGTGCGGGCGGAATGATCGACGTCCAGTTCAACCGCGTCGCCAACTTTTACAGTTCCCTTCGTAAGCTGGCCCACATGAACGAACAGGCCGTCGGCTTTTTTCTGCGTTGTCTCCACCTTGATCTCCGCGCCCCCGGCCCCGGAAATGGCGCCCCTATCGCCCGTTTGTCCGCCCGACTCCGCATAGAACGGAGTCTGGTTCACAACGATAGCGGCTTTGTCGCCCTTTGTGATTTCGCGCACCGTCGCGCCGTCCCTGACCAGCGCCAGCACCTCGCCTTCGGCGGTTTCAGTTTCATAGCCCAGAAACTCCGTGCCACCATGTTGTTCCTGAAGCTCAAACCAAACCTTCTCGGTTGCGGCATCACCAGTCCCGGCCCAGGCCTTGCGGGCATCTTTACGCTGCTTTTCCATAGCCTTGTCAAACTGGGCGAAGTCAACCCCGATCCCGCGCGACTTGAGCGCATCCTGCGTCAGATCAAGCGGGAATCCGTAAGTATCGTAAAGTTTGAACGCGACATCGCCGGACAGGGTATCGCCCCTGCCCAGCTTGGATGATGCTTCATCGAGCAAAACGATGCCGCGCGCCAGCGTCTTGCGGAACCGCGTCTCCTCGAGTTTGAGGGTTTCGGTGATCAATGCCCTGGCGCGAATGAGTTCGGGGAAGGCCTGACCCATTTCGCGCAGGAGCGTGGGGACCAGCCTGTGCATGAGCGGGTCCTTCGCACCCAGCAATTGCGCGTGACGCATGCCGCGGCGCATAATCCGCCGAAGTACATATCCGCGCCCTTCATTTGAGGGGAGCACGCCATCGGCGATGAGAAAACTGGATGCCCGCAGATGATCGGCGATGACCCGGTGGCTGGCGGTATTTTCACCCTTCGCCGCCACGCCGGTTTCATCTTCCGACGCGCCGATGAGCGCGGTAAACAAATCCGTTTCATAATTGTCATGGGTGCCCTGCAGGACAGCGGAAATACGCTCCAGCCCCATGCCTGTATCGATGGAAGGTTTGGGCAGCTCGATCCGTTTTTCCGGCGTAATATGCTCGTATTGCATGAAAACAAGATTCCAGATCTCGATGAAACGGTCGCCGTCCTCGTCGGGCGAACCCGGCGGGCCTCCCGCGATATGATCCCCATGATCGAAGAAAATCTCCGAACAGGGTCCGCAGGGGCCGGTATCGCCCATGGCCCAGAAATTATCCGATGTGGCGATCCGGATGATCCTGGATTCAGGCAATCCGGCGATTTTCTTCCACAGATCAAACGCCCGATCGTCCTCCGCATAGACCGTGACAAGCAGGCGATCGGGATCCAGTCCATACTCCTTGGTAATCAGATTCCACGCGAGTTCGATCGCCAGGTCCTTGAAATAGTCGCCAAAGGAGAAATTTCCCAGCATCTCGAAGAAGGTGTGATGGCGCGCGGTATAACCCACATTGTCAAGGTCATTATGCTTGCCGCCCGCGCGCACGCATTTCTGCGACGTGACAGCCCGGTTGTAGGGACGCTTTTCCGCTCCGGTAAAAACATTCTTGAACTGCACCATTCCCGAATTGGTGAACAGCAATGTCGGATCGTTATGCGGCACAAGCGGACCGGACGACACGATCTCATGGCCGTGTCTGGCGAAATAGTCGAGGAACGCGGTGCGGATTTCATTGACGCCGGTCATGGATGTGAATTGCCTGCTATTTTGCGCTTCTGCACCGGCCTGCGGAATCAGCAGGCTAAAGTGTTTGTTCCCCGTTCTTACTTAGGGCCCGTGGTCCTGTCCAGCAGACCTGACAAGGAGCGCCTCATCCGCGCCTTGCATTCAATGCCATGAGGGCGCGCAAATAAAAACCCGGGCGCTTTGGGGGAGCGCCCGGGTCTTCGCTTGAGGAGGGTCCTTGCGTGTGGTGTGGGGGGGCCGGACCCTTCTTGGGGAAAGGGTGAAGGAGGGAGCCTTCTAGCCCGTCTTGGCTTCCTTGGCTTCCTTGGTATCCTTGGCCGTTTTGGCATCCTTGGCGCCGGATGCTTCGCTGCCCGGAACCTTGGCGCCTGAAAGGGTTTCGACATTTGACGTCTTGGCGGGCGCCTTGACTTCCGCCCCGGCGTCCTCATCCTCGACTTCGCCGGCATCGACTTCGCCGGCATCGACGTCCTGCCCGAGAAGACCCGCATCGCGGCGGATTTTCTCCTCGATTTCCGCCGCCATTTCGGGGTTTTCCATCAAATAGGTCTTGGCGTTTTCGCGCCCCTGCCCGATGCGCGTCGAGTCATAGGAATACCAGGACCCGGATTTATCGACGACGCCGGCCTTGACGCCGAGATCGATCAACTCGCCGGTCTTGGAAATCCCCTCGCCATACATGATGTCGAACTCGACCTGCCGGAAGGGCGGGGCGACCTTGTTCTTGACGACCTTGACGCGGGTCTGGTTGCCGACCACTTCGTCGCGGTCCTTGATCTGGCCGATGCGGCGGATGTCGAGACGGACCGAAGCATAGAATTTGAGCGCGTTGCCGCCGCTCGTGGTTTCAGGGCTTCCGAACATGACGCCGATTTTCATGCGAATCTGGTTGATGAAGATGACCATGCAGCGGGACTTTGAAATGGAGCCGGTGAGTTTCCTCAACGCCTGGCTCATCAGCCGCGCCTGCAGGCCGGGCAAACTATCGCCCATCTCCCCTTCAAGCTCCGCGCGCGGGGTCAGCGCGGCGACGCTATCGATGACCAGCACGTCAATGGCGCCGGAGCGCACAAGCGTATCGGTAATCTCGAGCGCCTGCTCGCCGGTGTCGGGCTGGGAGATCAGCAAATCCTCGACGCTGACGCCGAGTTTGCGGGCATAAATGGGATCGAGCGCGTGTTCCGCATCGACAAAAGCGCACACGCCGCCCTGCTTTTGCGCCTCGGCGAGCGTGTGCAGCGCGAGCGTCGTCTTGCCCGAAGATTCCGGCCCGTATATCTCGACAACCCGCCCGCGCGGCAACCCGCCGATCCCGAGCGCGATATCAAGGCCGAGCGACCCGGACGAAATCGACTCGATCTCAACGAGAGGTTCGCCCTGCCCGAGCCGCATCACCGATCCCTTGCCGAACGAGCGTTCGATCTGGGCCAGCGCGTCGCTAAGCGCCTTCTCCTTGTCCATATTGTCCCCTTCAACGAGGCGAAGTGCAGCTTCTGACATCTTGTCCCTCTCCTTATTTCACATCTCACGCCGGACTGGCAATCGACTCTAAATGTACATGATTTGTTCCATTTTGCAAGTGGCGGGTTAAGAAACTGATAATGTGGGGGATTTGGTGGTATGTTCCGGGGATGTTCATTAGGACACCCGCTCATTCAAATTAGGACAGTCCCGTGGTTCTTAATCGGCTGTTAACCACAGTGCGCGCAGGCTCAGGCCATGACTGACTGCCGCCTAGTGATGATCGAATGGGAGGATAGTGCGCAGCCTATTGCGGCTTGGGCCTATCTGGACTCGTTGGATACAAGCCAGGCCGTGCGCTGTGTTTCGGTAGGATGGCTGATCAATGACGGGCCGGACGTAAAGGCGCTTGCCCCAAATATGGGAAACCTGAATGATGAAAGCAGCGCGCAGGTTTCCGGGGTTATCCGGATACCCACCCGCTGCATTTCACGCATCGTCGGTTTGGACGAGCCAGAGCTAGATAGTTTGACCGTTATTTCCTTTTCTGCCCCTTCGTTTCGTCCTGCGAAAGAACGGAAGCAGCAAGCGTCCTAGTCTCCCTTGCTGTCGGCTTTTTCGCGCCGGACAACACTTTTGCAGCAAGCGTGGATGTCTTGCTGGAAGACTGTTTGGTTGGCTTTCTCGGTGCCATGGTAGTTCTCCATTTCTAATATTGAGGATGCTCAGGCTATACTGATTCGCGACTAGGCAACCCCTGTTATTGACTAAACTGCTCCACCGTCGATCACCTTTGTCATCGCCCGACTTGATCGGGTGATCCAGTAGCCACCTGTAGTGCTTTGAGCCGCTATGTCAGAGGATACTGGTTCCTCCGGTCAAGCCGGAGGATGACAGATAGAGTGGCGGCCACCCCTGCTCCCTCCCCGCAAGGGAGAGGGGGAAAGTTTTTGTTCCCGCCCTCCGCGCGCGTCTAAATCCGCCCGTCTCAATCGACGCCCTCTCCCAATCCGTGCTACACCGCCCTTCCCTGCAAACCGGATCGCCCCCCGATGTCCCCGATCATCCGCATATCCA
>QIGN01000168.1 GCA_003228955.1 Hyphomicrobiales bacterium
ACCGGAGGCGGGGGAGACGGCATGGCCATGATCGACTGGGTGGTGCGCGCCTATGAAAGCGATGATTCGCTTCCCCTCGCCGCCCTGATCGTCCTTGGTCCCTTCATGCCGCATGAGGCGCGGGATAATTTCATCGAGCGGTGCCGGCGCCTTGAACGGGTCAATATCATCACATTCGACTCCCGGCTGGAGGTGCTGATGGCAAACTCCGCCTGTGTTGTCTCCATGGCGGGCTACAACACTTTTTGCGAGATCCTGTCTTACGACAAGCCGGCGCTGGTTATTCCCCGGGTTGAGCCGCGAAAAGAGCAGTTGATCCGTGCGCTCCGGGCCCAGGATCTGGGTCTCCTGAAGGTTCTGATTCCCGATTCCGGTCTTGAAACCGCGGTTATGGCCGAAGCCCTGCAAAATCTCCCCCATCAAGAAAAGCCCTCAAAGGCGCTTCGGCCGGGAATGCTGGGCGGGCTGGACTCCATTGGCACGATGGCGCAGAGAATACTCGGCAATGGCATCCACACCGAGGAGCTGCGGTTTGCGGAACGGTGACAGGACCGGGGCGTTGCCCAAGGTCGCGTTCGTTCTCAAGGGCTATCCACGGTTGTCGGAGACGTTTATCGCCCAGGAAATCCTTGCCCTTGAGCAACGCGGGCTCGATATCGTGATCGTTTCCCTGCGCCGGCCGACGGACCATCAAAGCCACCCTATCCACAAGGAAATCGCGGCCCCGGTCATTTATCTGCCGGAATTCCCCGCCCGCGAGCCAACAAGGGTGGCGCGGGCGTGGTGGCGCGGGCGCGGGCGTACCGGCTATCGCGCCGCCCGGAATCTGTGGCTCCGGGATTTGCGGCGCGACTGGTCCCTTGCCCGCGCCCGAAGTTTTTCCCAGTCCCTTGTTCTCGCCCATGAGGCGCCTGTCCACCTCGCCCGCCTCCATGCCCATTTCCTGCACACACCGGCCTCCGTTACGCGATACGCCGCCATGTTGCTGGACCTGCCCTGGAGCTGCTCGGCGCACGCGGTTGATATCTGGACCACACCCGACTGGGAGAAACGCGAGAAACTCGCCCATCTGGATTGGCTTGTGACCTGTACGGAGGCCGGGCGCAGGCATCTTGCCACTCTGACCGGAGACACCGGGCGCGTGGAACTGGTTTATCACGGTCTGGATTTCGAGCGATTTCCCCCGCCGGTCCAGGGCGCGCGCGCCCGCGATGGCCGCGTAGAGAGCGAGCCGGCAATCCTGTTGTCGGTGGGCCGCGCGGTCGAAAAAAAGGGCTATGGCTGCCTGCTTGGCGCTCTGGCGCGCCTGCCGGAACATTTGCACTGGCGGTTCATTCACATTGGCGGCGGTCCGCTGCTGCCGGCGCTCAAACGCCGTGCGGAAGAACTCGCCATCGATGACCGCATAACATGGCTGGGCGCCCAGTCTCAGGACAGGGTGATTGCGAACTACCGCGCCGCCGATCTGTTCGTGCTGGCCAATTGCGTTGCGCGCGACGGTGACATGGATGGATTGCCAAATGTGATCATGGAAGCGCAGAGCCAGGGACTGGCCTGCGTTTCAACGCGGCTGTCCGCGATCCCGGAACTGATCGAGGATGGCGTTACCGGCGTGCTTGTGCCGCCGGGCGAGGAAGAGCCTCTCTCCACCGCGCTTGCCGGGCTGATTGGCGACCCGGCTCTGCGCGCCCGGCTGGGCGGCGCCGGGTTCGAACGGGTACGGGAAAACTTTTCCCATGAGCGGGGCGCGGACCAGCTGGCGCGTAAATTCGGCCTTGCGAAGCCAAAAAGCCGAATGCGAGCCTGACGTGACGCCTCTGGTAGTGATCCGCCACGGCCCAACGGCGTGGAATGAAGAAAAACGCCTTCAGGGCCACACCGATATTCCGCTCTCCGACGCGGGCCGTGATAGCGTGTCGGGCTGGCGGGTGCCGCCGTCCCTCGCGCGGTATCACTGGGTTTGCAGTCCGCTTCGCCGGGCCAGGGAAACCGCGGAACTGCTTGGCGCAAGGGAGCTGGAAATTGAACCTGCGCTCAAGGAAATGCACTATGGGAAGTGGGAAGGGAGCCGGCTCGGCGATCTGCGCAAGGAGCTGGGCGCGGCGATGGCCGAGAACGAAGCGCGCGGGCTCGACTTTCGCCCCGATGGCGGGGAAAGCCCGCGCGAGGTTCAGATGCGCCTGACGCCGTGGCTTGCGGACGTCGCCGGGCGGGACCGGCCAACGCTTGCGGTGTCCCATCACGGGGTGCTTCGCGCCCTTTTTTCACTGGCCACGGGCTGGGACATGGCCGGGAATCCTCCCGAAAAATTCCGATGGGGCGCCATGCATTGCTTTGACGTCGCGGAAAATGGAGAGGTGAGCGTGGCGCGCATCAATGTCAGTATTGCCGTGAAATGACCAAACCCCGGGTTCTTTTCTACGTGCAGTATCTTCAGGGTGTCGGGCACCTGGTTCGCGCACTCCAGATCGCCCGGGCGATGGCGGAGGCCGGGCTTGAGGTGGATCTGGTATCTGGAGGTGTTCCCGTTCCCGGCCTTGACGCCGGAGATGCGCGCTTCCATCAACTGACGCCCATCAAATGCCGGGACGGCGATTTCAGCGATCTGACCGGCGCGGACGGCCGGCCGCTGGACGGGACTTTCAAGAACTTCCGGCGCGATGAACTCCTGTCCCTGTTTGCACGGCGGCGGCCAGATGCGGTTATCATAGAGGCCTTTCCATTCGGCCGCCGGCAGATGCGATTCGAGCTGCTGCCACTTCTCGAAATGGCGCAATCGGCATCGCCCGGGCCGCTTCTCATCTGTTCGCTTCGCGATATCCTTCAGGTGAGCGCCAAGCCGGGGCGCGTCGCTGAAACCCTGGATATGATCGGCCGGTTCTTCGACCATGTTCTGGTTCATGGCGATCCGTCCTTCGCGGCGCTTGGCGAAACCTTCGGCGGCGCGGACGAAATTTCGGATAAAATTCACTACACCGGCCTGGTCACCGGCTCCCCCCGCTCCGTCGAAGTTTCTCGCGGCCAGAGCGATGGAGAGGTCCTCGTCTCGGCGGGCGGCGGCGGGACACAAAGTGAAATTCTTCTGGCCGCCGCCGTGGCGGCGCGGCCGCTCTCGGGCGCGCGGGACCGGCCGTGGCGGTTGCTGGCGGGACCCAACCTGCCGCAAGACGAGTTCGCGAAACTGGAAGCGCTGGCGCCCGGCGGCGTGACCCTGGAGCGCAACCGGGATGATTTTGCCGCGCTGCTTGCGGGGTGCGCGGTCTCTGTGTCCCAGGCCGGTTACAACACGGTCACCGATTTGCTGCGCTGCGGATGCCGGTCGGTGGTCGTGCCCTATTGCGCGCGCGGCGAAACCGAACAGCTGTACCGCGCCCGCCGCCTGGGCGAGATGGGATTGGCGCGGGTGGTCGAGGAGGCGGAGCTTGGCCCCGAAACCCTCGCCAGTGCAATCGACGCTGTTCTGGAAGCACCGCCGCCGGAGCCAGCGGGTATCGACCTCCAAGGTGCCGGGAAGAGCGCGTCACTGGTATCGGCCTGGCTCAGGGGATGAGCGTTATCGTCTCCCGATGAGCATGAACCGGGTGTAGTTCTTCAGCTCAAGCTCTCCTTCGAACATCACCTCCGCGAGTGGCACCTGGCGCTTGAACCCGTCCAGATCGTCAACGCAGTTCACATGTCCCTCAATGCCCACATAATTGTTCGATTGCAGCGTGAGCAGCGTTCGGGAAGGGATTCTCCCGTACCATTTTTCGATTTTTTCAAGATGCTCGCAGCTGGTGTTGACGATGAGATCGAAGGCGCGGTCCCCAAAATCCATTTCATACATATCGGCTGTCAGAAACTCGAATTTCCCGCTTTTCGCATGGGTCCTGTTGAGGCTGTTCGCAACCTCTTCGCAGGAAGGGTCCATATCGACACTGGTCACGCGCTCAACCCTGAAACGCCGGTCGTGAAGCAGCATGGCCCCGAGGACGCCATACCACCCGCCCAGCACACACACGCGCCCCAGCTCTCCGCCGGTGACATCGAACAGGGTTTCAACCAGCCATTTCTTGCAGGTGATCTGGTTGCGGTTGAGGGCGTGCCCCAGCGTGAGCCGGGGAAAGCGCAGGGAAGTTTCGCGGATATCGGCGATGAACGGACTGTCGTAATAGACGCTCAGGCCCTTCAGAATATCCAGATGCATCGCAATTTTTTCATTCATACCGGTGCGCTCAAGCCGCTTTGTTCAGCAACTCCATCGAAGCTACAAGTTTGTTGCTGACCCAGCTCGCAACCTGGGAAGCGACCAGGCTATCGCCTTCCATCAGCTGTAAAAATACCTCTTTTTCAATGCGCAGGGCCGTCACCGGGGTTGCCGCGCGCACTGTTGCCGTGGTGAGTGCCTCGGTAAGGAGAGAGAGCTCGCCGATGAGTTCATTTTTCCCGCGCCGGGTGATGACGGTTTCCGTTTTGCCGGACCCGATAACGATGTCGGCCTCGCCGTCGAGAATGACATATGCGTATTTGCCCGGCTCGCCCTCCTGGATCAGATTTTCCCCGGGGGTGAATTCAATTCTCCGGCTGCTGAAAGCCAGCAGCTTGAGGTGATTGGGGCTGATCGCGGAAAATAGCGGGATATTCGCCAGAGCGGATGCTTCCGCGTTCAGCACCACTGGCGAAGCGCCTTCCGCCGCGCTCTCTTCAGCTTCTATATCCCTCTCGACAGCATCGGGAGCCATCTCATCCTTGCGATGTTCGATGAGCCGGTCCGTGATGCGGCCATCGCGCAGAGTCAGGACTTGGCTGAAGTCGGCGCTGTCCGGCATCTCGGAGAAAAACAGTATGAATGTCGTGTCGGGGAGCAACTCGAACAGTTTGCGCCGTATCCGCGTCTGGGTCTCGCGGTCCATCGAGCTCAACGCATCATTGTTCACGAGAATATCCGGTTTCTTGATAAGGCTCCGGGCCAGGGCGATCTTCTGTCTGTCCGCGTTCGACAATCGCGAGCCGCCGACGCCGACCGGAAAATCGATCGCGAGGAGAATCATCTGGTCGGTGATCTCCATCTTCTCAAGAACCTCGAAGATAATCTGGTTGGTCTTCTGCTCCGCGCCGCTGACGGTATGATTGATCCGTCCCGTCAGCAGATTGCAGCGGTTGCTCAGCTGCGCATTGAATGTTTCCTGATCGAAAAAAGCGAACTCCTCATGTTTGTCCTCGGGCAGCTCCTTACGGAACAACTTCCGCGCTTTCAGAATTTCATTTTGAAAATCATCGTCGATAAAACCGAAACGATGCCGGTCGACGATCAACTGGAAGGTGAGCGAAATAAGGAGGTTTTCCTCATCTTCCTTCAGCTCGCCATGTTCCTCGGTATTCAGATGCGTTGTCAGGAGTTTGAGTTTCTGAAGCGTCTCCTTGTCGACAAAGCTGAAACTCTCGAACAGCGGCTGGTCGGGTGACATGTCGCCAAAAAGCTCAATCAGGGATTCTGACAGCTTGTGCCCGATCTTCACGAACCGGCCGGTCAGCCCGCATTTCTCCAGGACAGAACGGACCAGCGGATTGCCGCCCAGAGTCTTGAATTCAAACTCTTCGCCGACGGATTCCCCAAACACCAGGTTCGCGGCGACAGAGGCGTTGGCATTATACTCATCGAATTTAAACGGACGGATCAGCAGTGCGTTTTCGGGGGTTTCGTTTATCCTGGCGGCGATGTGTATACGTGATTCAACCAGTTTCTCCGCCAGTCCGGGGCTCGCCTCGGTATCCAGTCCCATGCCGAGCGACCGGGTCGCGAGGAGGGTATCCAGTTCAACCGCGCGTATGACCTTCAGCATCCAGGCTTTCAGATCAGCCTCACCGGACAAACCGAGGGAATCGTAGTCGATCCACTCCGTGTCAATCATGTGTACGCTGTTTCCGGAAGCCAGTGACTCTTTGTACTCAACACTGGATTCATCCAGGCTGCTCCCATTGACCACGGGCAGGTGCTTTACTCCGTAAAGCAGATTGTCCTCGACGTTACCGGAGAAAATATAGGATTCAGGTCCGGCATATCCGATCCCCGCCCCGGTAACGGATTCCGGAAGCGTCTCAATATTCGAGTCGCCGATTGAAATTGTTCCGGCGGTCGGTGCGAATGTACGGGCGATCAGATGCGCAAACTTGTCGCGGGCGCTTGGTTCGCACACGATGGCGATTTTGTCTCCAGGTTCAATTCGAACAGAGACGTCCTCCAGCAGTTTCGTACCCTCATCGACGAAATTTACATTGTTAATGGCAATGGTATTCTTCAGGCGCGGAATGACCTCGGGACGCAGATGAAGACGGTCGAGGTCCATCATCGCGCCGGGCTGGAACTGTTCGATCAGCTGCTCGTATTTGATTTTCACGTCATTGTAGGTCTGGTAGTATTTGAGGAGTTCCTTCCACGGATTTGTAAACCGGTTGTAGGCGGCCAGGACGGCGACCAGGGCCCCGAGGGACAAATCTCCATTGATGGTCAGAATGCCGCCGATCGAATAGAAAAAAAGCGGGGTCAGCTGACTGAGGAATACGTTCAGAGCCTTCATGAAAAACTTTTTCTGATACAGCTGGTAGCGGATATTGAATATGTGCCCCAGTTTTGCCGACAAAGTCGCCTGCATGTATTTCGATGCGTCATTGGTATGAATGTCTCTGACGCCAAGGACGGATTCACCGACCCACCCGGCGAGCTTGCGCGCCTTGAGCACCCGTTCACGGCCGAGCAGATTGACCTTGACCTGCAATTTCGGAATGAGCCACGCCTGGACCGGAACCATTGATACGGCAACCAGAGCCAGGATCGGGTCCTCGACGAACATGAAAAAGAGAATCGTCAGCATGGTCCCGCCCTGGACCATCGGCATGGAGTAAGAATCGCTGATGAAATTACCCATGGGCTCGACTTCGGCGGTTATCATCGACGAGATCTCGGGCGGTGTGACTTTCTGGAAATGACGCGGCGGGAAACGCAGAATGTTCTCGTAGAGCTGGTATCTCAGCCGTCTGATCAGCCTCTCCGATGACACGCCCTTATAGGTGTTGATCGACATTGAGAACATCGCATTGATGACGAGAAGCACCAGCAATGCGGCGCACAGCACCAGAAGATATTCGATCTGGCCGAATTCAAAACCGAACAGCACCTTGGGAAAGGTCTTGCCGTCGATGGCGTCATTGATGATGTATTTCGGTAAATCGAGGACAAGGTAAAGGAAGGGGAGCGAAAACGCGGTCATGACCATGATCGTCATCTGTTGCCTTTTGCTGTAGCGCCAGATGAATTTGAAAATGCTGTTTTCCATGGCCGATGCTCTTCCTCCGGTGAAGCCGGAACGCGAGGCTCAACGCGTCCGGCTCACTTTCAAATATTGCATACCGTAACGGGTTTCCCTGCAATTGGGATGCATTGATTGAACATGCTTCAGGCTGCGCGAGGGGTGGCCTTGGCCCTGATTTGCGTGCGGTGCATCAGCCGGCGGTGTTCGGGGTCGAACTCATCGCGCCGGTGCAGGGTCGAGCGGTTGTCCCACATCAGCAGATCACCCTTGCGCCAGCGATGGGCGTAGCAATAGTCGTGGCTGGTGGCATGGGCCCACAGCGCGTCAAGCAGACTTTCTGAGTCTTCCAGGGCGAGGCCGTCCACATAGGCGTTGCGCCGCCGCCCGAGATAGAGAACGGGCTTGCCGGTTGCGTGATGGGCGCAGATTGCCGGATGCAGCGTGCCCGCGCAGGTGAGCGGGTCGTCGCTCGCTTCCTCCCCCTTGCGCACATAGCCGCCGGAATTATAGGTGCCGTCATGCTTGATAAAGCGGCCCTCGATCTTCGTGCGCAGGTTATCGGGCATGTCTTCAAGGGCGGCGAACATGCCCGCGACCCACGTGTCGCCGCCACTTGGCGGCACCTCGACCGCGTAAAGCAGGGTCGCATAGGGCGGGTTTTCGCGGTTCGACATATCGGCGTGCCAAATGGCCTCGCCCGCGCCGAGGCTGCCAATGGGCTTGCCGTCGTCGCCCTTGATATTGGAGACCACATAGACCTCCGGCATCCCCGGCACCGCCTTGTTGCGTTGATTGTCCGGCGCCACATCCAACTCGCCAAACAGGCGGCTGAACGAGGCCAGTTCCGCGTTGCTCAGGGTCTGATCGCGGAACAGCAGGGCGCTGTGGGCGCCAAACGCATCGAGGATAAATTCGCGATCTTCATCGGACAAATCCGAAAGATCGAAGCCGGTCGCTTCCATGCCGACGCCGGGGGCCAATGGGCGAAGCCCGCATGTTCCGGTTGTCTGTGCCAAACCTTTTTCTCGCGCGATGCCTGACTGGAAGAAGGGAATTGCGGCCAGCATATTGCCCGGGCAGGGGGCGCGCAACACCGCATTGGATTTTCAGGATCCGGTCGACGGGTTGCAATGCGCCATGTTTGAAGACATGTACACATCTGACCGGATCGCGGAGTATCCGGAATACGCGCAAAGCAGAAGAATTGATAACAGCGGCCCGAGGGCGGCGGAGTTTATTTTGCACAATTCAAGGCATGAAAACGACATCGTCCTGGCCGGTCTGCCGCGCTCCGGCTCGACACTCACCTGTCATCTGATCAACAAGCTGCCCGACGCGGTCGCCCTGAACGAGCCGATGAGCACCAGACGATTTAAGGACCTGCCCGATAACGGCGCCATATGCGACGCCATTTCCCGGTTTCTGGTGTCCATGCGCGGCTCGCTGGAAAAATCCGGCACCGCAATGTCCAAACATATTGACGGAGTCGTGCCCGACAATCCCGTGGCCGGCGAAATATCCAGTGATGGATTGCGCAAGGGAGAAGCGATCCTGGGAGAAATCGACTTTGCCAAGGATCTGCCCGTCAACTTCACTCTCGTTGTGAAGCATCCTTCCGCCTTTGCCGCTCTGTTGCCGGACCTCGCGAAACGTTTCTCGACATTTGCCACCATTCGCAATCCGGTGGCCGTTCTTTCGTCCTGGAACTCCGTCTCGATGCCGGTGCGCGATGGCCGCGCGCCCAAGGGGGAGAAGATGGACCCGGAGTTACAGGCACGTCTGGAGTCGATCCCCGAGCGGCTCGACCGGCAGGTTATCTTCTGTCGTGGTTTTTCGAGCGGTTCAGATCGCTGCCGGCGGACCGTGTCATCCGCTATGAAGATATCATCGCGAGCGCCGGTGGCGCTCTTCGCACTCTCGCCAGTTCAGCCGCTCATCTGCGCGAACCTCTGGAATGCCGCAACCGGAGCGATATGTATGACGCGGAGCTGACACCAGTCCTGGTCGAGCGGTTGCTTGCAGAACGCGATGGCGCGTTCTGGGACTTTTACACGCGGGAGTCGGTTGAGGCCTTCGCCAAATAAATTCCCGTTGCTCAGAACTTTCCGTCATAGGCCTTGGCGTCGATGGGGATCGCAAGAAGCGTGAAACCGTCGCGGGCGAGCGCCTCCGCGACCTCGCTTT
>QIGN01000166.1 GCA_003228955.1 Hyphomicrobiales bacterium
GGGGCGAAAGGCGCGGCGCTCGGCCTGATGGTCGAGATTCTCTCGGCCCCCCTCACGGGCAGCGCGCTCTCAACCGAGGCCTCGTCTTTTTTTACAACTGATGGCAGCCCGCCTTCCGTGGGGCAGTTTCTCATTGTCATCGACCCGGAAGCCTTTTCGGGCCGCGATCATTTCCTCGCCCGCGTCGAGGCCATCATGGACAGCATCACGGATCAGGAGGGCGCGCGTATTCCCGGCGCGCGGCGCGAGGCACTGCGTAAACAGGCGGCGGAGAAGGGCCTGAGCGTCCCGGCGAACCTTGTGGAAGAGGTGATGCAGATTGCGGGTGTGAGCTAGATCCCTACACCCCCTGACCGACAATCCATTTCTGAAACGGCGCGCGCTCCTTGAGCCGCGCGTAATAGGCTTCAAGCGCCGTAAATTCCCGCCGCTCTATATGGGGAGCGTGTACCAGCGATGCACGAACATGCCGATTGCGCAGTCGGCGATTGTGAGCGTATCGCCCGCGACATACCCGCCGGGCACGGCCAGATTCGCATCGAGGATTTCCATCGAGCAAGTGGCGAGTTTGCCGGCGCTTTCCAGTTGCTCCGGCGCGGTGTGGGCGGGGTCCTTTACATGCAGCCCCTGAAACAGCAGCCGCACGCCGGTCAGAAGCGTCGTCAGCTGCCAGTCGAGCCACATTTCGACTTTGGCGCGGACGGCGGGGTCTTTGGGGTAAATCTCTTCCGGCCCGTGTCTGGTGGCCAGATAGCGCAGGATAGCGTTAGACTCCCAGAGTACGAAATCGCCGTCAACAAGTGTCGGAACGACCATGTTTGGATTGAGCGCAACATATTCCGGCGAATCGATCGGCTTAAAACCGCGCCCATAATCCACCCGCTCGTAACCGGTCTGGCCGATTTCCTCGCACAGCCACAGAACCTTGCGGACGTTGGATGAGTTGGGGCGGCCGTATATCGTGAACATTGAATCGATCCTCTGGAAACATTTGCGCCTTGAACGCCGCTTTTCGTTTGGCGCTCCCCATGGTACTTGCGCATATCGACTATAGCATTGCTGCAATTGGGAAACATCCGATCAGTGAATGAACAGGGACAGCCCCCGCTTGTCGCCGCGGTGGTCACTATGCTGGCCACCTATGCGACGATCATTCTGGCGTCGATGACCCTGCCGGTTCTGGCGCCGACCGCCTCGCAAACGCTGGAAATTCCGGCCCGCTATATCGGGCTCTATGCGGCGATTCTTTATGCGGGCGCGGCGCTCTCCTCCATGGCCGCGCCAAACATTGTCGCCCGCTACGGGGCGCTGCGCACCAGCCAGGGCGGGCTTGGGTTCGCGGCGGCGGGGTTGTTTGTTCTGGCCGTCGGTACGGTGGCGTCGGCGGTCCTGAGCGCGGTGCTGATCGGTCTTGCCTATGGGCCGGGAAATACCGCCAGCGGGCGGCTGCTCACCGCCATGACGACGCCGGGAAAACGCTCGGGGATTTTTTCCATCAAGCAGACCAGCGTGCCCGCCGGGAGCGCGATATGCGGGGTCGCGGCGCCGCTTCTGGCGCTGAAATTCGGGTGGCAGGGGGCGGCCTTCGCCCTGGGACTTGTCTGTCTCGTTGTGGCCGCCGCCGTCCAGCCCTGGCGCGCGGTTCTGGACTCAGGC
Organism: Hyphomicrobiales bacterium; assembly: GCA_003228955.1. Classification (GTDB taxonomy): domain Bacteria; phylum Pseudomonadota; class Alphaproteobacteria; order Rhizobiales; family Methyloligellaceae; genus UBA2767. Next base: position 1,657 of record QIGN01000166.1, read on the forward strand.
CGCGAGCCCGCCCACCCGCTCCTGCCGCGCAAACCGCTCGCGGGGGTGGCGCTGGTGATGCGCGGCCCACGGCTGCGCGCGCTGGGGATTACGGGGCTGGTTTATTCGGGGATGCAATATGCGTTCGGCGCGGTCATGGTGGCGTTTTTCGTCGACCGCGCGGGGGTCAGCGCGCTCGAGGCCGGGCTGGTCCTGAGCGCGGCCATGGTGACAAGCGTCATCGCGCGCCTCGCCTGGGGATATGTGGCCGACCGGACGCGTCCCGATATTGTGCTGGGCTTTCTGGGTTTGCTGACCGCCGCGTCCGTGGTTGCCGCCGTGTTCGTCGATGCCGGCTGGTCGCGCCTCGCCCTGATTGCTCTCGGGTGCTGGTTCGGGGCGGCGGGGTTCAGCTGGAACGGGGTTTACCTTGCGCTGGTGGCCGATATCGCGGGGCCAGAACGTGTCGCGGCGGCCACTTCGGGCGTCATGACATTCGTGTTTGTGGGTTCGCTTGCCTTTCCGGCTCTCTTTGCCGGGCTGATCGCGGTATCGGGATATAACGCGGCGCTGCTCAGCGTTGCCGCCGCGACGTTTGTGACCGGCATCTATGTTTATGTGCGTCTCAGCCAGGCTCGGCCCTAGCCCGAGAGCCGCTCTTTCAGCGCATCGGGCAGCATTGAGGGCGTCGGCAGCACGCTAACGCCAGCTCCCTCCAGCGCTTTTTTCTTGCCCGCGTAAGACCCCTTGTCGCCCATGACGATGGCCCCGGCATGGCCCATCTTCTTGCCCGGCGGGGAGGCCGCGCCGGCCATGAAGGAGACAATGGGCTTGGACATGGTTCTGGCATACTCCGCCGCGTCTTCCTCCATGGAGCCGCCAATCTCGCCAATCAGCGCGATGCCTTCGGTTTTCTTGTCCTTGTCGAAACATTCAAGCGCATCGCGCGTGGTGGTGCCGATGACCGGGTCGCCGCCAATACCGATGAAGGCGGAAATGCCCAGGCCCGCCTGCACCATGTCGAGGCACACCAGCGTGCCCAGAGAGCCCGAGCGGGAGATGACGCCGACGCTTCCCGGTTTGAACACCCGCTCATTGAAGGCCGGCATGAAGCCGACGAAGCATTCGCCCGGCGTGACGATGCCGGCGGTGTTGGGGCCGACGACGCAGGCGCCGGCCTCGCGCGCGGCGGACAGAAAATACATCACGTCATGGACAGGCACATGTTCGGTCAATATGACGATTTTCCTGATACCGGCCTCCAGCGCGTCGAGCACGGAGGATTTGACGCCCGGCGGCGGCACGATCACGCAGGAGCAGCCGATTGCTTTGTCCTGATCCTTGGCCGCATCTTTTGCCGACCCCCAGACCGGAAGCCCAAGATGCTCGATACCGGCCTTTTTCGGGTTCACCCCGCCGATAATCCGCGTGCCATATTCCGTCATGCGCTCCGACCAGAAGGTTGCTTGGCGGCCGGTGATGCCCTGCACCAGAACGGTTTCAGGCCCGCGTACAATCATTTCGCGGCCTCCACGGCGGCCCGCACCGCCTCATCCATGGTCGGGTAGGAGGTCGCCCCCAGCTTGTCTTTGAGCATGGCCCGGGCCTCGTCCTCCCCGGTGCCGCTGATCGACCAGAACACCGGCACCTGAGGGTTCACCTCGTCCCAGGCTTCCAGCACGCCGCCGGTCATGACATCTGTGCGGGCGATGGCGCCGCAGAAATTGATCAGCAGGCTTTTGACGCGCGGGTTTGCCAAGACCACTTCCAGCGCCTGTTTGCCGAGCACGAAGGCGTTGCCGCCGATCTCGAGAAAGTTCGCCGGCGTCCCGCCATAGTGCGAGATGGCGTCCATGGTGGTCATGGTCAGCCCCGCTCCGTTGGAGAGCACGCCCACATTGCCCTCCAGCTCGATATATTTAAAACCGATTTCCTGGCCCCGGCTCTCCAGTTCAGTGAGCTTTTCTGGCGCGCCGGAGTCGGCCAAATCGCCCTGCCGCCGGATTGCGGAATCATCGAGGATGAATTTGCAGTCGAGCGCGATGGTCTTGCCATCTTGCGCCGCCACCAGAGGATTGATTTCCATCAGCTCCGCGTCGTTTTCAATATAGGCCTGGTAAAGTCTGGTCAGCGTATCAAGCAATGCGGCGCGCTCTGCACCGTCTATATCGGGGATGGCCACTTCGAGGGCATCTGCCTCCAGACCCTTGCGAATATCTATCGGCAGCCGCACCAGAGCGCCGGGGTGTTTCTGCGCAATCTCCTCGATGTCCATGCCGCCTTCGGCCGAGAACAGCAGCAGCGGTCCCTTGGTATCGGAGTCGTTGAGAACGGCGGCGTAGAATTCCTTGGTGATCGGGACCTGCTGTTCGACCAGAACCGAGTTCACCGGGAACCCGGCGATTTCCAGTGCGAGAATGCGCGCCGCCTCGCCGCGCGCCTCGTCGGGAGTTGCGGCGAGCGCGATGCCGCCCGCCTTTCCCCGCTTGCCGGTTGGCACCTGCGCTTTCACGACGCAGGCGCCGATTTTTTCCGCCAGCGCGGCGGCTTCATCGCCGCTGCGCGCAAGGCCGCCATCGGGCACGGCGATGCCCACGGCTTTCAGCAGCGGTTTGGCCGCATGTTCCTCGAAATTCATGTTCCCCCTCAGGCCCTTGTCTTTTATTTCCCGTATTTTTCCCAATGGCCGCCGAACAGGTCTTCCTCCGCCGGCTTGTCCTCGGGGATTGTCGTTACGAGATGGGTGATGTTGAGAAAGCAGGTGTAATTGAGATTGTCGGTAATGGAATTTCCCTGCCACGTGCCGCAGCCCATTGACAGCGTGAAGGGAAGGCCGTTGTTGAACCCGCCGCCATTACCGAAAGTATGCGCCTGATTGACCAGCACCCGCACCACGTCAATATCCTCGGCCAGCTCGCGGGCATTTTCCATATTCTGCGTGTGAATGCCGATGGAATGCCCCTTGCCCAGATGTTCGAGAATTTCGGAACCGATGCGCTTGGCGTCGGTGAAATCCTTCGCCCGGTAAATGGTGAGAACAAGCGAGAGCTTTTCCCCTGAAAGTGGAAAATCCCCGCCAATCCCGGTTTCCTCGACCATGAAGAATTTTGCCGATGCGGCATCGCCGCCAAGTTTGAAAATACCGGCCAGAACCGCGGCGTCCTTGGCAATGATGTCGCGGTTGAGTTTACCGTCCCGCCACAGCAGACCGACGATCCTCTTTCCTTCATCGGGGCTTGCCATATAGCCGCCGGCACGCTTCAGGGCGGCGATCGCGCCGTCGTAAATTTCGTCCGGAATGATCAGGGAATTTTCCGACGAGCAGGAGGTGGAATTGTCGAAAATTTTCGAGGCGCAGATTTTTTCCGCGGCGTCATCGAGATCGGCCGATGTGTCGACGATAACCGGCACATTGCCAGCGCCGACGCCGATCGCCGGTTTGCCGCTCGAATAGGCGCGGCGCACATTGTTCTGGCTGCCGGTCACAACGACCAGATCGGCAGCGCCCATCAATTGGGCGGTTGCATCACGGGTCACGGGTTGGGGGAGAATTTGGACAAGATCCTCCGGTGCGCCGATTTTGGCGAGTTCCGCCCGCATGGCCTCGACCGTTGCATTGGTCACGCTCCAGGCGAGCGGTGAAGGGGCAATGACAACCGCGTTTCCGCCCTTGAGCGCCATCATCGCTTTGTTGACGGGCGTGGCTGACGGATTGGTCGAAGGCGTGACGGCCGCCACGACACCGACCGGTTTGGCATATTTGACGAGGCCTTTCTCGGGCAGCTCCTCGATGATACCGGTCGACTTGACCCGCATAAGATCACGCAGCGTGCCGAAGGTCTTTCGCTGGTTCTTTGTGATTTTGCTGTCCACGGCGCCAAGGCCGGTAATTTCGACAGCCTGTTCCGCCAGAGCTTTTGCGGTTTCGGGTTTGTAGAGCGACCAGGCGATTGCCGTGACCGCTTCGTCCAGCCGGGCCTGCGTGGCGCCGGAGAATTCTTCCATTGCCGTACGGGCGCGGCTCATGAGCCCTGAAATATCACCTGGGGTCATATTGGTCATGGTATCTCCCGAAACTCGACTGATATAGACCGCGTGCCCGGCATTGTGCGTTCCGCATGGCAAGACGTTTCGTCTCGTTTTACGAGCCAGCGCCAAATGCTGTCAATCTCATATTACGCCCTGGCTATTCGCGCTTCTGCCCTCCGGCAGCGTGAGAGTGAAAACAAGGTCACAAGATGGAATTGCGCAAGTCATTGATTTGTCGATTGGCAGTTTACGGTTAATGTTGCCCATCGCCGAAGCGTTCTTCGGCAAGGGGGGCGCATGAGAAACAGCAAGAATGCCAACTCATCCAATTCCACGCTGGAAAAGGCGATGCGGGTTCTTGAGGTGATCGTCGAGCAGCCCCAGTCCATCGGGTTGCCGGATCTCACCGACCGGCTCGGGATGTCCAAGCAATCATTGCACAGATTGTTGCAGCAGATGCACGAGCTCGGCCTGATCGTGAAGATTCCAAACCGTGACCGGTTTGCCATCGGCGCACGGCTGACGAAATTCGGGTTCGATACGATCCGGTCGGCGAACCAGGGTATTCCAATTCTGGCGACCATCCAGAAGGTCGTGGCCGAACTGGGCGAGAGCTGTACGCTCGGTGTCGTCGCGGGCCGCGACTATGTCTATATAGAGCGGGTTGAGTGCACGCGCGAGCCACGCGTCCATATTGTGACGGGCATCCAGTTGCCGGCGCACATTACATCGGGCGGCAAGGCCATGATGGCGTTTCTTCCCGACAATTTGCGGGCGCGGACAATAGAGACACTTGATCTGGTGCCTTTCGCCAAAAACACCATCACCGACCCCGATGCGCTTTTGGCCGAGCTGGACGCGATCCGCGAGCGCGGATATTCGATAGGAAATCAGGAGTATGCGGAAGGGATTATCGGCGTTGGGGTGCCGGTACTTGCTCCAGAAGGTTATGCCGTAGCCTCGCTTGGCATGCACGGGCCGATCCATCGCGTCACCGTGGAGGATGCACCACGATATGCGGAAAAGCTTCAGGCCGCCGCCGGGCGTCTCGCGGATATCTGGGATATGAAGGCCTGACCCCGCTATTTTCCTGACGCCGCCCCTGTCCAAAGTAAAAAAACCCTCCGGACTCAGATTGACAGCACAGGCAACCGTCTCTTAAAACGAGACGAAACGTCTCGGCATGCGGGACGGTGAGGCGGGTGAATTTTGTTGAGGCCGCCAGTCGATAAGAGGATCGCCATGACCCGAATGACCCCCAGTGAAGCATTTGTGGAGGCCCTGATCGCGCAGGGCGTGAGCGAGATGTTCGGCATCGCCGGGTCGGCGTTCATGGACGCCCTGGATTTGTTTCCCTCCGCCGGCATCCGGTTCATCCCGACCGTGCATGAACAGGGCGCGGGGCATATGGCGGACGGTTATTCGCGCGCGAGCGGTAGGCACGGCGTGTGCATCGGCCAGAACGGTCCCGGCATCACCAATTATGTGACCTCGACGGCGGCGGCCTTCTGGGCCCATTCGCCGGTGGTGGTCATCACCCCCGAGACCGGCTCCGCGACGCAGGGGCTGGGCGGATTTCAGGAAGCCCAGCAGCTTCCCTTTTTCGAGGAAATCACCAAATACCAGGCCCATGTCAACAATCCGGCGCGGATGGCGGAGTTCACCGCGCGGGCCTTCGATATGGCCATGTCTGAGCGCGGGCCCACGCAGCTGAACATTCCGCGCGACTATTTCTATGGTGAACACGACTATGACATTCCGGCCCCGAAGAAAATCCTGCGCGGGCCGGGCGCGGAGGAAAGCCTCGATGAAGCCGCCGATCTTCTTGCGTCCGCCAAGTTCCCGGTCATCGTATCCGGCGGCGGCGTCATTTTCTCCGATGGCGTTGACGAGGCGGTCGCGCTTGCCGAAGCGCTTGATGCGCCTGTGGTGTGCTCCTATCTGCACAATGACGCCTTTCCGGAAAAACATCCCCTGTGGTGCGGACCGCTTGGCTATCAGGGCTCCAAGGCGGCCATGAAACTGCTCGCTAAAGCCGACGTGGTGCTGGCGCTCGGCACCCGGCTCGGGCCGTTCGGCACATTGCCGCAATATGAAATCGAATACTGGCCGGAAAAGGCGAAAATCATTCAGGTCGACACCGACCACCGGATGCTCGGCCTCGTGAAACAGATCTCCTGCGGTGTTGTCGGCGACGCCAAAGCCGCCGCCAAGGCAATCACCTACCGGCTCGCCAACCGCAAGCTCACCTGCGCGGACAACAAGGAGGCGCGGCTGAAAGAAGTCAAAAAACAGAAAGACGCCTGGGAATCCGAACTGGATGGCTGGGAGCATGAAAAAGACGTCTGGAGCCTCGGGCAGATCAAGGACTCGCCCCATATGCATCCGCGCCAGATGCTGCGCGCGCTTGAAAAGGCGCTTCCCGGGGACGTGATGGTGTCGACCGACATCGGCAATATCTGCTCGGTGTCCAACTCCTATTTACGCTTCAACCGGCCCAACTCCATGTTCGCGGCCATGAGTTTCGGCAATTGCGGCTATGCTTTCCCCTGCATCATCGGCGCGAAGGTGGCGGCGCCCGAACGGCCCGCCGTGGCTTATGTGGGCGATGGCGCCTGGGGCATGAGTTTTGGCGAAATTCTCACCTGCGTGCGCGAGGAAATCCCGGTGACAGCGGTGGTGTTCCACAACAAGCAGTGGGGCGCGGAGAAGAAGAACCAGGTGGATTTCTACGGCAACCGTTTCATCGGCACCAATCTGGACAATCCGAGCTTCGCCCAGATCGCGCTGTCCATGGGGGCTCAGGCGGTCACGGTTGAGAAACTCGACGATGTAGGCAATGAGCTCATCAAGGCCTGCGATGCGCAAAAGGAAGGCAAGACCACGATTATCGAGGTGCTTGTGACCCGGGAGCTCGGTGATCCGTTCCGCCGCGATGCGCTCAAATATCCCAAGCGTATGCTGAAGAAATACCAGCACACCGATGTGCCCGAAGGCGGAGTGAACGTGTAGAGGCGCGCCCATGCCCCCGACACCCCGCGCCCAATGCCCGCCTGAGCTGCTCAAGGCCGCGCGCGGCTTCGCGCCCCTGCGCACCGCCGTCGTCAATGCCGGCACGGATGTGGTTCTGGAAAGCGTGCGCGATTGCGTTGAGGCTGGGCTCATCGAGCCGCTGCTGATCGGCGATCCGGAAGACATCAGGGCCGGCGCGGAAAAACTCGGCTGGGATATCTCGCCCTTCACCATCGATGTCGCCGTGGAAGAAGCGGACGCCGCGGCGAAAGGCGCCGCCCATGCGGGCGCGGGCCGTGTGGAGGCTATTCTAAAGGGCCATGTGCAAACCGATGTGTTCATGCGCGCCATACTCGACAAGCGCCATGGCCTGCGCACGGGCAGGCGGCTCTCTCACATATTTCACGTGACGGCGCCGGGCCATGACAGGCCGCTGTTCATTTCGGACGCGGCGCTCAATACCCATCCCGATATGGAAACCAGGAAGGGCATCCTCCGCAACGCGGTCGATCTGGCGCACGCGCTGGAGTTTGAATGCCCGCATGTAGCGCTGTTGTCGGCCACCGAGGAGGTTTCCGAAGCCATTCCTTCCAGTGGGGAGGCAGCGGAGCTGGCCCTCTGGGCAAAGGAGAATGTTCCGGGCGCGGTGGTGGACGGGCCGCTTGCCTTCGACATCGCCGTGTCGGCGGAGGCCGCCAGAATCAAGGCCATCGCCGCGCCGGTCGCGGGCCGGGCCGATATCATCGTCGTTCCCGATATTGTCGCCGGCAA
>QIGN01000050.1 GCA_003228955.1 Hyphomicrobiales bacterium
GCCCTTGCGTCCACCTTCAGCGGGACATCAAGCTGCAACGCGGGCGCGGGTGAATTCTCCATCACGGCGCACGCCACCTCAATCGTCTTGTCTACTTCCGCCTCGGGCGCCTCGAAGATCAGCTCGTCATGGACCTGAAGCAGCATTTTCGCGGACAGCTTCGCGCGCTCCAGCGCGTCCTCCATGCGCACCATCGCCCGGCGGATGATGTCGGCGGCCGAGCCCTGGATGGGGGCGTTGATGGCGGCGCGCTCCTTGAAGCCGCGCACCTGCGCGTTCTTGGAATTGATGTCGGCATAGTGCATCCGCCGCCCGAACAGGGTCGTGACGAAGCCCTGTTTGCGGGCGGTTTCTTTCGTCGCTTCCATATAGTCGCGGATGCCGGGGAAGCGCTGAAAGTAAGTCTTGATATAGTCGCCGGCCTCGCCCCGGGAAATGCCGAGCTGGTTGGCGAGGCCGAAGGCGGAAATGCCGTAGATGATGCCGAAATTGATCGCCTTGGCGCGCCGCCGGACGCCGGCGTCCATGCCCTCCACCGGGACCCCGAACATTTCGGACGCGGTCATGGCGTGAATGTCGAGCCCGTCCTCGAACGCCTGTTTGAGCGCGGGAATATCGGCCATGTGGGCGAGCACGCGCAGCTCGATCTGGGAATAGTCGGCGGAGATCAGCCTGTTGCCCTTCTCCGCCACGAAAGCCTTGCGAATCTCCCGCCCTTCCGCCGTGCGCACGGGAATGTTCTGCAAATTCGGGTCGGTGGACGCAAGACGCCCGGTGGTCGTGGCGGCCATGGCGTAAGAGGTATGGATGCGGTTTGTCTTCGGATTGATATGGTTCGGGAGCGCGTCCGTATAGGTGCTTTTGAGCTTGGCCAGCTGCCGCCACTCCATCATCTGTGAAACGAACTCCCGCGCCTCCCCCGAGAGGTTTTCGTTGCCCGCCAGGTCGTCCAGAATGCCCGCCCCTGTCTCCCACTGGCCCGACTTGGTGCGTTTGCCGCCGGGAAGGCCCATTTTGTCGAACAGAATTTCGCCGAGCTGGCGCGGGGACGCGATGTTGAAGTCGCTTCCGGCGCTTTCATGGATGCTGGCTTCCAGACCGGCCAGCTTCTGCGCGAAATTGCCCGACAGGCGCGAGAGCACCTGGCGCTCCACATAGACGCCGCGCCGCTCCATGCGCGCCAGCACGGGCGCGAGCGGGCGCTCCAGCGTCTCGTAGACGGTGCGCATTTCCTCGCCCGCAAGCCGGGGCTTGAGCATCAGCCAGAGGCGCAGGGTCACATCCGCGTCCTCGGCGGCATATTCACTTGCCCGCTCAATCGGTACCTGATCGAAGGTGAGCGCGGACTTGCCCGTTCCCACCACCTCCTTGAAGGGGATGCACACATGGCCCAGATGGCGCAATGCGAGCTCGTCCATGCCGTGCCGACCGCGCCCCGCATCCAGCGCATAAGACATCAGCATGGTGTCGTCCATCGGCGCGGCGTCAATGCCGTGCTGCGCCAGCACCAGCAGATCGTATTTCAGATTCTGACCCACCTTGAGGACGCTTTCGTCCTCCAGCAACGGCTTGAGCGCGTCCAGCGCGTCCTCAAGCGGAATCTGTTTGGCGTCGCCCACGCCCAGCAGATCGAGCCCCTCGCCCGCGCCATGCTGCAACGGCACGTAGCACGCCCTGCCCGGCGCGGTGGCCATGGAGACGCCGACGAGGCGCGCGCGCATGGCGTCAAGGGAATCCGTTTCGGTATCGATGGCGAGATAGCCCCGGGCGCGGGCCTCGTCGATCCAGGTTTTCAGCGCGGCCAGATCGGTCACGGTTTCATAGGCCGACCGGTCAATGGGCAGATTGGCGATTTTAACCGCGCGCTTCGCGGCCAGCTTCGCGGGCGTTGCCGGTTCGCCATCGCCGCCGCCCTCACCCCCCGAAGGAGCGGGGGTTTTTCGCGCCGGGGGATCGGCGCCCAGCGCCGCAGACACGCGCTTGGTCAGGGTCGTGAATTCCATTTCCACCATAAAGCCGAGGATTTCCTCCGCCACTGGATCGCGCACGCCGGTTCTCTCCAGCGGCACATCGACGGGGACATCCTGCTTCAGCGTCACCAACTCTTTTGAAAGGCGCGCCTGATCGGCGAATTCGATCAGGTTCTCGCGCCGCTTGTTCTGTTTGATCTCGCCCGCGCAGGCGAGCAGCGTTTCCAGATCGCCATATTCGGAGATGAGCTGGGCGGCGGTTTTCACGCCAATGCCGGGAACACCGGGAACATTGTCGCTCGAGTCCCCCGCCAATGCCTGGATATCGATCACCTTGTCCGGGCCGAGGCCGAAGCGCTCGGCGACCTCTTCGGGCCCGATGCGCCTGTTCTTCATGGTGTCGACCATGACGACGCCGGGGCCGACAAGCTGCATCAGATCCTTGTCCGAGGACACGATGGTGACTTCGCCGCCCGCTTGCCTTGCCTGGCGCGCATAGGTGGCGATCAGGTCGTCCGCCTCAAAGCCCTCCTTCTCGATGCAGGCGACATTGAAGGCGCGGGTCGCATCGCGAATGATGGAGAACTGCGGCACCAGGTCCTCGGGCGCGGGCGGGCGGTGCGCCTTGTATTGGGGGTAGATGTCGTTGCGGAAGGATTTGCCCGAATAGTCGAAGATGACCGCGAAATGGGTCGGCTCGAATTCGTCATTGGTGTCGCGCAGCAGCTTCCACAGCATGTTGCAGAAGCCGTGCACCGCGCCGACGGGCAAACCGTCCGAGGGGCGCGTCAGGGGAGGGAGCGCATGATAGGCGCGGAAGATGTAACCCGACCCGTCAATCAGGAAAACATGGTCGCCCTTTTTGACCGGACGGAGAGTTGTTGAATTCGAATCTGTAGCCGGTCCGCTCATGGCCGCGCACTATAGTGCCGCGCGCTCCGGGCGTCAGGCGAAACTTGGTTTCCATCCACCGCGCATTTGAGCCGTGCGGGCCTATTTCGCGGCCACGCGGCAGGGCGTGGCGGAGAGCACACACTGAAAATGGCCGCTCTTCTTGAACTTGCGGCAGTTCATGTTGCGGTTCCTGGCAAGATGCCAGTTGCTGAGACCAGGTCTCTTTTCCTCCGCCTCTCCTTGCCAGGTGACAATTGCCGCCAGCTCGGCAAACGCGAGCTGTGGATGGGTATACCCGTACGCAACGAGTTTTTTGTTCGCGCAGGTCATGCCGGCCTGTTCAGCCGGCGTCACGGTGCCCTGGCTGACAAACGCAATGCCGAACGGCGTGGCAAACATAACAAACAGGATAATGCCGGATTTCATCTTGTCCATCCTGGGAGTGAGGACTTCTGTTGTGACAGACAGACCCTTCAGGAGAGAGAATCCGCACCGCCAATTTGATTTCAATTTTTCGGTAAATTTGATTGAGTGCCGCCCCTGGTTCAGGCGCTTGAGGGCGCCAGCCGCGCGGCGGCCTGACTGCCAGGGCCCGATCCCTCCGGACCTGTTCGGGGAGGGTCAGGCACTTGCCCGCCATCGCTCAGGCGTGTTTCAGTCCGAACAGGGCTGTGACGTGTTGAGGCAATGATCCGGCGCGAAGGGTAAGGCGCGCGCTGTCCAATTGCATGGGCTACGGCGATACAGTAATGTCCGCTCCCATCAAAGGCATGCACCCGTAGCTCAGCTGGATAGAGCGCTGCCCTCCGAAGGCAGAGGTCACAGGTTCGAATCCTGTCGGGTGCGCCACTCCTGTACAAAAGCGGGCGGCGGGGACTGCTTCCGCATCATCCCCAGGGGCCCCGGCGGCGCTCTATATCGAAGGGCTTTGAGCGGGCGCCCTGCCACAGGGGCATATATTTGTTGAAGAACGGCACCAGGACCATGCCCGCCACGAAGCCGCCCGCATGGGCCCAGAACGCCACGCCGGGCACATCGGGCGGGGCCATCGCGGCATTCACCAGCTGGCCGATGAACCACACCCCGAGCACGAACATCGCCGGGACATGGGCGATCCAGAATATGATGCCGAGAAACAGCAGCACCCTGACCCGCGCGCGCGGATACAGCAGCAGATAGGCGCCCAGAACGCCGGAAATCGCGCCGCTGGCGCCGATCATCGGAATATCCGACTGAAGGTTGAGGAGCCCTTGAGTCAGGGCCGCCACCGCGCCGCAGACCAGATAGAAGACGGCAAAGCGGAAATGCCCCATGGCGTCCTCGACATTGTCGCCGAATATCCACAGAAACAGCATGTTGCCGCCCAGATGCATCCACCCGCCATGCAGGAACATGGAGGTGAGGACGGTCGCCCAGGCGGGTATGGCCGCGAGTTCGTGCGGGAGCTGAGAAAAGCCGAACAGCCGCGCCGGGATCATGCCCAGCGCATAGACCGCCGCTTCGCCGGCCTTGCTGTCCAGGGACGCCTGCCAGAGGAAGACGAGCACACTTGCCGCGATCAGACCCCAGGTGACATACGGCGTGATGCGGCGGGGATTGTCATCGGAGATTGGAAACATCGGGGCGTATCACCTCCCGCGCGCGCATTTCTTCACTCGATCATATGTTTGAATTTTGCCCGGTTCCGCTGAACATAGTCCGGTAACTCCTCCATCGGAACCTTCACGATTTCGCTGTCGAACATGGACCGGCGCTGGGCAATGCGCTGCTCGATCGCCTCGGGGAGCGATTTGGTCGCTTTCAGCCGGTCGGGCGTTTTGTAGGCGGAGAGTTTGCGGCGCACGTCGCGCGGGCTCATCATGAAGGAAAAATGCCAGCACCCTTCGCGGCAGATCTGGCGGCGCAGAAACGCCTTGTGACGCCGCGCGGCATAGGGGAGCCACATGAGATATTCCGCCCACCCGGGCGCCGATACACTGCGCCGGCCCTTGGTGGAGCGCAGCAGCCATCCGTCATGGAAATTCCTGAACTCGATCATGCGCGAGGTCATGAGGTCCTTGCGTTCGGTCAGCCGCCAGTTGAGATAAAAATGATAGTAGACCCCTTCGAAATAGGTGATGCGCCCCGGCGCATTCCGAAGCGCGCCGCGAAGGGCATCGGGCTTGGGAATTTCATCCGCGTCGGAGACGATGATCAGATCGTCCGGCTGCGCCGCGCCAAGCCCCCGGCCGATCGCCGAGCGCTGGAGCGCCTCGCATACATAGGGGCTTTCCGGGTCCCACGGCATGTCATCGACGATGACGTGGGTGATCTTGGGCAGGAATTTCCTGAACCGCTGCTTGTTTTGCGCAAAGAAAAGCGGCTTGGGCTGCCCGGTAAAGGTGCTGGTCGACTCCACGAGAACAAACCGGTCGACGTGGGCGTCCAGCGTGTTCAGGCGAATTTCAAGAATATCCAGCTCGTTGAAAAATAAAAAGCAGTCGAATATTTTTCTCTTTTTTCCCATGTCGGACAATAACACCCGGCGCATTGGGACTGGAGCGGTTTTCCATGAAACCGGCGATCCCGGCCACCCGCTCCCCCTTTTCCCAACCACCCGAAATGGTACCCTTGGGGTGGTTGGGAAAAGGGGGAGCGGGTGGCCGGGATCGCCCAGGTAACAGCCTATGCGCCTTTGATGAATACCCCGTCGATTTGCAACTGCCGTCCCAGTTTTTCGCTATAGCCGACATCGATGAGCATATGGGGGTGGAAGCCGCGCTCATGCAGAAATTGCAAAATCTCCAGATACAGCGTTTCGCCTTCGTAAAGCGGCAGGAGCGACATTTCGACCTTGATGCCCGTCAGGCGCGCCATGATGCCTTCCGCGCCGCGCAGGACAGCCATGTCGTGACCCTGCGCATCGACTTTGAGGAAGACGCCCGCGGCGCCTTTGAGCTCATCCTTCATCAGCGCGTCGAGCCGGTGAATGGGAACCGTCTCGCTCGAGGCGGCCCGCACCTTCGGCATGGCCCGGGCCATGGCGGGCGTCGGCGGGGCAATACTGCTCAGCGAAGACCCTTGCGAGACCTGCAACTCGACCGTTCCGTCGCTGTCCCCCAGCGCGCATCGCGGGGCGATCGACCAGCGCGGATCGGACGCGGCTTTCGCCGTCAGCTCCTCATGGCACCGCCTGATCGGTTCATAGGAAACGATCTCTCCCCGGTATCCGGACCCCCTCAGCGCTTCGGCGCTCTGGCCGGTATTGGCGCCTACATCGATGACAAGATCGATTGCGTTCGTTTCGAGAATTGCCGCCAGTCTCGCATTGTGGAGGTCCCGTTTCAGGGATTTGTATGTGCTCTTCTTCGCGAAGAATCTTTTCAGCAACGCCATGGGCAGCCCTTGCTTCAACGCCAGCACCGCTGGCCTGCTTTGCCGACAGGTCCTAGTGCGTATCACCGATAGGTGGAAACCGGTTATCGGAAAAACGATACGCATAAACAAGAAACCAGATCGCGGTTTTGATTCAATCAAAACATGAAGCGATCCAGAGCCTGAGCGCCCAACCGGCAAGCGGCCAGATTTCAGGCGCGGGCGAGATAGTGCAGGGAAAACAGATTTCCGGTGTCCACCCACACCTGCCCGGTTCGCCATCCGGCTTTTTCAGCAAGGCCCTGAAACTGCGGCAGGGTGTATTTGTGCGAATTCTCCACATGGACCCGCTCGCCTTTGGCGAACCGGTACTGGCGTCCCATGATTTGCGCGCTCTGGTCGATGAGCGATTCAATGTAGATTTCTATCCGGCCGATCTGGTCATTGTAGATGGCGACATGGGCAAACCGCGACACGTCCAGATTTCCGTCCAGCTCCCGGTTGATCCGGTGAAAGAGATTGAGCGTGAAACTGGCTGTAACGCCGCCGGGATCGTCATAGGCGGGAAGCAGGATTTTCAAGTCCTTCCGCAGATCCGCGCCAATCAGCAAATTGCTTCCCCGGCCCAGCAGATCACCCGCCCGGGCCATGAATTCAACCGCTTCGTCAAGTTCCAGATTGCCGATGGTGGAACCGGGAAAGAACCCCAGTCGGGGCGTATCTTCTATTTCGCGCGGCAGTTCGATATGCCGAGTGAAATCCGCATGAACCGGGAGAATGCGAAGCCCGGGAAAGCGCGCGCGCAGCCGGTCCGCGGCCTGCCCGAGCGCCACCTCGTCGATGTCGATGGGCACATAGGCGGACGGCTTGTCCATATGCTCCAGAAGGATGTTCGTCTTGCGGCTGGAGCCGGACCCGAATTCCACAACCGCGCATGCCCCTCCGGCCCGTTTGGCGATGTCCGGCCCATGGGCGCTGAGCAACCCGATCTCCGTCCTGGTGGGGTAATACTCCTCCAGCCGCGTGATGTCCTCGAACAGCGCCGAGCCGCGCGCGTCATAGTGAAACCGTGTGGGAATGCGCCTGGGCGTGCCCGTGAGGCCGGTATGAACCGCCTCGGCAAACTCCGCGTGAAAGAGTTCCGCCTTGCTTGTATCTTCGGTGAGGGTCATCGGTCTTGTGCGAGGCGCAGTCCTTTGAATTGCCAGCGCTGGCGGGGATAGAAGAAGTTGCGGTAGCTGCGCCGCACATGCCGATCAGGCGTCGCGCAGGAGCCGCCCTTCAGCACGAACTGCCCGCACATGAATTTGGCGTTATATTCCCCCACCGCGCCTTGTGGAAGGCAAAATCCGGGATAGGGGCTGTAATGGCTTGCCGTCCACTCCCAGACATCGCCGAACATCTGTTGAAGCGCTCCATTGGGGGCGCCGGCGGGTGCGGGGCGCAAGCTCCCGCTGCCCAGCATGCGGCCTTCTTCGGCCAGGCCTTCAGATGCGCGCTCCCACTCGAATTCGGTCGGCAGGCGTTTGCCCGCCCAGCGCGCGAAGGCATCGGCCTCGTAATAGCTGACATGGGCGACCGGCGCGGCGGGATCGATGGGGCGCATCCCGGACAGCGTCATCCGCCGCCAGTCGCCCTCGTGCTCCTCCCAGTAGAGCGGCGCGCGCCAGCCCTCGCGCCGCACCGTTGTCCAGCCATCGCACAGCCAGTGCTCATGGCGCGCGTAACCGCCCTCCGACATGAACTCCAGCCACTCGCCCTGTGTGACACAGCGGTCGGCGAGTTTGAATGGCCGCAGCAGAACCTCGTGACGCGGGCCTTCAATGTCGTAAGCGAATCCTTCGCCCCCATGCCCGACCTCGAATATGCCGCCGTCAAAGGGGATCATGGTTGGGCGGTGGGATTTGGAAGTGGCGGACAGGGCCGCATGGGTATAAGCGGGCTTCAGGGGCTGGCTGGCGAACAGGTACAGAATATCGGTGAGCAACAACTCCTGATGTTGTTGTTCGTGATTGAGGCCAAGTTCAACAATATCCAGCGCCTCGTCGTCCACGCCGCGTTCAAACAGCCGCTCCAGAGCTTCATCCACGTGAGACCGGTAGGCGCGCACGTCTTGCGCGCCGGGCCGCGTCATTAGCCCCCTGGAGGAACGCGGCTGGCGCGCGCCCTTGCTCTCGTAATAGGAGTTGAAGCAAAAGGCGAAATCCTCGCTGAACGGCGTGTAACCTTTGTCGAACGGGCCGAGCACAAAGGCCTCGAAAAACCAGGTCGTATGCGCCAGATGCCATTTGGCGGGGCTGGTATCGTCCATGGCCTGGACGGCCTGGTCTTCATCGCTCAGGGGTTCGGCGAGAGCGAGGGAACACCGGCGCGCTTCGAGCAGATGCGAGGCGAGTATTTCCGCGCGGTCACTCCCGCCAGCTCTCCTGGGCGCCAGCTTCACCTGGGATCGGGACATGATTGCCTCCAGAATTGATTGGACACCTTAAAAGACAGCGGCGGGTATGGCCAGATGGCGCCGGGGGCGCTCTTGCCTTTTTCAGGGACGATCCTGGTTGGAAAATCGATGCTGTGTACGCTGGGACAAGCCCATGGAAGGGCAATGCCAATCTTCTGATTTCGGATATTTGATTGATATCAATGCAGGCTGCCAAAATGCGCCTTAGGCTCAATTTCCAACTAGAATATTTGCGGCGAGACTGGAACCGGGACCGAGTTCCCCAGGAGATGCAACATGGCGGGCA
>QIGN01000116.1 GCA_003228955.1 Hyphomicrobiales bacterium
GGGCCGTTCGCGCGGCCATGCGTTCTTTTGCTGAAAAGGAGGACGATATGCTGGATGCACTCAAGAAAACACTGGGCCTGGATGAAGAAGGTAAAAAGCGCCGCGAGGCGGCGCGCAGGAAGGCGCGCGAGGAAGAGCTCCGCGAGCGCGCCGAGCGCGTGCGCCAGGAAGCCAAGTCGCTGAAAGAAGTCTCCGGAGAATAGTCCTCTTCGGATGTCCGCGCTTTAGCCCATTTCCACCGGCCCCCGGTCGAGACAGGCCTCGAAGTGGACGACCGTTTTTGCGTTTTCGATGAGCACGACCCCGTACATGGGCGGCTCCGCGGAATAGGGCGTTTCCACGCTTTCCCGGTTGAGCGGGACCTGGTGGTTGGCGCCGGGCAGGCAGGTGCATGAAATTCCGCGCCAGTTGACATAGGCCGCCCGGTGCACATGGCCGAAAAAGATGTGCCGGATATTGCTGTGGCCCGCCAGAACTTCGGCGAAGGCCCGCGGCTCTTCCAGTTTGATCCGGTCCATATAGGGCAGACCGATATCGAAGGGCGGGTGGTGCATGAAAATCCACACCGGGTCGTCCGCGGCGGCTTTGAGCCGGGCGGCCAGCCAGTCCCTGCGCATGGCGCAATATTCCCCTTCCGACACCGGCCCCTTGACGGTATCGAGAAACAGAAACACGCCCTGATCGCTCCGGTGGGCATATTGTACAAAGCCGTTTTCGTCGCGGTCCGTATCGGGAAAGGCCTCGACGAAGCCCGCGCGCGCGTCGTGGTTCCCAACCATCAGGAAGGTTTTAAGAGGAAAATTCTCCAGGCGATCCACGAGCCATCTATAGGCTGAAGGATCGCCCCGGTCGGTCAGATCGCCGGAGATGACGCAGAACTCGGCGTCACTGTGCCAGCGCGCGATGTCGTCGAGGCAGGCCGCCACGCGATCCCGGGGATCGAGGCCCCACAGGGTCTCGCCCGGCGCGACAAGATGAAGATCGGTGATGTGAACAATCTTCATGGCCTGTCCCCCTTGAACCCGTGCCCTTTAAGGGCTGTTGCGCGACCATAGCGGAGGCATTCGCGCCCCGCCATGTGGGATTATCTCTTAACCCGCCCTTAAAGCGCTCCGGCTAGGCTCAGACCAGGTCAGGGCCATGAATTTCCGCGTCCGGTCTCACAGAGGGAAATGAGTGTTGCGTACCCGAGCACCCGACAGGCGGGCGAAGGGACGGATGCCGGCCAGGCGTGCGTTCCGCGCCGCGCCGAAGCGAAAGACGCGAATTGGACTGATTTTCGGTTTCCTGTTCGGCGGTCCCGCGAAGAAGCGAAAACGCAAGGCGCGTGCCGGCAGGAGCCGGAGCGTTGCCGGCAATGTCTTTTACTGGGGCGGTGTCGCCGGCGTCTGGGCAGCCATTATTCTTGCCGGCATGGTCGCCGTTGTTACGGTGACGATGCCGCCCTCGACCCTGGCCAACATCAAAAAACGCCCCCCCAATGTAACGCTGGTCGCGAGCGATGGCACGGTGCTGGCCGAGCGTGGCCTGAGGCGCGGGTATATCCGCCTGACACGGATGCCGCCCCATCTCGTCAATGCGGTGCTGGCGACCGAGGACCGGCGTTTCCGGTCCCATTTCGGTGTTGACCCGATCGGGCTCATCCGGGCCATGGCCAGGAATGTACTGGCCGGGGCAGTGGTGGAGGGCGGAAGCACCATCACCCAGCAACTGGCCAAGAATATTTTTCTGACCCCGGAGCGCACACTCACCCGCAAATTTCAGGAAGTTGTTCTGGCCCTCTGGCTGGAGACGCAACTGAGCAAGGATGAAATCCTCGAGCTCTATCTCAACCGGGTCTATTTCGGCGCCGGGACCTATGGGGTGGAAGCGGCGTCCAAACGCTATTTCGGCAAGTCGGCGCGCAATGTCTCGGTCGCGGAGGCGGCCCTGCTGGCGGGGTTGCTCAAGGCGCCGTCGCGCTACGCCCCGACAAGCAGCCCGCGCCGCGCGGAGGAACGCGCTTCGGTTGTACTGGCAAACATGGTGTCGGCCAAACTGCTGTCCCCGGAGCGGGCCATGGCGGCCCTCTCGGAACCGGCGAAAGTGCGCAGTCCGGACGGTCTGACTGGCTATGAATACGCCGCCGACTGGGTGGTCGAAATTCTCCCCGGCCTGCTCGGCGAATGGAAATCCGATGTGATCGTCGAGGTTACCATTAACCCGGCCCTGCAACGCAGGACGCAGGAGCTGGTCAACACGGTCATGACGCGGCAGGGGGCGGCGCGCGGGGCCGGACAGGCGTCCGCGCTGGTGCTCGACACCAAGGGCGCGATCAAGGCGCTGGTGGGGGGAAAGTCCTACAAGGAAAGCCAGTATAACCGAATGGTAAAGTCGCGCCGCCAGCCGGGCTCCGCGTTCAAGCCGTTCGTTTACCTTGCCGCGCTGGAATCGGGGCTCACCCCCGATACGCTGATTGACGACGGTCCGGTCAACATCAATGGCTGGCGCCCGAGGAACTACAAGAAAGGATTTCGCGGCGCCATCACCATGCGCGAGGCGCTGGCGCAATCGATCAATACGGTCGCCGTGCGGCTGACCATGGAGGCGGGCCGCTGGCGGGTGGTGCGCACCGCGCGGCGTCTTGGCATCGAGTCCGATATTCACGACAATCCGTCGCTGGCGCTGGGAACGGCGGAAGTGACCCTGCTGGAGCTGGTGTCCGCCTACGTTCCCTTTGCCAATGGGGGCTATCGAACCGTGCCTCATATCGTCAGCCGCATTCGTACGGCAAAGGGAAAGGTGATCTATCAGCGCCGCACGCTCGGGCGCCCGCGCGCCATTGCCCCGGTCTATGTGGGCGCCATGAACGAGATGATGCGTGAGGTGATGACTTCGGGCACCGGGAAGAGCGCCGCCCTTGCCGATCGCCCCTCGGCGGGGAAAACCGGAACGACCCAGGGCTTCCGCGACGCCTGGTTTGTTGGCTATACGGCGAATTATGTGGCCGGCGTATGGGTCGGGAACGATGACGGCTCGCCGATGAAGAAGGTGACCGGGGGGTCACTGCCTGCGCAGATATGGAAGTCCGTCATGACCGAGGCTCATCGCCAGAAGCGCCCTGTACCGCTGCCCGGCACGAATATGCCGGCCCTTGTGCAGCGCGCGCCGGTCACGGGCGAGCAACAGGCCAAACGCACCTTCTTCGACCGTTTCCTGGGCGCGTTTACGCCGAACGGTTAGGGCGCCTTGTAATGTAATTCCCGGCCACCCCGTGAGTGTACACCCTGGGGTGGCGGGCAAGGGCGAGCCGGTAGCTTGGTTTTCCGGTTTCATGAAAAACCGGTCTGGTTCATGAACTTTCCGCCGCGCCATAGCGATGCAGCCCTGAGCCGTTCTTCTTCAGCCAGTATTTTGCCTCATCCATTCCGGCGCAGGTTTCGCGCACATGGGCCCAGAAGCGCGGCCCATGGTTCATCTCGAGCAGATGGGCCACCTCATGCGCCGCCAGATAATCAAGCACCGGGCCGGGCGCCAGGATCAGCCGCCAGGAGAAGGACAAAATCCCCGCCGCGGAGCACGAGCCCCACCGGCTTGACTGGTCGCGTATGGCGATGCGTTTGGGTTTGACGCCCAGAGTGCCGGCATGGGCCGCGCAATGGCGCGCCAGATCCTCGCGCGCCTGGCGCTTCAGCCAGTCCTTGAGACGGCGCGGCGCATGTTCTTGCGCACCGGCCACGCGGATGACCGGGAGGGAAGTTTCCGCTGTCCCGGCCGCGTCTCCTTCTTGAACCCGCACAACGCCGCGCTGTCTTCCATTGGGTATGAAGCACAGCGAGTGATCGCGCCCGCGCAGCGGCACGACCACCCCGTCCGCGAAGGGGACCGGCCGCGGCATTGCGGCCAGGCGTTTTTGCAGCCATTCGAAATGCTGGGCCAGGAAACGGCCCGCTTCTTCCAGACTGGTGTATCCTGGCAGGGTGAGTACGGCGCCGCGCCGCGCTTCGTTCACGGTAAGCGAGAGACGGCGTGCGCGCGCGCTGCGCCGTACAAGCACCGGCGCGTCGAGACCCGGCGTGGTCATATGAAAGGTTTCGGGTTTGCGGCGTGAAAACATTTTCTTAAAAAAACCCGCAGCGTTTCGCCTGGCGAATCGAATTTCGGGCGCCAGCCTATCACGGGTGCGAAGAAGGGTTCAGTGCCTGAAACGCAGCGCGCGTCTGACGGCACTGCCGCCGCCCCGATGCGTCTCGATGAAATCGGAAATACGCGGTGCGATTTCGGCGCGGAACCGCGAGCCGTTGAACACCCCGTAATGACCGATGCCGCTTTGCAGGTGATGGCTTCGTTTTGCTTCGGGCAGCGCGGTGCACAGATCATGCGCCGCGCGGGTCTGGCCAATTCCGGAAATGTCGTCATTTTCCCCTTCGACAGTCATCAGCGCCGTGCGCTTGATCTTCGACGGGTCGACAGGTGTGCCCCGGTGCGTCATCTCGCCCTTCGGCAGGGCGTGGCGGATGAACACCCTATCGATGGTCTGAAGATAGAAAGCCGCGTCCAGGTCCATCACCGCCAGATATTCATCGTAAAAGGCGCGATGCCGGTCGGCGGAATCCCCATCGCCCTCGACCAGCTGCCGGAACAAATCTTTGTGCGCATCCATATGCCGGTCGAGATTCATGGTCATGAAGCCGGTCAGCTGCAGGAAGCCGGGATAGACTGCGCGCATGACACCCGGGTGCGGCCAGGGCACCTGCATGATGACATTCTGGCGGAACCACTCAATGGAGTGCTGCTGCGCCATTTCGTTGACGGCGGTCGGGTTGGCCCGTGTATCCACCGGGCCGGCCATCAGCGTCATCGAGCGCGGTGCGTTGCGGTTTCCTTCCGCTTCCATGAGCGCGACCGCGGCGAGCACGGGCACCGAGGGCTGGCACACGCCCATCACGTGGACGTCGCCCTTGAACCGGGTCAAAATCTCGATCAGGTAGTCGATATAGTCATCGAGATCGAATTTGCCCTGTATGACCGGCACCATGCGCGCATCGGCCCAGTCGGTAATATAGACATCGTGGCGCGGGAGCATGGCCTCGACCGTGCCGCGCAGCAATGTCGCGTAGTGGCCCGACAGCGGCGCCACGATCAAAAGCCGCGTGTCATTGCCGCGATGATTCTTTGGCAGTTTGCGGGCGAAATGGCGCAACTCGCAAAAAGGTTTGCGCCATACGACCTTCTCGCTCACCGCTACGCTTTTGCCGTCCACCTGCGTCTCGGTGATTCCGAAAGACGGCTTGGCATATCTGCGCGTTGTGCGCTCGAACAGCTCGGCGGCGGCCGCGACAGACCGGCCCATTGGTGTATGGGCGAGCGGGTTCAGCGGATTGCGGAAGGCGAGGCGCGCCATGTCGGACATTGCCCGCGCCGGCGCAAGCGCCGCATGGTTCATTTCAAACAGCTGGTAAAGGGGCAAGTGCAGATTCCTTCCCGCAACGAAGTGCGATCCTGGGCAGGCCAGTTATGTTGCAGTGCAATATCCATATAGGCGATATTCGACCGCAGTGCAACATATGCATGTGCCGAGTGGCTGATTTTATTGAATTTTCAGAGAAAACTGGCGATGCCGTCCGCCATCGTGCCGACGCCGGTACCGTAGGAGAAATGGGCGAGATATTCTCCTTTCGGGCTCATGAGAAAGACGAAGCTGGAATGATCCATCAGATACTCCGCGCTTGAGGCGCCATTTTTCGCCTTGGCGTAGAACACACGAAAAACCTTTGCGGCGGCGCGGATTTCCCCGGCGCTGCCCGTCAGGCCGATCAGTCGCTCGTGGAAATTACTGACAAAGTCGGCCATCCGTTCGACGGTATCGCGTTCCGGATCAAGGGTAATGAATACCGGCGTAACGTTTCTGGCCCGGTCTCCAAGCCGGTCGAGCGCGGCGGATATGACCTGCAATTCGGCCGGGCACACGTCCGGGCAATTGGTGTAGCCGAAAAAGACCAGCATGAAACGCCCCGCAAAATCCTTTTCGCTCACCCGGCGCCCGGTATGATCGGTCAGCGTGAACGGACCGCCGATCAGCGCCTTGCCGCTTGCGATCTGCCGTTTCCCGGGCTGCATTTCGTTCAGGACAAGTGCTGAAATGGCGGCGATGCCGCTTACCAGGAGCAGTGTGAGCAGGAAGAGTATCCAACGCCGGTTCATTGGGCCGGTTCTACTTTGTTGAGCCAGACCACGATGGCCATGGGTTCGGTAGGCCTATGGAGTCCGACTTGTCCTCGCGCGTCAACCCGTCTCGCGAAAGCGTGACGGCGGCGAATTGTCCTCCCCCGCGCGCTGGCCGCCCCCCCTGGCACCCCCCGGTTTCGTGCGGGCGCATGGCTTGATAGGGTAGGGTCGGATTCCGGAGATTGGGGCCCGATGCGAGCCGGCGGAGTATGAGACATTGAAATGAACGCCACCATGCACCCGGTCTTTCCAGTAACATCCGGCGGGTATACCGGCCTGCTGCGGCTCAGGACCATCATCCGGTTACGCTGGATTGCGGTGCTCGGTCAGGTGGTCGCCGTCTCGGTGGTGTATTTCGGACTGGGCTTCGATTTGCCCATCGGTTTGTGCGCGGCCATCATTGCGCTCTCGGCCTGGCTCAATATTTATCTGCGCATACGCTATTCGGGACGCCTGTGGCTCAAGAGCGATTATGCCTCGGCAATGCTTGCATATGATGTGCTGCAGATCGCGGCGCTTCTCTATCTTACGGGCGGTTTGCAGAACCCCTTTGCGTTCCTGATTATTGCGCCGGTAACGGTCTCGGCCTCGAAGCAGCCGGTGCGCCATACATTGTTTCTCGGATTGCTGGCCATTACCTGCGTCACGGCCCTTACCGTGTTTCACCTGCCCCTGCCCTGGTATCCCGGTGAAACCCTGGTTCTTCCGCTGATATATATTTTCGGCATCTGGGCGGCGCTGGTTTCGGGCGCTGTTTTCTTTGCTCTTTACGCCCAGCGGATCGCCAAGGAGGCGCGGCAGATGTCCGAGGCGCTGGCGGCCACTGAAGCGGTCCTGTCGCGTGAGCAGAATATGTCCGCGTTAGATGGTCTTGCCGCCGCTGCCGCCCATGAACTGGGCACGCCGCTTTCCACCATCACGGTTGTGGCGACGGAGTTGCTTCGCGATGCCCCCAGGGACAGTGCGCAGAAAGAAGACCTCGCACTGCTCCGGTCCCAGGCGGAACGGTGCCGGGAAATTCTCGCCAAACTGTCCGCAGGGGCCGAAGAGCCGGATTCCATGTTCTCGCAGATGCCGATCAGCCATTTGCTGGAGGAAGCGGCCGAGCCGCACCGGGTGTTCGGTATTGAAATCAACATCGACGCCGCCCCGGTTCTGGAGGCGCACTCAGACAAGGAGGTTGCCGGCGAGCCGGTGGGAACCCGCAATCCGGCCATTCTTCATGGCCTTGGCAATATCATCGAGAACGCCGCCGATTTCGCCGCGGCGCGGGTTGACATCCGCGCCAGGTGGGACCGTGATACGGTGAAGATTACAATTCGCGACGATGGGCCGGGCATCGCCCCCGCCATCCGCGACCGCCTCGGCGAGCCCTATGTGACGACCCGGGCCGGACATGGCGGGGATGAACGCGGCCCCGGCAGCGATGAGCAAGGCCTCGGGCTTGGGTTCTTTATTGCCAAGACGCTGCTGGAGCGCTCCGGAGCGCGGCTGGAATTCACCAACCTGCCGCCGCCCAAACACGGGGCGGAGGTGAAAATCTCCTGGCCGCGCAGCATGCTCGAGGCCCAGGGTGACCCCGCGGCCCCGCAGATAACGTGACCGATTTTCGTTGCAGGCGGGGCGCGAGGGGTTAAGTTTGACCCAGATCAATGCGCGGTTGCCCTGATCGCGCCGATAACATTGGATGTTTGAAATGGAAAACCAGGAGAGCGCGGACAAGGAGCCGACCCTGCTGATCGTCGATGACGACAGGCCGTTCCTTCAGCGCATCGCGCGGGCCATGGAATCGCGTGGGTTTGCCGTCGAGATGGCCGAGAGCGTGGCGGAGGGTCTGGCGCACATCGCCAAACAGCCGCCCGACTATGCGGTCGTCGACATGCGCCTGGAGGACGGGAACGGGCTGGATGTCATTGCCGTCCTGAAAGAAGTGCATCCCGAAACCCGCGCGGTGGTGCTCACCGGTTACGGCAATATCGCGACCGCGGTGACAGCGGTCAAAATGGGCGCGACGGACTATCTGGCCAAACCGGCGGACGCGGACGATGTCTATCAGGCGCTGATCGCGCCGCCCGACGCCAAGGCCCCGCCGCCGGACAATCCGATGTCGGCGGACCGGGTGCGCTGGGAGCATATCCAGCGTGTCTATGAGCTGTGCAACCGCAATGTCTCGGAGACCGCGCGCCGTCTCAACATGCACCGCCGTACATTGCAGCGCATCCTTGCCAAGCGCGCGCCGAAATAGCTGTTCCGTTTTTTTTTAAATATCTATTCTGAACGCCGCTGGAGAGCGGCAGCCCGGTCACTACGCTGTGGCCAGGCGCGCGCAGCAGGCGGCAGGCGCCGCGCTGTATGGCGGCGGCCCTCCCGCTTTTCCGCAGGACGCCTGAGTCGCGGGCTCACGCGCCGGGCTGTTTCTTATCCCTGAGTTTTCTTTTCAAGGATATGACTCAATACCAGGAATGATACCGGCCACACACTGACCCAAATTCCCAGCCGCTGTGCGTGAGCTTCCTGAAGAGCCGCTCTTAAAGCGGGGTCTTCAATACCGGCAAGGACCGGTCTCAGGACCTCGAGCTCCGGTCCCAGATACCATACCAGCCATGCGAAGGGGACGGAAAGGAGTCCCAGCCAAAACAAGACTTGAGGTAACATTTTCATCATTTCCTCCTTTGGACGTGTTGCAGTATCTGATCATTCGGCGCGGATGCCGTTGAACGAAGGCTGGATACCGGCCTAGGCCCCGCGAC
>QIGN01000093.1 GCA_003228955.1 Hyphomicrobiales bacterium
TTCAAGCCGACGTGATGAACACATCCCAACACTTGCGGGAATGATCGGCTATGGTACGAAGGGGAAGTCCCACGGACATTGAAGGCACCTTTTGATTCGGCTGCCTTTTCGAACAGTCTGAATCCTCGTCTTCCTATATTGATCATATGCAAGCTGAAGGTCATTACAGATATGCGGGACCATCATGCTGTGAAAAGCCAGATGCAACCTGGCTGCGACAATTTTTTGCACGCATTAGCGGCCCAAAGTCTCCCCTAGGTTCCTTTGTTTCGCGCCGAAATGGCTCGCCGGGCTGGCTCTTGAACATAGTTTCCGGCCGGTCTGAGGTGTTCAGCTGTCTGGCTCTCGCAGCCCTGATAATGACACACCTAGTGCAAGCGCCAGCTGAGCTGGACCAGGCGCTTGAGGAACCCAAAATTACCCAGTCTCAAATCGGGCACAATCCGTTCGTGAAGGTCTTCCGCGGACCACATGTGCCGAAAAAACTATCGGAAATCACGATTACAAATCCCCTGGAGTGGAAACAAACAAAAGAAAGAATTGGTGTTGTGGCAACGGGTACAAAGATCCGGGATATCTTCTCCGGCGCCCTCACATTCGAATGGGAAAGCCTCTACGCAAAACATTGGGGAACCAGCGAGTTCCATGAACTGGGCACCGCTATTTACGCCCGATGGAACCGGTTCCCGTGGAACAGCTACATCAAGACAAGTTTCGCCGTAGGTATCGGGCCGAGCATAACCAGCAAGGCGGCATTTTACGAACCTAATAAAGGCTTGCGGTCCAGGGTGCTCATGCAATTGAACTTCGAGATCAACCTGTATTCACCGGCCGATCCACGCTGGGCGCTACTTTTCCGTATCCAGCACCGCAGCGGAGTCTTCAACTTGATAAATAGTGTCCGTGGTGGGTCGAATTTCCTGACGATCGGAATCCGGCGACAGTTCTATCACTGATCAAAAAACAATTGGAAAACAGCTGCGGATCAAACATATATTTGCTTAAACGCATGGCCGCTTCTGGCACTTAGCGGACATTCTCCGGGCCGCGGATCAGAAAACCCTCTGATCGAACACATTCTGCAGGAAATACAGGCCGAAGAAACTGATAAAGCCCGCCATGATCGGCGTCGCCACCCAGCCCATGACAATGGTGCCGAGCAACCGCCAGCGAATGCCGGCGGCGCCCTGGAGGATGGCAATTCCCACAATAGCGCCGACAACGGCCTGGGAGCTGGAGACCGGCACCAGCGGAATGGTCGGCAGGCCCATGCTCAGCAGCCAGGATTCCAGCCCGCGCGAGGCGAAGGCGAACAGCACAATCGAATGGGACACGACCGCAACAAAGGCGGCGGTTGGCGAGATGCGCCCGAGCCCGCCGCCGACCGTCATCATCACGCCTTTCGAGTAAGTCATCACGCCAAAAGCAATGGCCAGCCCGCCTATGAGAAAGAGCTGCTGCGCGGCGCTGAAGGAGAATCCGCCCAGTTCAAGCGGTGAGAATGTAACCGCGGGCAGGAACACGCCCACCACATTGGCGATGTTGTTGGCGCCTAGCGCATAAGCCCCGAAGGCGCCCGCGACCAGCAGCCCCAGCCTCAGGTAAGCGTCGGTGCGCACCAGATGCAGATTTGCATGGCGCAGATAGACGCGCAGCGCCTTGTACAGAATGACCGCGATGATCGCGGCCAATACAGGGCACAGAACCCAGGTGGTGACGATGGTCGCCAGAATCTTCGTGTCGGTCGGCTGCCCCGTGAACAGGTTCCACCCGACAATGCCGCCGACGATGGCCTGGCTGGTGGAAACCGCCAGCCCCGCCTTGGTCATGATATAGACGGATATGGCCGCGGCCAGCGCCGTCATGAAGGCGCCTGGAAGCGCGGTGATCGCGCCCAGCTTGCCGAGGGTTCCGGAGGCCCCCGCGCCGCTGATGACCGCGCCGAGCACGACGAAGATGGAGCAGATGACAGCCGCCGTGCCCCAGCGCACCATGCGGGTGCCAACGGCCGTGCCGAACACGTTTGCCGCGTCGTTTGCGCCCAGCGCCCAGCCGAGAAACAGCCCGCTCGACAGGAATATGATAATGGTCGGATCCATGACCTTCAACAGACCCTAGACTGTGCGCTTTATGGCGTAGATGGCGAGCCGGTCGGCGACGTCTTCCGCCCAGTCGGCGACATTGTCGATTTGCTCGACAAAATTGCGCAGATGAATTTTTCGGGCGAGATCCAGATCAGAGTCGAAGATATCGTGCTTGAGCTGGGTGGAAATCTTGTCGGCTTCTTTCTCGAAGATGATGACTTTATGATTGTAATCGGCGACCGCATGAGGTGTGCGGAAGAATGCGCGCGCCGCGAGGACAAGCGCGTCGGCGGCCTGTACGACCATATTGGTGAGCTTTCTGAAGCCCGAGTTGAATTCACCTGGAATGTCCGGTTTCTCTATTGAAATCGACCACATGACGCCCTCAAACAAATTCATGACATGGTCAAGGGTCTCAATGAGGCCCAGGACATCGCCGCGCGCATCGGGAATGAGCGTGTGGGTGTAAAGTTCCTTTTCGATATTTCGGCGCAAGGTGTCGGCCTCGCTTTCAAGTTTGTTCACCGCCTTGAGCTTTACGTCGAACTCGCCATTGGCGCCTTCCTTCAGGTAGGTGCGCACGCCAAGCCGGAACATGACGGAGGATTCCGAAAGCTTGTCGAGGAATTCATCAATCTGACCCTCAAGGTCCCTGGTCCTGCCAAACAGGCGAAACTTATTCAAACTGCTCATGATGTTTCCAGCCGGGGTTTTTTGTCCCGGTTTCCCGAAAGGGTTTCGCGCAGCGCGCGAATCCGGCGCAGGGTGTTCGCACGCAAAATCTTGAATCTCAAGCTATTTGCGCACTTAGTGCGCCTTTTTCAGCTCTGATGCAAATTCATTCACGTGATAGATGTATCGATGAAACTTATAAGAATGTATTTTTGCAAGAGAAAGGCCTATGCCATGAGGCGCGGCGCGCGGTATTCCTGCTTCAATATCTGCCGCGGGTCGGCTACACAGGCTGAATGCGCAGGTGCGGTATGGCGCAACGATTTCATCCATATGGAGGTCTTTGCGGGAACATGACACAACACTTTGACACGGCAATCGCGCTCCTCGACGAAGCCAACGCACAGGACCCGAACAGCGCCGGGACACCCGCCGGGCCGCGGCCCGCCGAGCTGGTTTACGCCGAGCGGATGAGCGCGACCCTTGAGCTAGTCTATCCGCAGGCGGGCGAAGATCTGAAACTGGCTGCGCGGGCCCAGCATCTCAAAAGATGGACGCTCCCGCGGACGGATTTTCCGATGGACCGGAAGGGCTATTTCGCATGGCGAAACGCCGCCAAGGTCATGCATGCGGATCTGGCGGCGGGCATCCTTTCGGCGGCGGGCTACGAAGAGGAGCGGATCGCCCGCGTCCAGGGGTTGATCCGCAAGGAGCGGGTGAAGCGCGACGCCGAGGCGCAGGCGCTGGAAGATGTCGCCTGCCTGGTATTTCTAGAACATTATTTCAGCGCATTCGCGGCCAAGCATGACGATGAAAAACTGATTGGTATTTTGCGCAAGACATGGGCGAAGATGTCGGAGACAGGGCACGCGGCGGCATTGAAACTGCCTTTGGATACGCAATCACGCGGACTTGTGGAACAGGCGCTGGCCGGGTAGTCCTGTGAGGACTGGATGCGAATCATGAGCCCTGACCAAACCCTCCGGGCGCGATTGATATTGCCGCCGAGTGCGTTAGAGCGGCTTGAAAACCGGCAAGTTTCCCGCGCCATTCCGCCTGCCCGGAGGCAATATCAACCACGCATAATGGATGCCATTGATGGGTCCTGAACCTAAGTCTGAAAAATTGATCGCGCTGGTGCTCGCGGCCCATGGCGACCGGGGCGGGCCGGTTCCCAATGGCGGACTGGAAACCCATGTCGCCGCGCTCGCCGCGATGAACCGCTTTGCATTTGTTGCCGGGGGCGTGCTGAACGGCACACCATCGCTTGAGGACGCGCTTGCTCGGGCCGAGCAGAGCGGCGCGGAGTGGATTCTGGTCTATCCGCTCTTCATGAGCGGCGGATATTTTGCCGGTGAGGTGCTTCCCGAAAGAATCGCGGCCGCGAAACTGCGCGTTCTCACTTCGATCCTGCAACCGCTCGGACTGGACCGGCGGGTGCCTCTGCTGATGCTTGAAAACGCTTTGCGCGCGGCGAAGGCCTCCGGGCTGGATCCGGGTCAGGTTCGCCTTCTGGTTGCCGGGCACGGATCGAAACATGGACCCGCAAACGCCGACGCCACAAAACGCGCCGCGCGTGTGCTCGCGCCTCATTCCTCCTTTGCCCGCGTGGAAACCGCGTTTCTGGAGGAAGCGCCTCTTGTGAACGAAGCGCTTGAAAATTATTCAGGCACAAGCATTGTCGCCGGGTTTTTCTCCAGCGAAGGAATGCATTCGGGGATCGACGTTCCCTCCGCCATCGCACAGAGTGGCGCGGCGGCGGTATATACCGGGGCGGTCGGGCTCAACCCGCAAGTGCCCGGCCTGATTGCCTCGTCGGTGCACAGGGCGCTCTCCGCGCCCGACCCCGCGGCCGGAAGGCAGCAAGCGGGAAGGCCGGGGGTCCCGGCCGGCCCTCCCATGCCACCCCATGCCGGGGCGGACGGCAAACCGGAGGTTGGCCTGCAAGACTTTGAGCCGCCCGTGAGCAAGGCCCCGAGACGCAGGGCCTCGCCCCTGCGTCTGCTCTTCAAAGCAGGTTTTGCGCTTGTCATGATGGCGGTTCTGGCGCTTGGAGCCATCGCCTTTCTGGTACCCGAAGATGTGGTGCGCGATCAGGTGACCTCGCTGGTCAAGCAGCAGACCGGGCGCGACCTGACCGTCCGGGGCAAGACGTCCTTTTCGGTATTCCCCAATGTGGGCGTGGAGCTGGAAGATGTGAGCATTTCGAACCCGCCCGGCATGAAGAGCGGTGAAATGCTGCGCATGGGGTCGCTCAATCTCAATCTCAAATTACTGCCGCTTCTCACCCGCCGCGTGGAGGTCGAGCGTTTCGTGCTGGTGCGTCCGGTGTTCAATCTTCTTGTCGACAAAAAGGGGCGCCGGAACTGGGACTTTGAGAAAAAGACCGCCGCCCTGGCCCCCGCGCCGAAGACCCAAGCAGTAATGCAGGCCCAGGCCGGCGGTACGGGCGGCGGAATGGTTCAGGACATCTCCCTTGGCACGGCCAAAATCATCGACGGCGTATTGAATTACACCGATGAAATGGCCGGCGCGAAGCAGCGTGTGGAGGCGCTGAATGTGTCGATCGTCCAGCCGGCCCTGACCGCACCGCTGGACGCGGAGGGAAGCCTGGTGTGGCGCAAGGAAAAAGTCACTTTCAATGGGCGCCTTGGCTCGGTTCCGGCCCTGATGCGCAAGGCCGCCTCGAAAGCGAAGGTGGCGATTTCAACCGCGCGCGGCAAGGTCGAATTCGATGGTGAAATCGCTTTCTCGGACAGCCTGAGCGCGAATGGCGTCATGTCGGGGGAAACATCGTCGTTGCGCGCATTGGCGCGCTGGCTGGGCACGCCGATTGCTCCGGGCGGCGGACTGGGCGCGGCGGCAATCTCCGGCCGTCTTGGCCTCAAGGATGAAGCCATCGCATTCACCAAAGCCAAGATCAGCCTGGATGGGATGAACGGTCAGGGGGAGGCGAGCATCCGCCTCAAGGGCGTGCGGCCCTATATCAAGGCGACGCTGGCCCTCGACAAGCTCGATCTGAACCCATATCTGACGGGCGCTTCGACGCGAGCCGCGCCGGCGCCGCGTGCGGCGTCCAGACCCGCCCAGCCCACCGGCCCGGCGCCACAGCCCAAGGCAAAGCAGTCGCTGACCGATTTCATCGACCAGCTCAATAAGGCGGAAGAGGGCAATGCGCGCCCGCAGGTGCGCGCATGGAACCAGCGCGCAATCGATCTCACCGGGCTGCGCGCCGTCGATGCCGATGTGAAAGTCACCGCCGAGGCGCTGTTTTACCGCAAAATCAGGGTCGGCAAGAGCGCCCTCACCGCCAGCGTGAAAAGCGGCCTTCTTACCGCCGATCTGACGCGCCTTGCGCTCTATTCGGGAACCGGCACGGGCCGCGTGACCGTGAACGGCGCGCGCGCGGTGCCGGGCATTACCACCCTGTTCAACCTGCAGAACATCTCCGCCCTGCCATTGCTCAGGGACGCGGCGGATTTCAAATGGATTTCCGGGCGCGCCGACATGACCATTTCCCTGTCGGGCACGGGCCGCTCGCAAAGCGAGCTTATGCGCTCCTTGCAGGGAAACGCGAAGATGGTCTTTTCCAATGGCGCCATCGAAGGTGTCAATATTCCGGCCATGGTGCGCGGGCTCAAACAGGGCCAGTTTGGGGGTTTCAGAAGCAGCACGCGGGAGAAGACGGATTTCAGCCAGTTCTCGGGCAGCTTCGTCGTGCAGAACGGCATCGCCTATAACAAGGACCTCAGTCTTGTCGGCCCGCTCATCCGCATGACGGGCGAGGGCAATATCGATCTGGGGCGCGAGCGTATCGACTATGCGGCGCTGCCGAGGATCGTCGGCACCCTTCAGGGGCAGGGCGCAACTGACGAGCGGACAGGGATTGCGATCCCTGTCCGGATTACCGGGCCGTGGGCCAGGCCGAAGATCGTTCCGGATCTGAAACGGCTGATGGAGGATCCGGAGCTCGCCAAAGAGACCGCCGAAAAGGTCGGCAAGGTGCTGAAGAAGCTGAAAAACAAGAAGGACGTGAAAAAACTTCTGGACAGCTTTCTGGGCGGCCGTAACCAGGGGGCCGCGGACGGTACCGGCGCCCAGCCGCAGGGCCAGCAGGGCGAACCGGCGACGCCGGAAGATGTGCTGAAAAGGCTGTTCCAGTAGGACGCATAGTGCGCGAGTTTCTCAACTTCGAAAACCCGGGCTTGACCCGGGGTCTATGAAACAGCGACCCAATGGACCCCTGCTTGCGCAGGGGTTTCGGATTGTGGTGCTTACGTAGGCGGGGTTTTAGGCTGGTGCGTGGCGCTTCATGGCCTCGGCGACAGACGCCGGAACCTCCACGCTTTGCAAAAGCCTCGCCTCCTCCCGCCAGCGCATGATCCGTTTCAGGATTTGATTCCGCTTGAGGGCATTCGCCTGACGCCGCGCCATTACGCTTACCTGAAAATCTCGGAAGGCTGCAACAACACATGCGCCTTCTGCATCATCCCTTCCATGCGCGAGGCGGAGCGGCTGGTGGACGCGTGTCCGCGCGCTCCCGCTACTTCAGCGGTTCCTGAAAGAGCTCCCGCGGCCCGAGCTTTATGGTCAGGCGCAGGGACGTGCGCGCGGAGAAGGCATCGTCGTCGCCGATGCGGGTGCCGACCTGTCGCACGTCTCCGAAACCGGCAGGCAGGTCAAACTGATTATACGACATCTCCGGAACGTAAGAGTAATATTCATACTCGCTTTTGAGCGACAGCGTGGTCCGTTGGCCGATGCGTTTTCTGGTTTCCATCACAAGCCCGCCGATGAAGGCAATCTCGTCGTTGGAAAGCGACAGCGCGCTTGTCGAGTTAGGAGTGGCCGCCCCTCCGGCCCCTCCTCCCAATCCGCCAAAGCTCTGGTCAATCAAAACGCCGTCATAGTCCGTGTCTGCGTAATAGACGCCGCCACGCAGCTGGAAGGAGGATTGCAGGCCCCAGCGCTGCCACAGGCCGGCCAACAGGAACGGATTAACGTCGCCGCCCCATGCGGCATAGGCGCCGTAGTAGCGGGTGTCGAGGTCTTCTTTGTATGTCATGGGACCCGCGCTCGTACGGTCATGGGCTATGAAGACATCGAGGTCCTGATCGATGCCGCGAATGTCCGCGCCAAATGCCAGAGTACGCCGGGGCGGCGCCTGGGTGACGCCCATGACGCCCGGGTTCAGCTCCCGTTTCGCCTCTAGCGAGACGCCCCATTGATCGACTTCGCGCTTGGCGTTTGATGTTATTGCGAGTCCATTTGCAGTCGTAAATGGAGTCTGAAAAAGATTCGGGTCGTCAACAAGCGCGAACGTGACGCAGGCATTCGTTGTACCGCCTGTGCGGTCGTCAACACAACGAGCAGAATCTTCATCCTCGATACGGGCCCAGAAGCCATTCAGCGAGACGGTCCTGTTTGCCCCCATCGGTGCTTCAATCGAGCCGTTGAAGTTCCAGCCGATCTCTTCGCCGAAATCGTCCGAGAATTTGAATTTCTCGGTGACGTCTGATGTGTTAACCAGGCCTCTGCTCACAACCACAATCGACGGCACATCGGGCAGCGTCAGGAGCGCCGTGCCGGCCCCGACGGAGACGGTCGCATTGCCGACAGCCATGGAGCCGGACTCCTGCGCGCCCGCGGGCGCGGCGAACAGCACGGACGCCAGCGCAAAACCTGCGATGACGCGGCGCGAAGATTTCATCGACTCTGTCCCCCCTGAACGGGCTTGATCTTGTCGATTCTATTGATTGCTCGGGAATTTAACCGCGATTGAGGGGCGGGCGCCACCCATTGCCGCCTGTGGCCCCGCAGAATCCTTGTAGTTTTGGCAAATCAGCCACAGGGGTTCTGGGAGGTGAAAAGGCAATTTTTCGTGTGCCCGCGCGTCGATTGCTGACGCAGCAGTCACACTCCCCTATAAGGGCGTTTATGAGCGCGCCCGATCCCAAACCCTCCGCTGACCGCGCACCCAAGGTCGGCTTTGTTTCACTCGGCTGCCCCAAGGCG
>QIGN01000107.1 GCA_003228955.1 Hyphomicrobiales bacterium
AGTTGCATGGCGGGACGTTCGATCTGAAGAGCAAATTGCGCCACGGTACGCTGGTTACCGTGACCTTCCCCAGCGAACGGGTGATGCAGGCCTTGCCGCGGCTGAGTGAACCTGGCGAGAACCGGACCGTAGAGGGGCGGCAGGAGGCAAGCGGGCAGGCGTGGCGCGAGCGTCACAAAGATACGAACATGCGGCACAACAGGGCGTAGCGAATAAACCGGCGCATCTGCTATCCGCCGATTGCCAACTTTGCCCTGGCTTCCTAAATAAGAGGTATGGTTGCCAACTTATTTCCTCCAGCGCGCTCCGAAGCCGCGTTCATCGCACAAAAGGACCTGAACTAGCATGGGTGCCTGGATCGGGCTTGCACTGCTGGTGATTGCGGGAGCCGTGCTTGTATTGCGCAATGATGCCGGCACCATTGCCGGCTTCGACAACGCGGATTTCGCTGGCATCATCGCTGGAGTCTCCCTTCTCATATTCCTGGGCGGATCCATGTTCGGCGGATATCGCGGCCGGTTCGCAGGCGCGGTGCGCGATGCCCTCACCTGGGGGGTAGTGGCTCTCGCCCTGATCGCCGGATACAGTTACCGGGACCAGATCAAGCCCCTCGCCCAGCGTATTGCGGGCGAGTTGATCCCTGGCGCGCCGATCCAGTTCGACACCGGAGATGCCAATTCGATCGGTGTCCGCATACGCAAACAGGCCAACGGGCATTTTGTGGCGCAGGTCAGTACCAATGGCGCGAAAATCAATATGATTGTCGACACCGGAGCTTCGACCATCGTGCTCAGCCCTTCAGATGCCGCGCGCGCGGGCATCAAACCTGAAACACTGAGTTATTCCGTACCGATCCAGACCGCAAACGGCACTTCATTTGCCGCGCGTGTCCGGCTGACCAATGTCTCCATCGGGGCCGTCAGCATCGACAATGTCGAAGCGCTTGTCACCAAACCCGGTGCACTGCGCGAAAGCCTTCTTGGTATGAGTTTTTTAAGCCGTTTACGGTCTTATGAGTTCTCTGGAGATTTCCTGACTTTGCGCAGTTAGTGTCCGTTTCGGGCCTGCGGGTCCGTTAGTGTCCGTTTCGGGCCTGCGGGTCCAGGACCTGTTGACAAAGGTGGTTGGGGCGCTGGTTTGACGGGATTGGTTCGATTTCGCGTTATGAGGACGAAGGACATGCCGGGCATATTCGAGGACGAATGGCGCGAAATTGAGCCAATCCCGTCAAATCCCGAAGGGACGCGGCGCCTTTCGCCGCTGGACGTCGCTCTGCGCGGCTTGAAGGGGGCGGCCCTGCAGCGCCGCTCAAAGCTCGCCAGCAACGAATGGCGCCACGCCAGCACCACAACCACCTTTGTCAACAGGTCCTAGGTCAATTGGATACTGGTCAACTCCTGGAGTTCACGGATCATGAGTTATAGTTCCGGTGCAAGGCATCTGTTGCGAGAGGCGGTAACCTGGCGTAACCTGGCTGTCGGTGGCGGGACTCGGCTTTGCCGGCGTTTACTATTTCGATGATGTCCGCGCATTGGCCACAAGGACCATCGCGGCGGCGGTGTCAGGCACCGAAGTCGCATTGGAAAATGTTTCCGCCACGCCGGCCAGGAGAACGAACGGGTTTGAGCGCTCGGTAACGCTTACTGCCGGCAAAAATGGCCATTTCTTCGCCCGCGCATATATCAATGGCCGGCCCATTGCGGTGATGGTCGACACCGGGGCAACCCGGGTCGCCATGACCTATAAAGATGCCGAACGGCTGGGGCTGCGCCCGCTCGGGAGCGACTTTACCCAGATAACCCGCACAGCGAATGGCACCGCCCGAATGGCGCCGGTTGATTTGGACAGCGTTCGCATCGGCGATGTCGAGGTCTCGAACCTGCGCGGTTCGATTGCCGAAGAGGGGAAACTGCCTATTACGCTGCTGGGCATGGAATTTATCCGCAAACTGGATCGCTTTGAGCTGCGCGGGCGCGAGTTGGTGCTGGTTGAGTAGTTTGCGCGCATGTCCTCTGAGTGCATTTGGCGTGACATGCGCATTCCGCTATCAAGGGCAATTGCAATGCCAGCGAGGCCGAGCCCATGTTTCCAACTCCGCGAACCGATCTGACTCCGAATACGGCTGATTTCGAGCGGTTGCCGTTTATCAAGCCCACGGGATTTAGGGAATATGACGCGCGCTGGCTGTTCCCCGGCGAGATCAATCTCATGGGAGTGCAGGCCGTTGGTCTGGGGCTTGCCGCGTTGTTCCGCAATCGCGGTGTCCCGCCGCGGATCGTCACCGGCCATGATTACCGCTCCTATTCCACTTCGATCAAGCAGGCGCTTATTTCCGGTATGCTGGCAGGCGGCATGGAGGTGCATGACATCGGCATGGCGCTGTCGCCCATGGCTTATTTCGCCCAGTTCGATCTGCATGTGGAAGGCGTCGCCATGGTCACCGCCAGCCACAATGACAATGGCTGGACCGGCATCAAGATGGGCCTCGACCGCCCCCTCACCTTCGGTCCGGACGAAATAGGGGAACTGAAAGAAATCGTCTACGCCGCCGCATTCGATATGCCGGGCGGCGGCAGCTACGAGTTTCACGCCGGTGTCCGGGACCGCTACATCGCCGACCTTTCGAACCGGCCCGGGCTCAGCCGAGCCCTCAAGGTCGTCGCCGCTTGCGGCAACGGCACTGCCGGCGCCTTCGCACCGCAGGTTCTTGAAGCCGCCGGATGCGAAGTGGTTCCACTCAATTGCGATCTGGATCACTCCTTTCCCAACCACAATCCAAATCCTGAAGACATGAAAATGCTCAACGCCATGCGCAGCGCGGTGCTGTCGTCGGGCGCGGATGTGGGTTTTGCGTTCGATGGCGACGGGGACCGTTGCGGGGTCGTCGACAATGAAGGCAACCCCATATTCGCCGATAAGGTCGGCGTCATGCTGGCGCGCGATATTTCATCCCGGCACGCCAATGCCAAATTCGTCGCCGACGTGAAATCGACCGGACTGTTCCTGACCGATCCGGTGCTGAAGAAAAACGGGGCGCAATGCGTCTATTGGAAGACCGGACATTCCTACATGAAGCGCTATTCCCATGAAACCGGCGCACTGGTCGGATTCGAGAAATCGGGCCATTTCTTCTTCAATCCGCCCTTGGGCCGGGGCTATGACGACGGGCTGGTTTCGGCCCTCGCCATTTGCGACATGCTCGAGCGCGCGCCCGGCAAATCAATGTCCGATTTACTGGGTGCGCTGCCGCAAACATGGCAATCGCCCACCATGTCGCCCCACTGCGCGGACGAAATCAAATATGACGTCGTTGAGCGCGCTGTCGGCCACTTCTCCGATATAGCCTCGAATGGCGGCCAGTTGGCCGGGCAGAATGTTCGCGAACTCATTACGGTCAACGGCATCCGCATCGTTCTGGAGGACGGCACCTGGGGCCTGGTGCGGGCCTCATCCAACAAACCGGAACTCGTGGTCGTGGTGGAAAGCCCATCGTCCGAAGCCAATATGCGGGCAATCTTCGCCGAAATCGACGGCTTTCTCTCCGCCCAGGCGGAAGTCGGCGAATATAACCAGAAGATTTGATGTCCCGCCAAAATGTTCAACACAGCACGATGGCGGTCGCGCTCAAAATACCGTCCCGCTATCGATCCTCGAACGGATTCCATTCACTGCGTGTAGAGAACCGGCGCTGAACTGAAGGCCGGGCCTCCCACACCGCCGGCCGGCCGGCCCACGATGGTCCCAACAGCATGGCATTCCCAAATTCATCTCCGCCGCGCAATGCCCATGCATAGCGTTGCTCCGGCGTCACCAGTATCGACCGGAGCGCGGCGGTTTGGACGTTGCTGCGCGCACGGTAGGGTGGCGCCGCCCTAAAGGCCTTAATTCTTGGAGGGCGGGTTTTGAATTTGCGGTCAACGCGCCGCGCCTTGGACATGAAGTTCTTCCAGATTTGCGCGGGCAGATTGCCACCGGTTACACGGTTCATGGGTGAGTTGTCATCATTCCCAATCCACACACCTACCACAAGGTTGCCAGCGAAGCCGATGAACCACGCGTCACGATAATTCTGGCTGGTGCCCGTTTTTCCATAGGTCCGGATCGGCAGGCGGGCCGCGCGTCCCGTGCCGGCCTGCACTGTTGTTTCGAGGAGTAGCCTCATTGGCTCTCCCTCCATCAGTTTCCATTGGCCCGCGCCCTCCGGCGGGCGCCCGTAACCCCTGCCCCCCTCGCCCACTGACGCGACGCCCCAGGGTTTGACTGGATAGGCGCCCGCAGCGAATGCGGCATAAGCTGAGGTGAGATCCAGCAGGGTGACTTCACTGGTACCCAATGCAATGCTCGGATCGTCAGACGAATTCAATGTAGATATACCAAGATCTCGCGCGGCGGCGGCAACATTAGCCGGCCCGAGAGCTTGCGTCAGGCGGACCGAAACGGTGTTGATGGAATTGGAAAAGGCCCGGCTCAGGGGAACAATGCCCTGATAACTCTTACTGTAGTTTTTCGGACTCCAGTCGCCGATCGTGATGGGTTCGTCGATCACCAGCATATCGGGCCGTCCTCCCGCGCGCATCGCCGCCAGATAGACGAAGGCCTTGAACGATGAACCAGGCTGACGCAGCGCCTGTACGGCCCGGTTAAACTGGCTTTGCCGGTAATTCACACCGCCCACCATCGCCACCACACGCCCGTCCGGGCGCATCGCAACAAGCGCCGCCTGACTGGCTTTGCGGCCCCGCCCGGAACGCTTGAGTATTGTCGTCACGGCACGCTCGGCGGCACGCTGCAATTTGGGCTCAAATCCTGTCCGGACGGGTAACGCCCCCTTGCCCCCGTCGCCGGGAAGCTGGACCGTATCGGCGATCCAGTCGGCATAAAATGCGCCGAAGGCCCCGGTGTTATTCGGCCGCCTCGTGGCGGGCTTCATCTGTTCTCGCTTGCCGGCGTCGAGGCGGCCGACCTCCACCATCGCGTTCATCACGAGGGTTTCCCTGTGGCGCAGCTCCCTGGGGTCCTGCGCCAGTAGCGTTGGCGACTTCAGAAGCGCAACCAGTGTCGCCGACTCCGGGATTGTCAGATCAGCAACCTTGCGTTTGAAATAATACCGTGCGGCCGCGCGCAATCCGAAGCAACCCCCGCCGAAATAGGCGCGGCTGAGATATCGCTCCAGGATTTCATCTTTCGTGAGAGCACTCTCCAGACGAAGAACCGCGATCCCCTCTTTCACCTTGCGCTCAAACGATTTTTCAGAAGACAAATAGGATATTTTTGCGAGTTGCTGGGTGATCGTGCTGCCGCCTTGAACGATCTTCCCCGCGTTATAATTTGACCAGGCGGCACGCACCACGCCGATCGGATCTATGCCAAAATGGCTGTAAAAACGCCGGTCCTCCATTGCGAGAAGCGCGTCGACAAAATGCCGGGGTATTTCATCAAGAGTGACGGATGTGTCGAAACAGCCGCCGCGGCGGGCGAATGGTTTGCCGTTCGCACCCAGCAAAACGAGTTCCCGATCGGTCGGCGCTTCCAGCGTCCTGCCAAGCGGATAGGTCTGTGCGGGCGCTGGATCGTAGGCGCGCGCGGCTGAAAACAGAATCGCCGAGACAATGACAGTGGTGCTGATCAGCGGAGAAAAAACGCGTAACTTCCTGCGCCGTCGAACCGGTTTAGGTGGCAGGAGTAATTTTGGCGGAACTCCAGATTGCCAGTTACCAGCCATCACAAATACCACCCCCACAAAACACACTACAAAACTAAGTAAAAATACCTATATCTACAGTAGAATCGGAAATGATCCGGATGAAATGATGCCCGCAGAAGGCTGATATTTTCCATCCTATCCGCTGTCCACAGTATCCCTTCAGATACAGCAAATCAAATTGCCGCCTGGCTGTACACACAAATGCCTGTGTTGGTTACCAGCAGGGGCTCCGCGGACCAATGCACAAAGCTCGCGCGGACAGAGGCTGGGAGCACCATTTGGCAAGCCGGAAAGATGGAATACGGGAACCCGCGGATTATCTGCCCGGCGAGCAAAAAAATAGTTTCCGTTCCCGTCGCTTGACTCCGTAGCGTGGTACGGGCTTTAGGTTTGTTGCTGGAAATTGGAGGTTGATGTTCAGATCATGAAGGCAATCCGCAAAACTCTGTTTCTCCTGGCAGTACCGGTCATCGTGTTTGCCGGTACGATCCAGGCCTGGGCGGCGGGCGTCCACAGCTTCAAAGTGGACGGACTGGCCTGCCCGTTCTGCTCCTATGGTGTCGAGAAGCAACTCAAGGCCATTCCCGGTGTGCGCGGCGTCAAGATTTCAATCAAGACCAGTACGGTGACCGTGACCATGAAAAACGGGGCGGAACTGACAAAAGCCCAGGCATCCAGAGCGGTGAAGAACGCCGGCTTCTCAATGCGTAACTTCCGGTAAGGACAGGCGGGATTGCAGATGAAGCGAATTGTTGTCTTCAGTATAACAACGGTGATCGCCGCTGTTGCAAATCTTCCCGCTGGCGCCGCTCCCATCACCACCAATACGGCCCTGCCTGTCGCGAAGGGAGAGTATGTGTTTCGCGAGCAAATCGTTTTCAATCAATCGGGCGATGATCCAAGCGGCGCCAACCGGGACCACAATGTGGCTCTCTCCGCTTCGGTTCTGGGATACGGCGTCACGCCGGATCTGGCGATTTTCGGCGTCCTGCCGGTGGCCTACAAGAAACTGAAGCTGACCACACCGGGCGGCGCGCGCGTGACACGCAAGGACAGCGGTCTGGGAGATATCCGCGCCTTCGCCCGCTACACGGCCTACAAGAAGAACATGCCGGGCCAGACATTCCGCATTGCGCCCTTCGCCGGCATCGAACTCCCGACCGGCGAGAATACGGAAACCGATGCGCTGGGGCGCCTGC
Organism: Hyphomicrobiales bacterium; assembly: GCA_003228955.1. Lineage (GTDB taxonomy): Bacteria > Pseudomonadota > Alphaproteobacteria > Rhizobiales > Methyloligellaceae > UBA2767. The sequence goes on from QIGN01000107.1 coordinate 6,904, forward strand.
CGCCGGCGGTACAGCTGGGTTCGGGGTCATGGGACCCGTTTGGCGGACTGATCGTCACCTATCAGACCCTCGATTTCCAGATCGATCTTCAGGCCGGTTACCAGGCCAACACCAAAGCCGACGGATTTGAATTTGGCGACGTGGCGCGCCTGGATGGATCGCTGCAATACCGGCTTTGGCCCGCCAAACTAGCCGATGACACTTCCGCGTTTATCTATGGCGTGGGCGAGCTGAATCTCATTCGTCAGGAAAAGAACCGGGCGAACGGCATCGCCAACCCCAATTCCGGCGGCACGGCGCTTTGGGGTCTGGCCGGCCTGCAATATGTTACGGCCCGCCGGATCATCGAAGCAGGCGTGCAGGTGCCGCTCATTCAGGACCTGAACGGGACCGCGCTTGAACGCGAGTATATTGTCCGCGGCAGCGTCCGGTTCAATTTCTGATTCCCCCATGCGCAAATTCATCGTCAGAATTGCCGCAGGTACGCTCGCGCTGCTCCTGCTGCTTCTGTTCGTGGGATGGATCGCCTTTGTGCCTTCGGCGAAAGAGCCGCCATACGCATTTGTTGCTGCCTGGGGCAGCATGGGCGAGGGTCAGGGGCAGTTCAATGACCCCACCGGCATTGCCATCTCCGAGCGCCAGGTCTTTGTGTCGGATGCGCGAAACGGACGCATCCAGGTCTTCGATCTGGACGGGAAATTCCAGCGTAGTTTCGGCAAGCCCGGCGAAGGCCCTGAAGATCTGGGACGTCCAATGAACCTGACGGTTCGCGGCGATGCGCTCTATGCCGCGGAATATTTCAATGACCGGTTACAGGTCTTTTCACTGGACGGAACTTCGAAGCGTATTATCGGCAAGGCCGGGGCCGGGCCAGGAGAGTTCAACGCACCGGGCGGGGCCGCCGTCGGCTCCGACGGTTCGCTTTACGTGGCGGACTTCTACAACCACCGCATCCAGAAGCTGACGCAAGATGGCGCGTTCATCCGTCAATGGGGCGCAAGCGCAGAGCGAAAGCCGCTGAGCGACGCAAACGGTGTTTCGTTCAGCTATCCGACCGATGTCGCCCTTGCACCGGACGGAAAGCTGTATGTGGCCGACGGCTATAACGACAGGGTGCAGGTGTTCAATCCCGATGGCACGTTTTTCCGCAAATGGGGCGGCCCGTTCGCCGCAAACATAAGCGGACCCTTCAATGGCTGGTTCGCCACCGTAACAAGCATCGCAATCGGACCGAAGGGCAATATCTTCGTCGCGGATTTCTACAATGACCGTATCCAGAAATTCGACCCCGGCGGAACATTCCTCACCAGTTTCGGGCGGCGCGGCGATGGCAAGGGCGAGCTGCGCTTTCCGATTGCGGTGGCGGTGGCGGGCGATGGCAGTGTGTTTGTCGCGGATTACGGCAACAACCGCATTACCAGATGGGCGCCGCAATAGTGGCGATCAGCCATATTAAAGCAGCGTCCAGAAAAACCGCACCGCTATCAACGCCAGAAACGTCGCGAAGACGAGTTCCAGCCTGCGCCGCGAAATTCCGTGGGCCATGCGCACGCCCAGTGGCGCCGTAAGCACGCTGACAGGGACAATGATTGCCACGCTCAGGAGCGAGACGAAACCGAGCGATCCGGGCGGCAGGCCGCTGACGCCCCACCCGGCCCAGATCAATCCGAGCGTGCCCGGAATGGCGATCATCGGTCCGAACCCGGAAGATGTGCCAACCGCCTGATGGATCGGGCGGCCATAAAGCGTCATCATCATGGTTATAAAGGCGCCGCCTCCAATGCTCATCAGCGTCGAAATCGTACCGATGAAAATCCCGTAGAGGGCCCGCCCGGGGTTTCCCGGGATGGAGTCTCCCAGCTTCCAGCTTTCACGGCCGAAGAATAATTTGAGCGACATCGCCGTCGCGGCTCCCACCCAGATCGCTGTCAGGACCACGTTGTTGGAATAGCGCGCCACCACCACGCCGATAGCCACGCCCGCAACGACCGGCAGCGCCATGGAGCGAATGATATACATATCGACCGCGCCCTTGGCCTTGTGCGAATAGAAGGACCGCAGCGAGGTCGGCAGGATGACAGCAAGCGATGTGCCGATGCTAAGATGCATGCGCACCGCCTCGTCGACGCCAATAGCCGAGAAAATCTCGTAGAGGATCGGCACCATGATGCCGCCCCCCCCGATCCCGAGCATTCCTGCCACGATGCCCATGACAACACCGCCGCCGAGCATCATGACCAGCAGCCAGGCAAGCTCGCTAGTCGGCAATCCGAAATCCATGGAAACTCCCTGACGCCGCGGTCCGGCTACTCCGCCGCGACCGGCGTCGAACGCAACCGCGCCTCGCGAAGACGCACCAGGCACTCATTCAGAACGCCAATGCCCGCATCGCGGCGGGCACTCGCCTCCGTCAGGAATCTGCGGAAGGCGCGCGCGCCGGGCTGGCCATGATAAAGCCCAAGAATATGGCGCGTGAGGTGATGCAGCCGGGCGCCATTGCGCAGGAACGCTTCAGCATATTCCGTATAGCGCTCAAGCACCTCCTCGCGCGTTGGCGCTGCTGTGCCGGTCCCGAAAATACACGCGTCCACTTCCGCCAGAAGATAGGGATTGTGATAGGCGGCCCGCCCCATCATGACACCATCGCAGCGCGCGAGATGAACCTCGGCATCGTCAAGCGTCTCAATGCCGCCATTGATGCAAATCTCAAGTTCCGGATGGACGTCTTTCAGCCGGTAAACCCGGTCATAGTCGAGGGGGGGGACATCGCGGTTTTGTTTGGGGCTCAGGCCCTTCAGCCACGCCTTGCGCGCATGGACGATGAATGTTGTGCACCCGGCCCCAGCGACCGTTGAGACAAATCTCTCAAGTTCCTCCTCGCTGTCCTGATCATCGATCCCGATGCGGCATTTGACCGTAACGGGCACGGCGGCGGCCTCACCCATGGCGGCAACGCAGGAAGCGACCAGATCGGGCTGCGCCATCAAACACGCCCCGAACCGGCCCGACTGCACCCTG
>QIGN01000059.1 GCA_003228955.1 Hyphomicrobiales bacterium
GCAACATCAATCGTGCCCCAGCTCGGCTTGAATCCGAAGATACCGCAATAGGCCGCAGGTCGTATAATCGAGCCGATGGTCTGCGACCCAAGTGCGACCGGCACCATCCCTGCGCCCACGGCCGCGGCAGGGCCGCTTGAGGAGGCGCCTGGGGTCCGTAAAGAGTCCCATGGATTTCGTGTTGGCCCAGCCGTGGCGAGCGCATATTCGGTGGAAACCGTTGTGCCCATAATGACGGCGCCGGCGTCTCGCAGGGCGGCGACGGCCCACGCATCGGTCTCTGGAACGCGGTTGACATGGATGGATGTGCCCCACCCGCATTTAAGCCCTTTGACGTCGAAAACCTCCTTGATGGCAATCGGCATTCCGTGAAGCGGACCTCGGCGCACCGGTGCCAGCGCATCAAGCGCACGCGCCTGTGTGAGCGCACCTTCAGGGTCGAAATAAACAAAGGCGCGAACTTGCGGCTCGCGATCTTCAATGCGGCGAATGCAGTCCCGCACGATTTGTTCGGCAGACTGTTCCCTGCCATCTGAATATACGCAGTTCTGCGTTATTTTTCTGGTCGCGCTAGTCACCGAAACGGCCTTTGGATTCAAGGTCGAAGGACTTTGCCAATTCCTCATCCAGCACGTCGTAAATGAGCTTTTCGTGGTCGCGGAAGCCCTTGGTCGTAAATTCGCGCGGGTAAGGCAGCTCGATCCGGTTATCCATTTTTATCCGACCCGGCCGCGCCGTCATGACCAGCACGCGGTCGGCGAGATAGACCGCCTCCTGCACCGAATGCGTGACGAAAATGATCGTCTTTTTATGCTTCTGCCAAATCTCCAGCAGCTGGTGCTGGAGGAAGCGGCGGGTCAGGGCATCGAGCGCGCCGAAGGGTTCATCCATCAGGATGATCGACGGGTCGGTGGCGAATACGCGGGCAATCGCAGCGCGTTGTTTCATGCCCCCCGAAAGCTCGGAAGGTTTCTTGCGCTCGAACTCCTGAAGACCCACGGTCGCCAGATATTCAGCGGCAATCTCATTCCGTTCTTTCTTGCCAACGCCCATGCGCTCCAGGCCAAAAGAAACATTGTCGATGATATTGAGCCAGGGGAAGAGCGCGTAATCCTGAAACACCACACCGCGATCGATCGACGGTTTTTTGATCGGCTCGCCGCCAACGAGCGCCTGCCCTCCCGTGGGCTTGAGGAAGCCAGCTAGAATATTGAGAATGGTGCTCTTGCCGCATCCCGACGGGCCGACCAGAGCGACGAATTCACCGGCGGCAATTTCGAGATCAATCGGATGCAGCGCCTCGACACTCTCGCCCTCCGCGCTTTCAAACGTCATCGCCAGCTGACGGATAGAAATTTCTTTGCTTTGTGGAGCCTGAGCCATCATGTGCCCCAGTCATGATGCTTGGAGATGACGCGAAACACGGAGTCGATGAGAACACCCAGCACTCCGATAACGACCATGCCGACCATCACCAGATCGGAGCGCAATATCTCCATGCCATCGGCGATCAGATAACCAAGTCCCGACTGCGCCGCGACCAGTTCAGCGGCGATGATCGCGGCCCACCCGGTGCCGAACGCGATGCGGAAGCCGACGATTATGGTCGGCATCGCGGCGGGCAGGATAACTTTGCGGAACAGTGACCACTCGTCCTCGCAGCCAAGCACCTGCCCGGCGCGGATGAGAACCTTATCGACACCCTTCACGCCGGAAACAGTGTTCAGAAGGATCGGAAAAAAGGTCGCCACGAAGATAATGAATATTTTTCCTGCTTCACTGATCCCGAACCACAGAATCGCCAGGGGAATCCATGCCAGCGGGGAAATCGGCCGGAACAGTTCAACGACAGGATCAACGATATTCTCAAAACGCCGCCACCGTCCCATGGCAAGACCAAGCGGCACGGCGACCAGAGCCGACAATCCCCAGGCCGCGATCACTCGGCTGAGGCTGGCGCGGATATGCACGAAGAGTTCACCCGTCGAGACAAGCTCGATGAAGGTCTGGGCCGCCAGGGCTGGCGGGGGAAGAATGGCGACATGCGCATTGGTAAGCGTTACCGTCGCCTGCCACACGGCCACGATCGCCACGGCGGCGTACAGGTAGGGAAGTACCAACCGGATCAGTGTCATCCCAATTTCCCGCCACGATCAATGTCCGGCCCGAAGGGCCGCGCCATCCGCATGTGATACGAACGGCGCGGCAATCGACAATGCAATCCTTTTCCCTATTTCGCCATCTTCAAGGCTTTTTGGGCGAAGCTCGGGTCGAACTGAGGATTGTCGTCCGCCTTCAGAATACCAGCTTCCTTCAGGAACTTGGTATAGGCGTTGATGGTCGAGGCCTCGGGCACGACATCACGATTGTAGACCGAAATACCTTCCGTCAGCGCAAAATCGATGACCTTTTCCGGGAAGCCAATCTGGTCGGCCCACATTTTCACCGCCGCGTCCTTGTCCGCCAGGATAAGGTCGATCGATTTGACGATGGCGGTGATCAGATCCTGAACCAGCTCGGGGCGCTTCTCTATAAAGTCATTGCGGGCATAGACGCCGTTGCCAATATAGTGACCGGCCTTGATGGGCAGTATTTTTTCCGCCTTGATCAGAACTACCGAATGGCCGGCGGCCAGGGCATTGGAGACGTGCGGGTCCCAGGTGATGCCAGCGTCAACGCTCTTGTTGGCGAGCAGGGTTGGAACATCCGAGCCCTTGGTCTTGAACAGCTGAACATCGGACACTTTAAGTCCGGCATCGGCCAGCGCCTTGACCAGCAGCGGATATTGTTGAGACCCCTTGCCCGGGTAGGCGATCTTCTTGCCTTTAAGCTGGGCAACGGACTTTACGTCTGAACCCTTGGGCACGAGGATCGCGGTCTGTTCCAGGATCGTAATCGCCAGCAGCTTGGCGGGCAATCTTGCCGAGGCGACAATCGCCGGCCCCATGCCGGCCGAGGCAATCTGTAATTCTCCCGCGGCCATCGCCTGATTTTCAGGTGCGCCATAGGAGAAGCTCCTGAAGACGATTTTCACATTGTGCTTTTTTTCGATCGGATCGAGAAGACCCTTCGCCCTGGCGATATAAATGGGCATGGTCGCCGGCTGGACGCCAAAATTGATCGTCTCCTGCGCAAGCGCAGGCGGCGTAGAGGTGGTGCTGAAAAGCGCCAGAACCGCAGCAAAAACAAGGCCTGTTACGAGGCGTATCATGAAATTTCCTCCCTGTGGATGCGGCTTGGAACTCGCTCCGCATTCTTGGTGTTTCGCAACTTCAATCCCGCCCGCGTTCTTGACGACGCATGACTTCTGGCGCGATAGGCTCCAATACTAGCATTTTCCGTGACGTGATGTAACGATTTTCTTTACACACGGACCGCCGGACTCCCGACAGGGTGGCGGCTGCGGTGCAAATTCCGCAGCTTCAACCAAACAAGGTGGACCCAATTTTGGCCGCCGCTTCCTGAAATCTGGGCAACAGCCGCCTTGTCGCAGGGATGGAAAGTCGCGCCTCGGGGGCGTGAACGGCAAGTCCGGCCACAATCTGGTCATGGGCGTTGCGGATCGGCACCGCCATGGCGATCAGCCCGACGGAATCCTCCTGGTTGTTTATGGAATATCCCAGGAGCCGAATCTCCTCCAGGTTCGCTTCAAGCTCTTCGGGCGAGGTAATTGTATTTTCCGTGAATCTTTTCATCTTGCTGACGGAGAGAACATGCTGGCGGTCCTCAGCCCCCAGATTGGCAAGCAGGAGTTTGCCAATTGCCGTGCAGTAGATGGGAACCCTGCTTCCCGCTTTGAGCTGAACACGAAGGGGCCAGTCACATTCGACACGATCTATATAGATTACTTCGTTGCCGTCGAGCATGCCTACATTGCATGTCTCGCCCACCTCATCGACCAACTGCTGCAAAACGGCGTGGCTCGCCTTGTTTTGGTATGAATTTGAAATAGACGCGAGAGCGAGATGATTTAGGCGCTGACCAATGCAGTAACGCTCGCGGCTCGGGTCTCGTATGACGAGCCCAATATCCTCAAGCTGCTTGACCACACGATAGATCGTCTGGCGCGGCAGAGAAAGCTGTTCGGCGATGTCAGGCAGAGAGAGGGCGCGGGTGTCGTTTGCAATCGTTTCGAGAATTGCAATGGCCTTTTGTATGGCCGTATTTGTCGCGGTGCGCTCTATCTCACTCATGCCGGAATTGCCGCCGTTCTCAGAAGTGTCTTAGTGACGCTTTGGATCAATTGAAACCAAAACTCTGCTGTATATAAAATAGGACAGTACGTCACATTTTTTTATACTATTTTCGCAAAGGCTGGCTAGTCCGCACTGAATGGACAAGGAAATAGACTTAACGGTTCGTGCTGGGCAGCCCTCGCGCATGGACGGGATTGCGGGCCGTGATTTCCGCTCCTGGCACTTTTCCGCCGGTTGAAGCCCTGCCCATGAACGGCTGCTGCCAGGGGTAAACTGCCATTGGATGGCTGGTTCGGCTGCTATGCGCTCAGGAGCTGCCGGTCTGGATGCCTTGCTGAATCGGCCCTTCCTGACACGAACCGGAAATTGTCCAGAGCCACCCTTGGAATAGTAGACGCTAAGGCGCCGCTTTGCCTCACCCTGTTGCCCGGCCATTAGCCAAATGAGGCGTGATCGACTAGAGTGCTGTTACTTTTCGAAAAATTGCTTCCTGACCTGTCGAGATAGGCATGTGCGCCGCGCTGCATAGCAGCTCAAATTGCGCCGGGCTCATTATCGCCGTGGCGGTTGCTTGCTATGGGGGTGTGCGTATGAAGGTTGTTATGTTGGCTGCCGGGGTCGGTGCCCGGCTCGGATATTCGGTAACAAAATATCCACCGAAGATTTTATTGCGTTTCGACGGCAAATCCTTGCTGCAATACCATATCGAAATCCTCAGGCGACACGGCATAAACGAGTTGGTGCTCGGGGTTGGATATCACCACCAGGAAATCGAGCGTGAGATCGCTGCCCTCGGGGCACGGGATTTTGTGCGAACCGTGTACAACAAGGATTTTGAAGAGGGCAACATTGTCACCCTGTGGACTCTGCGCGATGAATTATGCTGCGCGGGCCCGGTCCTCCTGATGGACGCAGACGTCCTTTACGGCGAAGAACTGATTGAGCGTATCATCACCTCAAGCCATCAGACTTGCCTTCTGATTGATCGCGATTTCGATCCGGGCGATGAGCCTGTCAAAGTCTGTGTCCGGGATGGCAAGATTATCGAGTTCCGCAAATGGTTGAGCGCGGAATTCGATTTCTGCGCGGAATCGGTGGGCTTTTTCAAGCTGTCAGCCGAAGTGGCCCGGAGGATCATCACTCAGACCGGGCTCTATTTGGCCCAGGGCCGCCGCAATGAGCCTTACGAAGAGACGATCCGCGATGTTCTGCTGACCTCGCCGCGCGGCACTTTCGCATTCGAGGACATCACCGGCATACCCTGGATCGAGATTGATTTTGCCGCTGACATCGAGCGCGCCAATGACGAGGTCCTGCCGCGCATTGTGATCGCGCAGGATATTCGCAGCGCGGCGATGATGGTCAAACCGGATATGGAACAGGACGAGATACAAAGTCTATGACCGGCATTGAGGTATCACCAACCATTCAGGTGATTGCCGCCCTGACCGCCTCTGCCCTTTATATAGCGACTTATCTGTCCTTCGTCCGCCTCCTGAGATACCCGCGCAACTGGCATATGCCCAGCTTGCCTGCATGCCTGGCGACAGGGGGGCTGGCTGCCCTTACAGTCGCGCTGGTCTCGCTGTCGCCCAATGGTATCCATGGCATCGACACGCCCGCCCTGGTCATCTCGGCGGGTTTTATCGCCATTTTGTTTTACATCATCGCCGCCCCTGCAATCGCCTTCCGGCCGGCCTCCCGGCACATCGAATTCCTGGCCAGGCATGGTGATACCGCCGGACTGTGGCTGCTCGGCCCGGCCCTTGTCGCCGGCCTGGCCATACCGAACATCAAGCTCCAGGCGGTCCTGGGAATCGCCATGGCAATCGAACTGGCGCGGGTCCTTCGCCAGCGTTGGGCTGACCGGCGGCGTCGGCTATACCCCCTGAACGATCGCGACCAATCGGTCCTGGAGACCCAGGCGAAGGGTAATCTTGCCGCATTCCGGCGCCGCCATGGCATCCGCGAGCTGGTGCTGTCGAACGGCGCTGCCAGCTGGAGTGGTTGCGGGAAAGGCACGTCTCCCTGCCCGTTCAATCTCTACGTCAACCGTCTTGGCCTCAACACCGCGCCGTGTTGCCGCCAGCACATGAAGGACCTCAGCCACTTTATCGCCGCTGCTCTTCGCGAAATGAGGGTTGTGCACTGGCTGGAGGGAGGCACCCTCCTCGGGGCCGTGCGGGAGAAGGGAGCGTTGCTTGATTGGGAGGACGATGTCGACATATCGATTCTGCTTGACGGCGCAATGACCTGGGACCGGCTGGCCGCCGGGCTCACTGAGCGTGGCGCGCGCGATGGTTACTATGTCGATCCATTCGAGAAGAAAGGTTTCATCTCGATCTCATTCGATCCGCCACAACCCTGGCCCTTCCGGTGGGAACGAAACCGCTTTCGTGGCGAAATCCGGACCGACATAGCAATTTACCGGCAGGCGGTCAGCCACGGTGAAAGAGTGCTCGAAAGGCGGAGCCACAAGGGCGCCATGCCGGCCACTGAAAGTGGTGGTTATGGCGTGCCGCGGAAAATCATCCTGCCGACTTCGACGCTTCCGTTTCTCGACGGAGTTTTTGCCTGCCCGAACCAGCCCGAGGCGTATTTAAACCTGTTATACGGCGACTTCAGGAAGGTCGAATACACTTACGTCGACTCGGGTCCAGCGAAAGCGCGCGCCCGAATTGACACTGGCGGCGATCCGCTGGTCCGGTAGTCGTCCAGTCCGGTACCCGGGCACAATATTGCCGGGAATGCGATTTTTTCCAAGCCCGTCACTCTTGCTCGGCGTTTTGAATTATTTGAGCGTGATGAGTCGAGAGTTACGAGCAGCACAACCCGGAAAACTATGCGACGAAGGCGTGCATGGGACTTCCGGTATCGGCACCTAACCGACGTAAAGCAGCAGCAGTTGATACGTCCGCCTTGGGTGGGAGAATGGACAATTCGGGCAATGGTTCAATCCGCCGCCCGCGGCAATTCCAGTATCTTCGGCGTCGGGAAGCCGTCCGCCTTCAGGCCCTTCTGTTTTTGCAGCGCGCGGATGGCGGCCTGGCACTGCTGGCGCTACGGTACCGGCGTGAAATCGCTGATTTGCAGCGTGGCGTTGACCGGCGGCGCGTCCGCCACGAATGTCTTGCCATAGGCGGTTTTGATCCGCACGCGGGTGACTTTTTCAGCCCTCCCCAGCCCGAAAAACACACTTGGCGTCTGGTCGGTCAGGAAACCGAGGGAACCCGTGACCTGGCGCGTCATTGCCGCGCCGCTTTGCGTTTCCACCACCACGCTGGCTCCAAGAAAGGCAAGCGTATCGGGGATGGCTACGGTGAGAAAATTATTCTTCGAAGTGTTGAGAAAGGCGCGCAGGGGGCCGTCCATATTGAGCCACAGAAAATCCGGCCGCCCGTCGGAGTTGAGATCGGCGATGAGCGGCGACTGGGCGAAATAACGGTTGTCGAGCCCGAATGCGTCGGCCTGATAGAAGCCCGGCTCGCCGTCACCCGCCTGCTGCACGAACGCCTTGGAGCCGAGTGGCAGGATCTTGTGCGGCGGCCATTTGATGTAATTCTGCGCCACGGCGAGATCGAGCCGCCCGTCGAGATTCAGATCCTCGAACACCGCGCCCCAGGCAAAGCCATAACCGGTGAGGCCGTATTGCGCCGTCACATCGGTGAATTTGAAGCCGCCGTCATTGCGCAGCAACAGCCATTCGGGTGCGTGGCGCTGATCTTCTCTCAAATCTCCGGTTGTCAGGAAAGCGGGGATCGACACCCCCAGATTGGAGAAGAACAGATCCTGGTCGCCGTCGCCGTCCACGTCTCCGATTGCAAGCCCCATCCAGAAGCCATAACCCGTATTGGTCGGCTTTGGCTCGAAGCGCCCGCCGCCCAGATTGCGGAAGATTTCCACCTCGCCGGTATTCTGCGACACGATCAGGTCGGGGGCTGCGTCGCCATCGAGATCGGCGAAGGCGGACGTGAAGGTGTTCTGCTTCGACGCGGTGCCGGAACTTTCGGTAATGTCCGTGAAGGTGAGATCGCCATTGTTGCGCAGCAGCCGGTTCTTCTTCGCGTGCTCGGGATCGTTGAACACCGCGCTCCTGAATTCGGCAAACGAGACGAAGACGCTGACATACAGATCGCCATCCCCGTCCCCGTCGATGTCCGCGACCGCTACCGTAAACGGCACTTCGCCGGGGCCAAAATCGATGGGGAGCTTGCGCGCGGAAAATCTGCCCCCCTCGTTGAGATGGAGATACACACCGT
>QIGN01000177.1 GCA_003228955.1 Hyphomicrobiales bacterium
CTCGATGTGACGCTTGAGGAAATCGAGCGGGCGGGCGGCGTCTTTGCTACTCTGGCGCAGGGTGAATTTGCACCTTCCTAGACCGGTTCGGTCACACACGGAGCCGGTCTGGATTTTTTCGCTCACGACATATCCGCGCTTCGCGCGGGTCTGCGCAAGCGCCGGGCCGCGGTCGCGGCCTTACCGTTTCTGTTAGAAACAGAAACGGTCTAGGGTCCCAGGATGAACGATGCACCAGCACATATTGAGGCGCATTGGGCGGACGAATACTTCCGTCGGCTCGAAGCGCTGCCCGGCCCGGACGAGGAGGCATACACGGCGGCGCGCGCGCGCCAGAAATCCCTCACCAAACCGCCCGGCGCACTGGGCCGGCTGGAAGACCTCGCCTGCTGGCTGGCCGGATGGCAGGGCCGCGAGAGGCCCCGGCTTGAAAGCGTCGAGGCACTGGTTTTCGCCGGCAATCACGGGGTCATCGCGCAGGGGGTTTCGCCCTATCCGGCAAGCGTCACCGCGCAGATGGTCGAGAATTTCAAGAATGGCGGCGCGGCCATCTGCCGGCTCTGCGAGGCCTACGGGGCGGAGCTCACCATTGTCCCCCTCGATCTCGACAGGCCCACCGCCGACATGACGCAAAAAGCCGCCATGAGCGCGGATGAATGCCGTGACGCCATTGCGCGCGGCGCGCACGCGGTCAAACCGGGGCGGAATATTCTTCTGCTGGGTGAAATGGGTATTGGCAACACTACCTCTGCGGCCGCGCTTTGCTGCGCCCTGCTCGGGGGAAAGCCTGAGGACTGGACCGGACCGGGCACCGGACTCGATGCGCCGGGCGTCGCGCGCAAGGCCGAAGCCGTGGGCCGGGCGATTGCCTTGCATGGGATACACTGCGCAAACCCCTTTGAGGCGCTGCGCAGGCTCGGCGGGCGCGAACTCGCAGCTATATGCGGCGCGATTCTCGAAGCGCGGGCGCGGTCCATCCCCGTGCTGCTCGACGGCTATGTATGCTGCGCCGCCGCGCTCGTTCTGGAGAAGGCAAGAGCCGGGGCGCTCGATCACTGCCTTGGCGGTCATCTGTCGGCGGAGCCCGCCCATGGCCGCCTTCTCGCGGCGCTTGGCAAGGAACCGGTCGCCGATCTGGGCATGCGGCTTGGCGAAGGCACGGGCGCCGGGATCGCTTTGGGCATCCTGCGCGGCGCGGTCGCGGTCCATAACGGCATGGCGACATTCGCCGATGCCGGCATCGATGATCGGGAGTGACGGCCTTGCGCGCGCTTCTCGACGACATACTGCGCGCCTTTGGCGTTCTCACGCGGCTGCCCCTGCCCGGGCGCGAGGCGCATATGGCGATGCAGCCGCGCAGTGTCTGGGCCTATCCGCTGGTTGGCGCCGTGGTGGGGGCCTTAAGTGCGCTTGTATGGTTTGCCGCCCAGTTCGCGGGGCTCGGGACGCCGCTCGCGGCGGGACTGGCGATTGCGGCACAGGTCCTCATTACGGGCGCCCTGCATGAAGACGGCCTGGCGGATTTCGCCGACGGGCTGGGCGGCGGGCGCGAAAAGGACACGACGCTGGCGATCATGCGCGACAGCCGGATCGGCGCTTACGGCGTCATTGCGCTGATCCTCGTTCTGGGGTTGCGCTGGGGCGGCGCCGCAGGCCTTGCCGTGCATAATGTTCTTGCCGGTTTGATCTGCGCGGCGCTTCTGGGCCGCCTCGCGATTGTCGCGCTGCTGGTGTTTCTCGCCCCGGCCCGCCCGGAGGGTTTTGGCGCGATCGTGGCCCATCCGCCGCGCCGCGCGGGGCTGGCGGCATTGTTACTGGCGCTGGTCCTCGTCGGCGTGCAGATGCCGCCGGTTACCGCGATCATGGCTTTCGCGGCGGCGGCGGGCGCGGCGGGATATGTCGCCATGCGCGCCAAAGCCAGGATCGGCGGTTACACCGGCGATGTGCTGGGCGCGGGCGCGCAAGCTGCCGAAACCGCCGCCCTGCTGGTTTTCGCGGCGGCGGCGTGAGGGAGGGGCGGGCGATGAAAGATAAGAGCATGAAAATTCTAATTCTTGGCGGTGCGCGCTCGGGCAAGAGCGCCTATGCGGAATCGCTCGCCGAGGGGTGGACGGGCGAGCGGGTTTATATCGCCACCGCGCAGGCCCATGACGAGGAAATGGCCGAGCGCATCAATGCCCACCGGCTGAGGCGCGGCGAGGAGTGGAAAACGGTGGGGACGGTGCTCGACCTCCCCGGCGCACTGAGCAAGGAGGCGTCGCGGGACAATTTCATTCTCATCGATTGCCTGACATTGTGGCTGACCAATGTGTTGCTGGCGGAGCGGGACGCCGGGCGGGCGGTTGATGAACTGATCGGCGCGCTCGGCGATGCGCCCGGCAAAATCGTGCTTGTCTCCAACGAAGTCGGTCTGGGCATCGTGCCCGGAAATGCCCTTGCGCGCCGCTTCCGCGATGTCGCGGGCAAAGCCAATCAGCGTGTCGCGAGGCAGGCCGACGAGGTTGTGCTGATAGCGGCCGGACTGCCGATGGTGCTCAAGCCAGCCAGATGAAAATGCAGGCCAGAACGACGAGCACGGTCGTGATATTGAGCCCCGTATTATAGAGCCTCAGCCCATCGCCGATATCCTCGCGGGTGAGATTCTCCCGGCCGTCTCCCATCCACGGAAGTTCGCTCCTGACCTTCTTGTAACTTCGCGGGCCGCCGAGGCGAATACGAAGCGCGCCCGCCATCGCCGCTTCGGGCCAGCCCGCATTGGGGGAGGCGTGCGCCCGTGCATCGCGCGCCATGGCGTCCAGCGCGCCGCGCGCCGAGGGGCCTGAAAACAGGGCTGCGGCGAGCGCGATCAGCCAGCCGGTCGCCCGCGCGGGGACCAGATTGACGAGATCGTCGGCCCGCGCCGACGCCCAGCCAAAAGCGCGGTAGGACTCGGACTTGTATCCGATCATGCTGTCGGCGGTGTTGATGGCTTTATAGAGGGCCGCGCCGGGAAGTCCGGCGAGGAGCAGCCAGAACAGCGGGGCGATCACGCCATCGGACATATTCTCGGCTAAACTCTCGAGCGCGCCCTTGGCGACCCCGCTTTCATCCAGCGCCCCGGTGTCGCGTCCGATAATCTGGCCGACGGCCCCGCGCGCCGCCGTTAGGTCCTGGCGCAGAGCCTCCGCCACCGCGCGCACATGATCTTCCAGCGATTTCTGCGACAGCAATGTGCCGGCCAGCAGCGCTTCGGCAAGCCAGCCGAACTCATAACCGCGCAGCGCCGCGGTCATCGGAACGGTCACCAGAATCGTGGCGGAAACGACAATGAGCAGGGCGAGAACCCCGCGCGCCTTGCGGGCGCCGCCGCTATTCAACCGCCGGTCCAGCATTGAAATCAACGCGCCGAACCATTGCACCGGATGCCCGATCCACGCCTGCGGGCCGTTTGGATAGCCAAACAGGCGGTCGATGAGGAGCGCGATCCCGGCGACGGGCAGCGAACTGGCGGCCAGCAGGAACGCCGCGGGGTCGAAATTCATTTGCGGACTTCCCACCCCGCCCGCTCCAGCTCGGGATCGAGATGTTCCTCAACCGGGTAACCGACGCACAGATACGCCACCAGGGTCCAGGCGTCCGGCGTGGAAAGGGCTGTGCAAAGTTCCTTTGGCTCAAGGATGGAAACCCACCCCACGCCCAGACCCGCGGCGCGCGCGGCGAGCCAGAAAGTGTACACCGCCGCCACCACCGAATAGCGCAGGGTCTCGGGCATGGTCTGACGCCCCACGCCCCTGCCCTTGACGGTTTCCTCGTCCGAAAAGACCGCGAACTGGACCGGCGCGTCGCGCAGGCCTTCCAGCTTGAGGCGGGCATAAAGCGCCCTGTCGTCCCCGTCATAACCTTCAAGCGCCCGGGCGTTACAGCGCTCAAAGGAGGCGAGGATACTCTTGCGCGCGGCTTCATCCTCGACCTCGACGAACCGCCAGGGCTGGCTCAGGCCCACCGAAGGCGCCAGATCGGCGAGTTCAAGAAGATGACGCAACAGGGCCGGGTCGACGGGATCGCTTTTGAACCGGCGGACATCGCGCCGCCATCTGAACAACTGTTCGAGCTGGTCGCGGAAGGCGTCGTCGAACTGGCCGTCCCGCCCCATCACACCGCCTCGCGGGCTTGCGCTGACCCGTCGCGGGAGCGGGCGATTTCGAGCAGCAGATCGAGATTGGCATGGGCCTCCAGATGGGCGCCCAGCGCGTCTAGCGTGGTTTCTATCGTGGCGTCATAGGCGAAATCGTCCTTCCCGCTCCCGCCCAGTCCAGCCACATAGGCGCGGCGGAATCCATCGGAGGAAAAAATGCCATGCAGATAGGTGCCTTCAATGAGGCCATTTGCGGAGATGGCTCCGTCCTTGCGGCCCGAGATATCCGCGAACGGCCGGGAGCAGTCGGGGCCTTCGCTCTGGCCCAGATGAATCTCATAGCCCGAGATGGTTTCGCCGCTTGGGACATGCTTCGCTTTCACGGTCTTCAGCGCCTTGTCGCCGGTGAGCACTGTTTCGATGTCCAGCAGCCCGAGCCCCGGGGCGCTGCCGGGCGGGCCTTCCAGCCCATCCGGGTCATGCACCATGCGCCCGAGCATCTGATAGCCGCCGCACAGGCCCAGCACGCGTGACCCGCGCCGCGCCGCGGCGAGAATATCGATGTCCCAGCCCTGCTTGCGCACAAAAGCAAGATCGCCAATGGTGGATTTCGTGCCCGGCAGCAAAATGAGATCGGCGTCGGCGGGCAGGGGATGTCCGGGCTGGACGATGTCCACGCTGACACCGGGGGTTTGAGCCAGGGGATCGAGATCGTCGAAATTGGCGATGCGCGAAAGCCGGGGCACGGCAATCCTGACCGGACCGCCGGTTTCGGACCGGACGCGGTCCAGCGCAACCGCATCTTCCGCCGGCAGCTTTGAAGCGTCGGCGAAATGCGGGATGACACCGGCGCAAGGGCGCGCCGTGCGCGCCTCGATCATGCGCACCCCGTCCTCGAACAGCTTTGTGTCGCCATGGAAATTGTTCACCATAAAGGCCGCGATCCGCCCTGCGTCCCGCGACGATATAACCTCGAGCGTACCCACGATGCTGGCGATGACGCCGCCCCGGTGAATGTCGCCCAGAAGCGCCACGGGCACGTCCGCCGCATGGGCGAAGCCCATATTGGCGATGTCGCCCTCGCGCAGATTTATTTCCGCCGGGCTGCCCGCGCCCTCGATGAGCACCAGACCGGCTTCCGCGTTCAGTTCAGCGAAGCTCGAAAGCACCGCCGGCATGAAATCCATGCGCTTTTCCATCCATTCACGCGCTTGCATGGTGGCGAGGCGCCTGCCGCGCACGATCACCTGCGCGCCGGTGTCCGTTTCTGGCTTCAGCAGAACCGGGTTCATATGGGTTGTCGGCGCTGTTTTGCAGGCCCGCGCCTGCAATGCCTGGGCGCGCCCGATTTCGCCGCCGTCTTCCGTCACGGCCGCATTGTTCGACATGTTCTGCGGCTTGAAGGGGCGCACGGTGAGCCCGCGCGCGGTAAAGGCGCGCGCCAGCCCCGCGACAATCAGCGATTTGCCGACGTCGGAGCCGGTGCCCTGTATCATCAGCGCCGCACTCATGGACCACCTTCCATATCGATGACGTGGGCGTAGGACCCCATCACGTTTTCGCGCCTCAATCCGATTGCCCCGAGTTTTGCGCCTCTTGAGTCTTCCGCTTCGAACAGCGGGTCGGCCTCACCTTGCCAGTGAAGCGTCGAATAGTGAAATTCATGGCCGCGCAATTTTTCCGGCCACGGGAGCGCGCTCCTATGGCTCAGCCGTCTGTAGCCGAGCTTCAGGCCGCGCTCCGCGAAGCTCGTTCCCAGCGGGAGGAGGTCCGCCATCGCGTGGCGGACGCCTTCGGCGTCGATGAGATATTGCCCAAGCGTCATGAACCCGCCGCACTCGCCATAGATGAGCGCGCCGCGCGCCGCCGCCGCCTTCAGCCCTTCCATGAAGGCGCGGTTCGCCGCCAGTTTTCCGGCATGGAGTTCAGGATAGCCGCCGGGGAGGTATATGGCGTCCGCCGCCTTGTCCGGAGCTTCATCGCCAAGCGGGGAAAAGGGCATGATATCGGCTCCGGCATCGCGCCAGGCGGTGAGCAGATGCGGGTAGGAAAACCCGAACGCCGTGTCGCGCGCAACGGCAATGCGCTGCCCGAGCGGCGGCAGGGTATTGACCGCCACCGCCGGTGCGAACGGTCTGGCCATGCGGCCGACAGCCTCCAGGTCGACCGCGCCCTCAATCAGGTCCGCCGCCCGGTTGAGAAAACCGTCCAGAGCGTCATGTTCGCTCGCCTGAACCAGACCCAGATGGCGTGAGGGGACGGCGATTTTCCTGTCCTCTGGCACCGCCCCGAGCACCGGAATATCGAGCGCCTGCACGGCTTCGCTCAAAATGGCGGTATGGCTGGAGCTGGCCACGCGGTTGAAAATCACACCCGCGATGCCGCAATTTTCTTCGAATTCCGCAAAGCCCTTGACCAGCGCCGCCGCCGAACGGCCCTGACGCCGGGCGTCGACCACAAGGACGACCGGAAGACCAAGCGCATTCGCCAGATCGGCGGTGGACCCGCCGCCGCCGGTTGCCCCGTCGAACAGGCCCATGACGCCTTCAACGAGCATAAGTTCGCTTTTCTCCGCGCATTGCCGGGCAAGTGCGCCAAGACAGTCCTCGCGCATGGCCCAGCCGTCGAGATTGAAACAGGCGCGCCCGCTCGCCGCCTCATGAAATCGCGGGTCGATATAATCCGGTCCGGCCTTCGCGGAGGCTATGCTTTTTCCCTGTCTCGACAGTGCGCGCAGCAGCCCCAGAGTGACGAGCGTTTTGCCCGCGCCCGACGCCGGCGCCGCGATGACAAGCCCGCGCGGGTCAGCCAAGGGCGTTCTCCCGCAGCGCGCCTGCATACCAGTCGAGGGTTTCGCGAAAATCGACAACCTTGCCGATGACAATGAGCGCGGGTGTCGGCAGCTTCACAATGTCCGGGTTGCCGCGCGCTTCGGCGAGCGTCGTTGTGTAGACGGACTGCACCGGCAGGGTGGCATTGGAAATGATGGCCACCGGCTCGTCCGGGTCGCGGCCGAAGCCCTGCATCCGTTCAGCGATTTTCGGCAGGTTGCGCACCGCCATATACATGACGATGACGGGCGAGGCGCTGGTGACTTGCCTCCAGTCTATGCCCGATGGAACATCGCCGGTCGAGTCATGCCCTGTGAGGAACAGCACCGATTGATTGGTGTCGCGGTGGGTGGCGGGGATGCCCGCATAGGCCAGCGCGCCCGCGCCCGCGGTGATGCCCGGCACGATGCGAAAAGGTATGCCCTCGCCCGCGAGAACCTGGCATTCCTCGCCGCCGCGCCCGAAAGTGAGCGGGTCGCCGCCCTTCAGCCGCAGCACGCGCTTGTCTTCTTTCGCCAGTTCCGCCAGCCGCAAGGAGATGTCCTGCTGCCTGGCCGAGGGCTTGCCCCCGCGTTTGCCAGCAAATTCTATTTTCGCGTCGCCGCGCGCCCACGCGAGGATGGTGTCATTCACCAGCGCGTCATAGACAATGACGTCCGCGTGGCACAGCGCATGATAGCCAAGCAGCGAAAGCAGGCCCGGCGCGCCGGGTCCCGCGCCGACAAGCCACACCGTTCCGCGCGCGAATTCGGGAAAGGCCGCGCCATCGAGCGCGGCAAAACCCTTCGCGCCGGCATTCTTGCCGGAACCGGATTTTTTCTCATTGCTCATGACCTAGGTGTATAGAGTCCGATCATGGCCGCCACAACCAGCCAGAATACGTCCGCACTCAGACGCGGATGGACGACGGGCGCCTGCGCCACCGCCGCGACCCGCGCCGCGCTGACAGCGTTGCTTGACGGCGCTTTTCCCGACCCGGTTGAGATCACCCTGCCCAGGGGAGAAACGCCCGCGTTCGCCCTGGCGCTGGAAGAGAAGGGCGAGGGCTGGGCGCGGGCCGGCATTGTAAAGGATGCGGGCGACGATCCGGACGTGACCCACGGCGCGCTGGTGATCTCGACCGTGCGTCACGGGATGCAAGGCGCTGGCGTGATTTTCAAGGCGGGCGAGGGCGTGGGAACCGTGACAAAACCGGGCCTGCCGGTGGAGCCGGGCGAACCCGCGATCAATCCGGTGCCGCGCAAAATGATGACAGAGACGGTTGAGGCGGTCGCGCGGGCGCGCGGGGCCGCTCCGGATATTGAGGTTGAAATTTCAATCCCCGGCGGGGCGGCGCTGGCGGAGAAAACCTGGAACCCGCGCCTCGGAATC
>QIGN01000040.1 GCA_003228955.1 Hyphomicrobiales bacterium
GCAATCGAGTTGCCGAGTGTCCCAAGCGAGTATTTCTTCAGCGCCATGCCGGCAATATTGCCGCCGACCGCGCCGGCAATCAGCTGAACCAGAAGGCTGGTGATGTCCATCGCTCGTCTCCTTTTGTCCGCGTCCCGAATCCGCCGACTCACCCCGGCGGTGTCTGCGACTTTAGCATTATGGGCGGCCGAGGCCAGTGCTGCGTGAGCGAGGGTTATTTTCGCTCACGGCTATTCCGTCCTTCGGACGGGCCTGCGCGGGCGCGCGCCATAAGGCGCGGCGGCCGTTCGGCCTTGCCTCGGCTACGCCTCGGTTGATTGTGCAATATTGCACGGCCTAAAAACCGAGCGCAGCGAGGCAAGCGCAACCGTGCGCCGCCCGGTCAGGGCGCGCCCGCGCAGGCCCGTCCGAAGGACGGAATAGCCGTGAGCGAGAAAAACCAAACAGCCGCGGGCGAAAATAACCTCCCGCAAAAAAAATCACAAAATCTCCTTCCCGGAATCACCATTTTGCCGCAATGCAGCGTAAATTGATGCGCCGCACAAAATGCTGTGCGAATCACGGCATATGACGTGCGATTGGCGGGCCGCGTGATGCGCTCGCTCAGCCGCTCCACCTCTTCCTCCCCGGGGCGGCTTCCCAAAAAACAGCAAGGAGAACACCCGCATGAAATTCGTGCGTACAGCATTGACGACTCTCGGCCTGGCCGCCGCCGTTGCCGCGGGCACATCCGCCGCACTGGCAAAGGTGCAGACCGGCATTGCGTCCTGGTACAAGATGGGCACGGTCACCGCGAATGGCGAGGCCTATAACCCGGACGGCCTGACGGCCGCCCATCGCACGCTGCCCTTCGGCACCATGGTCGAGGTCAAAAACCTGGGTAACGGACGCATCGTGCGTCTGCGCATCAATGATCGCGGCCCCTTTGTCGGCGGGCGTATCATCGACGTCAGCCGGGGCGGCGCGCGCCGGCTCGGCCTGATCGGCAGCGGCACGGCGCGGGTGCGGGTGACGCAGCTGGGCCGGGGCGGATTTACGGCCCGTTCATACGGCATACGGTCCGAATTCTCCTGCGTCTTCGAGGAATGTTTCTAGGTCTAACACAAATATTATTGCGCGCCGTGTGGACAGAGTCCGGGCGGCGCGCACCCTCTCCTTTGCCGCAAGCGTTAGCGCAACGGTGGTTTATCTCGTCACCGTCCTTGTGACGGCGGCGTAACCGCGAAAAATCCGATAAATGAGAAAAAAGATGCGACGGAAGTCTTGTTCATCCTGCGTTCAACTATCATCTGGTATTGTTCTTATATCTACGATGCGGACCGGGCCCGGCAGGGGATGAACCAAGGCCGTCCGGAACCGCTAAAGGAGAGAGAACCCCATGTCTAATACGATTCTCAAGGGAATTGCCGTTGCCGCCGCACTTTCCGTTGGAGCGCTGACGCTGGCGACACCGGCCGAAGCGCGCCACGGCCGTAATCTGGCACTCGGCGCGATCCTTGGCCTCGGCGCCGCCGCGATTATTACCCATTCTCAGCGCCGGAGTTACTATAATTACGGACCCGGGCCCACCTATTACGCGCCGCCGCCACCTACTTATTACGCCCCGCCGGTAACTTATGTGGCGCCGCCCGCATACAGATACGCACCCGCGCCATGGACACCGGCCTGGTATGGCTATTGCTCGCAGAAATATATCTCGTTTGACTCGAGGAGCGGCACCTTCCAGCCCTATTACGGACCGCGCCGGCTCTGCAGGTAACATCTGAGAGTTTTCTCCTCCCAAGGCGAAAATGGCGGCAGGCGGATCACTGGATAAAGGGGTTCGTCTGCCGCTCTTCGCCAATGGTTGAGGGGGGTCCATGGCCGCAAATAAAGGACATATCGTCCCCGAGCGGCAGCAGTTTGGTCTTTATTGCGTCAATCAGCGCGTCATGGTCGCCATAGGGGAAGTCGGTGCGCCCGATCGATCCTTTAAACAAGACATCTCCCACCTGTGAAATACGCAGCTCTTCGTGAATAAACACGACATGACCCGGCGCATGGCCGGGGCAATGTTTCACATCGAAACTAAAGGGGCCGAAGGTGACGCACTCGCCTTCTTCGAGCCAGCGGTCCGGCGTTACATTACGTGAGCCCGAAATGCCATATTCGGCGCCCGTCTCCTCTAGAGTATCGAGCAAAAACCTGTCTGCCTCATGAGGGCCTTCAATCGGCACGCCGAGTTTTTCCTTCAGTTCCGCCGCGCCGCCGGCATGGTCGATATGTCCGTGCGTCAACAGGATTTTCTCCACCTTGTAGCCGATCCCGCCAACAGCCTCGAGAATGCGCGCCACGTCGCCGCCGGGATCGAACACGGCCCCGACCATCGAGTCTTCGTCATACATCAAGGTGCAATTCTGCTGCAGAGGCGTAACCGGCAGCATCGCGGCTTTCAGACTGGGCATGGAAACGGGCTTTCTGATTGCTGGCGGGCTCTATGCCCAGCACTCGCATCTGGGCGAACGAATATCAAGCAGCCCATTGCCTCCCCGCCCGGGCAACGTGGAAATCCGCGCTTGCCTCGCCCCCCCCGGCCCTAATACAGTGAAGCGGCAAGATGGCAGACTATCGGACCCTTGGAGAATACTGCCGCTACGGGGCAGGCCCTGGCGCACAAGTTTTTTCCCGTTTTCTGAATTGACTGCCTTTCACCGCCCATCCGCATGGCGGAGGCGGTACCCAGTATCGACGGGGAACACCCTGTTTCGGCGGGGAAAAGGAGGTATCCCGATGAGCCAAACTGGCACGGTCAAATTCTTCAACCATTCTCGCGGCTTTGGGTTCATTACGCCCGATGACGGGGGCAAGGACGTATTTGTCCACATTACCGCGCTGGAGGCGTCGGGTTTGCCGGCTCTGGATGAGGGAGCCAAGGTCACCTTCGAAACGGAACCCGACCGGCGCGGCAAAGGCCCTCAGGCGGTCAACGTCCAGCTCGCGGAATAGGTTTCAGGGCTGGAGATTCCGCGTCAGACCGGGCAGCAAGACCTGGTTAACCATTCCCGATTAACCTGACGGTATCAAATGGGGGATGTAGTCAATGAGTGTTGCCGCATCGGCCGCCGCCGCCAGTCAGGCGCAAACCCAGTTGGCTCTGGCCGCCAAGTTCGCAAAAGCAAACGCATCGAACGAGCAATCGGTCGTTCAGCTGATTGAATCGGTAAATGCGAATCTCGAGCAGCTGGTGCAATCGGCCGCGCAATCCGGCCTTGGCGTCAATCTCGATATCAGCGCCTAACCAAGTTTTTCCCCGGCGCTCAGACCGGCGCCTTGCGCATATTCTCCCGCGGCAATTTTCTTTTCCTTCGCGGGCCGCACCTTGCCAATTCGAACCGCGCCGCCATCGGCCGCAATCGTGATTCCGTCATCCGACACATCGAGAACCTCGCCCGGCGCGCCATTGCCATCGACAATTGCGCTGCCATAAAGCTGGATTTGCACATCGCCATTCATGGTCCAGGCGCCCGGCGCCGGGTCGGTGCCGCGAATGAGGTTGTGCACCTCCTGAACGCCCTTCGACCAGTCGATTTCGGCGTCTTTTTTCCGGCACCAGCTTTCATAGGTCTTTTTGGAATGATCCTGCTCGACTTTCGGCGCCTTGCCCTCGCGCACCAGATCGACGGATTCGCACATGGCCTCGACGCCCATGGGGAACAGAGAGTTGAAATAGATCGTGCCGAGGGTGTCGTCGGGGCCGATGGGAACCGTCTTCTGCATCAGGATCGGCCCCTCATCCAATCCTTCATCGGGCCAGAAAATCGAAAGCCCCGTCTCTTTGCGCCCCATGATAATAGGCCAGTTGATGGAGCTGGGCCCGCGATGCAGGGGCAGCAGGGAGGGGTGGTACTGGATGGTGCCTAGTCTGGGGATATCGAGAGCAGGCTGCGGCACGAACAGCGTCACGAAGGCCATGACGCAAAGGTCCGGCTCAAGCGAGCGCATATGCTCCCGGACCTCTTCATTTTTCCAGGAACTGGGCTGATGCACCTCAAGACCGCGTTCGCGCGCGAACACTTTCAGCGGATCCTCCGCTCGGCCTTCCTTGTCCGGCGCGCAGAACACGCCAGCCACGTCTTCTCCGCGCTCCAGAAGCGCCTCCAGCACCGATTTTCCGAAGGCTTCCTGCCCGTGAACCACGATCCGCATGATGCAACCACTCCCTGTACCGGACTTCCTGCCGGCCATACCCAGTCTGCCGCGCTACCCTAGAAGCACCGCTTTGTCCGGGCAAGACAGCCTTGCGGGATAAGTCATTTTCGGAGGCGGCATCAACCGGGCTGGTCGCCGAGGACGGCGGCGCGAAACGTCCCCACCAGTTCGGGCCCATCCATGCATGGATAGGCCGGCCCGTCGCTGCTCGCCCCGACCTTGACCACCGCCAGCACCGGGCCGGCCTGGCGCCAGAGGAAATCCGGCAGCCTGGCTGCGCCTTTTTCATCACGCGCAACCATGGTCTCGCTGAAACCGGACCCGCGCGCGATTTCGGCAATATCCGCCCGGCCCGCCGAAAGGCCGGTCTGCCCCCCGGTTTCCTCAAACCCCTCATTGTCGATCACCAGAATGCTCAGATTTTCCGGGGCCTGTGCCGCAATGACGCTAAGCGAGCCAATGCCCATCATCATGTCGCCATCGCCGGCGACAACGAGCACGCGCCGTTCGGGCTGCGCAATCGCGAGCCCGAGGCCAACGGGCGCTGTTTGCCCCATCGCGTTCCAGAGATAGGCGTTTTCAGCCGCCGGCGACACGGCGAACAGATCATAGGTGGAGGTGCCGAGACTGGAGACCACCAGCGCATCCCCCCTCGCGGCCAGTATGCTGGCGAGGACATCGCGCCGCTGGAGCTTGCCGCCCTCCCGTCCGGTCATTTGGCGAAATCCTTCACGCCAATCACCTGCTGCGCGACAAGAACCGCGCACGCCTTCCCCTCGCCGAAGGCCATATCCACGGCGCGGCCGAAGAGGGACGGCACCTCTTCCTTGGTCATCGCTTCAAGACAAACCACGCCCATCGCCTCGAATACGGCGCGCACGGCCCGCCCCATGGGGAATTGCGCCGGATTTCCCTCGCCTTCCTGCCCGCGCATGGTCACCAGCATGAGGCAGGGGCTGCGGGTGAAGGCCGGCAGCGCCAGCGCGTTGATGCAGTTTCCGGTGCCGCTGGACTGGAGGCAAAGCAGCGCGCGCGCGCCGCCCAGCCACGCGCCATAGGCCATGCCGATCCCCTCTTCTTCGGTGGACAGCGTGACCACGCGCATCGCATCGTCATCGCAGCAAAGCTGGAGTAATTGCGTCAGCCCCGCGTCCGGCACGGTTGTCACGAGAGAAATTCGGGCCCTGGCGGCCAGACCATGAACCTGCCGCGACCAGCCATCGTCATTTTGTGCGGTGGCTTGTGACATGAAGGGAAGCGCTCCAGCCTGGTCCCGGCGTGAACCCCGAACCCGCCAGGATCAGAACCTTAGTTTGGCTTGAAGAATTTGCCGAGCAGCCCCTTGCCCGGCACCGGCCCCATAAAGGCATACCGGGATTTTGGCAGTTTACGAAAACGCCAGCGCGCCAGCTCAAGCTGCCCGCGCAACGTTATCGCCACGCCGCCGAAGCGCTCATCTTCGACGAAACCTGACTCCCGCAACTTTTTTATCCGGTTTGTCAGGGCCGGATCGAGTTCCCTGGAACCCGCGTTAAGCCGCTTCAAAATGCGGCAATCAGCCCTGTCCAGACCCGCAACTGGACGCGACACATCTACCCCCCAAAATAAGTGCCGCGACTGTAGCATCCAGAAGGCGCACCTCAAGCCGCTAACATGCCGGCGCGTGGGCAACTGGGGAAAAACTCTGGATAACCTTGGTTGCGTCCCCAGACCGCAGGCGATAGTCACTCTCCAGGCCCAAAACCCAACCGGAACATGAAAGTCATAGGCATGACGGGCAATCTCAAAGCTGTTCTCGATGCCCTCGACGCGGGCGGCGAAGCAGCGCTGGCGCGGCTTTTCGAAATATTGAAAATCCCGAGCGTTTCCACCGACCCGGCGCATGACCCGGACTGCGCACGGGCCGCCGAGTGGTGCGCCCGGACCCTGAAGAGCTTCGGCTTTGACGCTTCGGTAAGGCAAACGGATGGCCAGCCGATGGTGGTCGGCCATTCTCAGGCCGGCAGCACGGCAAATGCGCCACATGTGCTGTTCTATGGCCATTACGACGTGCAGCCCGCCGATCCGCTGGATGAATGGCACACCCCGCCCTTTGAACCCTGCCTGAAACAAGATGGGGCAAACGCACAGATGATCGCGGCGCGCGGCGCCTCGGACGACAAGGGCCAGTTCATGACTTTCCTCGAAGCCTGCCGGGCCTGGCGGAACGCCGAGGGAGGCCTGCCGCTTTCGGTCACCGTACTCCTCGAAGGTGAAGAAGAATCCGGTTCCCCGAGCCTCGCGCCCTTTCTGAAGGCCAACCGGCAGGAGCTGAAATGCGACTTCGCGCTGGTCTGCGATACGGGTCAATGGGACGCCGCCACACCTGCCATCACCACCATGCTGCGCGGAATGTGTTCGGTGGAAGTCGTGATCACCGGCCCGTCGCGCGATTTGCATTCCGGCATGTATGGGGGCCCGGCGCAAAATCCCATTCGCGTGCTGGCCGGCATTCTTGGCGCGCTTCACGGCGGGGATGGCGCGGTGCGGATCCCGGGCTTTTATGATGACGTGGTCGCGCCGGGCAAAGACCAGCTAGACCAATGGAAGGCGCTCGCATTCGGTGCGTCGGACTTTCTGGGCGGGGTCGGGTTAAACAAGCCCGCGGGCGAGGCCAAATACGGCGTATTGGAACAGCTCTGGTCCAGGCCCACGGCGGAAATCAACGGCATCATTGGCGGCTATACCGGCCCCGGCACAAAAACGGTGATCCCGTCCCAGGCATCGGCCAAGCTCACCTTCCGCCTTGTGCCCGGCCAGGACCCGGAAAAAATCATCGCCGGTTTCAGAACATTCGTCGAAAAACGCATGCCCCCGGACTGCGAGGTGGAATTCATCGGCGAAAACGGCTCACCGGCCGTGGGCTTCGAGGTCTCTGCCCCGATGTTCGAGGCGGCGGCGCAGGCGCTTGCGGAGGAATGGGGCAAGGCGCCGGTGTTCATGGGGTGCGGCGGTTCCATTCCGATCGTTGAGTCGTTTCAGTCGCAATTGGGCATGGATACGCTGCTTGTCGGTTTCGCCCTCGATAATGACCGCATCCATTCGCCCAACGAGAAATACAACCTGACCAGTTTCAACAAAGGCGCGCGCAGCTGGGCCAGGATTCTAGCCAAGCTGGCGGCGCTTTAGGTTCACAGCTCACTTAAGGAAACGCACCATGATCCTTCGCACCTCCCCCGCCTCCCCCTTTGGGCGAAAGTGCAAGATTTCGGCCCTGATGCTTGGGCTCATGGACAGGATCGAGATCAAAAGGGCGGACACGATGGACCCTGAAGATTCCATGCGCCGGGAAAATCCGCTGGGGAAAATTCCCATCCTGATTCTGGATGATGGCGCACGCATCTATGACAGCCGGGTGATCTGCGAGTATCTCGACGCCCTTGCGGGCGGCGGCAAGACATTCCCGGCGGGCGCGGCGCGCTGGCCGGCGCTGACCCTTCAGGCCCTCGGCGACGGCATCACCGACGCGGCTATTCTCGAAGTTTATGAAAAACGCTACCGGCCCGAAGAAATCCGCCATCAGGAGTGGGTCGGCTATCAGCGCGAAAAGGTGCGCCGGGGGCTGGGCTGGGTGGAAGAGAATATTCCCGGCACTCGGGGCGAGCCGGATATCGGAGATATCTCCCTGGCCTGCGCCCTGGGTTATCTGGATTTCCGTTTTGAAGGCGCCTGGCGCGGCGGGCACCCGAAACTCGTCGCCTGGCTTGAGGGCTTCGCGCAAAAAGTCCCCGCATTTGGTGAAAGCATACCGCATGACTCGCGTTAAAGCCCATCCCTGGCGTCAGGGGCTCGCCGTCATTGCGCTATCTCTGGCAACTTCCACTGACGCGCAGGCCGCGAGGGGTTCGGAAATTCCCGGCGATTTCGGTTATTACGTTCTCGCCCTGTCATGGTCGCCAAGCTTCTGCGCCAGCCAGACCCGCGCGAAAAAATCTCCGCAATGCGCCGGCGCAAAACCTTACGCCTTTGTGCTGCACGGGCTGTGGCCGCAATATGAAACGGGCTGGCCGGACTATTGCGACACCGGCGTCAAGCCGTGGGTGCCGC
>QIGN01000021.1 GCA_003228955.1 Hyphomicrobiales bacterium
TTGGGATTACCGGCTGGTGCCGTTGCTGGCGGGGTCGATCATCGCAAACTGGATTCTTGCGCGTACGTTCCGCGCCGCCGGTTCCAAACTGTTCCTTGTCCTCGGGGTTGCGCTGAATCTGTCCCTCATCGGGGTTTTCAAATATGCCGATTTCTTCGCCGGGTCGCTGGCCTGGGCTTTGGGGGCGCAGCACAGCCCTTGGAATATCATTCTCCCCCTCGGCATCTCCTTCTTCACCTTCCAGCAGATCTCCTATCTGGCCGACCGCTACAGAGGGGAAGCGCCCGCTTATGGTTTTCGCGAGTATTTCCTGTATGTCTGCTTCTTTCCCCAGCTGATCGCGGGGCCCATCGTGCGGCACAACGAGCTGATTTTTCAGCTCGAACTGCCGCCACGGCGCGAGGGAATGCATGAGCGTCTGTCGCGCGGCGCGACATTGCTCGCCATCGGTCTTGTGAAAAAGATATTCATCGCCGATACCGCCGCGCGCATCGCCGACCCGCTGTTCGCCTCGGCCGGGACCACGCCTCTCTCCATGATTGACGCGTGGGTCGCCACAACCGCCTTCACCTTCCAGATCTATTTCGATTTTTCGGGCTATTCCGACATGGCCATCGGGCTGGCGCTGATGTTCGGACTGACCCTGCCGGTCAATTTCGATGTCCCTTACCGGGCCACATCGATCCGGGATTTCTGGCGGCGCTGGCACATGACGCTGTCGCATTTCCTGCGCGACTATCTTTACTTTCCAATGGGGGGCGGGCGCGGCGGAGCGCTCATGCAGTCCGCGGCTCTGACCCTCACCATGTTTCTCGGCGGGCTGTGGCACGGGGCGGGCTGGACCTTCGTGGTCTGGGGGCTGATGCACGGGGTCGGCCTCGCGGTTCACGCCTGGTGGACCAGGCTGGCGGCGTTCAGATTGCCCGAATGGGCCGGGTGGGCGCTGACAATGCTGTTCGTCATGGCCGGCTGGGTTCTGTTTCGCGCCCCCGATTTCCCGACCGCGCTCTCAATGCTTGCAAGCATGTTCGGCGGCAATGGCTTCGCCGGCGCAGCCTCAGCCTATGGCGCCCATCCTGCTATTCTGGTGCTGGCGGCGGGCGTCGCCCTGATCGGGCCGAGCAGCCAGGAGGTCGCGCTTGAGCGCCAGTACGACACGCCGTGGGCCGCCATCGCAGTGGCCTCGACCTTGACCTTGAGCGTTATCATGGCGGGCTCGATCGCCCAGCCCGAATTCATTTATTTCCAGTTCTAGGAGTATCGGAACCGATGAACTGGCAGCGTCACTGGAAATGGGTTACCGGCACCCTGACCGGCCTTGCGGTCTTTCTGGCGGGCAGCATCTGGATCATCGATCCTTATGACAATCTGCCCTTTTCGCCGCCTCTTGAGCGGGCGCCGCTGGCGCAGAATCAGCGCTATTCCTATCCCGCGATCGCCCGCAACCCGGTCTTCGACAGCGTTGTCGTCGGCACGTCCACCACGCGCCTGTTGCGCCCCGAAGCCCTCAACGAGGCGCTGGACGCGCGATTTGCCAATCTCTCCATGAACTCCGCCACGGCCTATGAGCAGGCGCGTATACTGGAGGTTTTCGCACGCCGCCGTCCCGCGCCGAAATACGCCATTGTCGGCCTTGATGACGTCTGGTGCACGACCGGTGAAACCCGGGACAAATATACTTTCCGCCGCTTTCCCGAATGGATGTATGACGCCAATCCATGGAACGACATTCCAAACCTTCTGGAATTCAAAACGTTCGAGGTCGCCGGCAGGCAGGCGGGATATCTGCTCGGCCTCAGAAAGGCCAGATACGGCTATGACGGCTACGCAAATTTCCTGCCTCCGCCACGCGAATACGATCTGGAAAAAGCGCGCAAAAACATCTATGGCGCGGCCGGGCCGCGCCGGCGCGGCGCGCCCGCGGTCCCGCCGCCGGGTATCGAGAGCAAACGCGCCAGCTGGAGCTATCCAGGTCACGCGCTGCTGGAAGGTGTTTTGCGTACTCTGCCGGGCGCGACGCGCAAGATTCTCGTTTTCGTGCCTTATCACCAGTTCCGTCTTCCTGTCCCGAATACGGTGGCGGCGGCGCAATGGGCGGAATGCAAGGCGCGCATCACCGCCATGGCGCGCCGGCATTCCAACACTGTCGTTCTGGACTTCATGATTGCGTCCCCGATTACCGCGCGCGATGAAAATTACTGGGACCCGCTCCACACCACCAACGCTATCGCGGACCGGGTCGTCGGGTTGATTGCGAAGGGGGTGAAGGGAGACCCGTCCCCGGACGGTGAATATGTGATATTGGGACAGGGACAATAATACCCGCGCCGGTTTCCCCGGCCTGACAGGCAGAATAAACAATGATTGATTTTTATATCTGGTACACCCCCAACGCGCGCAAGGTAGCGATCATGCTGGAGGAGACCGGCCTCGCCTACAAATCCCACGAGATTGATATTGGCAAGGGCGCCCAGTTCGAGCCCGAATTCCTGAAGATCAGCCCGAACAACCGCATTCCCGCGATGGTCGATCCCGATGGGCCCGATGGCAAATCCATCGCCCTGTTCGAGTCCGGAGCGATGCTGTTTTATCTGGCGGAAAAAACCGGCCGGTTCATGCCCGCGCAGGGCAATGCCCGTCACGAGGTGATGCAGTGGCTCATGTTCCAGATGGGGGGCGTGGGGCCGATGTTCGGGCAATATAATCACTTCCACAATTATGCGCGCGAGGAAGCCCCTTACGCGAGGGAGCGCTATGCCAGGGAAAGCGGGCGGCTCTACGGGGTCATGGACAGGGTTCTGGCGACCCGCGATTTCATAGCCGGGGAATATTCAATCGCGGACATGGCGCTTTACCCCTGGGTGGAAAAATTCGAAGGCCGGGGCCAGGATCCCGGCGCCGTGCCGCACGTCAAGGCCTGGGTGGAGCGCATGGGCGCGCGCGAGGCCGTGCAGCGGGGCATGGAGGCGTTCGCGTCCCGGCCGCGCAAGGGCCCCATTTCCGATGAGCACTGGGAAAACATGTATGGCGCCACGCAATTCAAGAAACGCTGAGCGCCAGACCCGTCAGCAGGGATTTTATGATCGAAAGACTGTTTTGACCAGCAATCGCAAATCCATCCTCATCGTCCGGGTGCGGATGTAAGTCTGGTCGATTTCGGCGAGCCGCTCGGGGTTGGACATGTCGACGCCCTGAACCTGCGCCAGGCCGGTAATCCCGGGCCTTACGGAAAATACGTTCCTTCTGCGCCGTTCGGCGATCAATCTTTCCTGATTGGGCAGGCAGGGGCGCGGCCCCACAAGGCTCATCTCCCCGGTGAGCACGTTCCACAGTTGCGGCAGTTCATCCAGTTTGCGCGCGCGCAGGAACGACCCCACCGGCGTTATCGCACTGGGGCTGATTTCATGGGTGGCCCGCTGCCGGGTGCCCCGATGCATGGTGCGAAACTTGTTGCAGATAAATGTCCGCTCGTCCCTGCCAACCCGCTTCTGCCGGAAAAGCGCCGGTCCCGGTGAAGAAACCGCGACAAGAATAGCGACCACAAGCAGGACGGGCGCCAGCAGAACAAGCCCCGCCGCCGCCGCCGCAATATCCAGAATTCTCTTGATTGGTGTCATGCCGGTCCTGTCTGCTATTCCAACTGAATAGCAGAAGACCGCGAAAGCGGCATGAATTTACGAAGTGTAACGAGAGCCGGTTTTTAGAGGGCTTTCTTGGGCGCGGCGGTGCTCAGGGTTTTGGTGAGGCACGGCTTGCCGGAGGCAAAGCACACATAATAGTCCGAGCGCTCCAGTTTCTCACATTTTATGGTGCCCTTCTCGGCCTCGTTCCAGATGGCGTATTCCTTGCCATACTTCTCCGCATACTGGACCCAGGCCCGAACCGCAGTGAGCGTGGCGACGGTACTGATCCTGTGCGGGCGCCCCTTTACGCCGAGTTTCTTCTGGCATTGCACAACTTCTTCGGCGGCGGGTTTGCCTTTTTTATCTTCGGCCGCACCGCCGGTCCCCGGCCCGGAAAACAGGGCCAACAGGAATGCAGCACTGTAGAATACCGCGCGTGATCTGGTCATGTTTCCTCCCCCTTTTTTATCGGGAAATGCAGATGAAACTTTCTCGCCCACCCTAGGAGGGGGAAGTTGAAAGTTGATTAAAACCCAAGGTTGAAAGTGAGCCGCGTTGCCCTGACCGGGCGTAGGCATGAACTTCAGTGGCAGATATTGTCCGGCCCCTCCAGCTTGCGGAAGAAGGAAAGCGTTTCCAGCGCGCGGGTGTCCGGACCGGCGAATGTGGCGTTGGGACGGGTTTTTTTCGCTTCCCGCAGAAGCCACATCGGCACCGGCTGGGCGAGACGCCACATGGCGTGAAAGGACTGAACGCCCAGGCGGCGGATATCCGGCGCATCGGTTTCGAACAGGTCAAACGCATCGCGTTTGCCGGGAATGCGGCGCATGGCGTCCCCGGTCCAGCACATATGCCCGCCCAGGATCATTTGCTCATGGGCTTCAAGAATATTCGCCGCGCAGTTCCAGCGGACAAGGTCGCCATGTTCATCGTCCCGCGACAGCGCACTGATGATTTTCCAGGCGGAACGCAGGGCGGGTTCGGGGTCGACATCTGAAAACATGACCCGCAGCGTGATCTGGCGGGAGCAAAGCTCCTCTCCATGCGCCTGCATTGCCGTGATGACGGGAGAGGCGGGAGAGCGGGCAATGACCGTGATCTGGCGTGCCTCGCG
This sequence comes from Hyphomicrobiales bacterium, assembly GCA_003228955.1. GTDB lineage: Bacteria > Pseudomonadota > Alphaproteobacteria > Rhizobiales > Methyloligellaceae > UBA2767. Next base: position 4,738 of record QIGN01000021.1, read on the forward strand.
GCTGGGCGAAGACTGGCTGCCGAGCCATTGAAAATAGGTGGTGATGTAGGATTCGTGCCGGCGCTGAACCTCGGCTGCTTCATTCGAAGCGAAAGATTCTGAATTTTTTCCTGTTTCAAAACGCATGTAATGTCTGCTCCGTTTGCCCCTTGGGGCCGGTCTTGAACGCAGTACAATTACGCCGGCGAAGCCTGAAGATTACCCGCACAGGGTTAAGGAAGCCTTGCTTGCCGGGTGATTTACCGGAGCGGTGGCTCTGGCACGGCTACGTTGAGGCGGGTTGTGCGGCCGCCGTATAGAGCGCTGCGAGAGCGCCGGCATCGGCTATCGTGAGTTTTCGCCCTGTTTTGCGTATTAAACCCGCTTCGGCAAACCGGTTTATCGCCGCCGATATTGTCGGGCGGCGGGTATTCAGGAGATTGGCGAGATCTTCGTGGGTGAGCGTGATTTCATTCCGCCTGCCCTTGTCCGCAGCGGCAGGGTCGGGCTGCGAAAGGGCCAGCAGGGCGCGGGCCAGGCGCTGCTCGACGCTTTGCGGCAACATTTCGCCAACCCGGTAATGGAAATCGGTCATGCGGTTGACCAGCAGCTCCAGCAGATGTTCCGCCAGCCGCGGCTCATCGCGCATCAGGGCGAGCAGACGCGCGCGCGCGATCATCGATGTCACGGCGGGCTCGTCGGCGATCGCGTCCGCGTCGCGCACGCGCGTGCTCGCAAGGGCGGTCAGGCCCAGAATATTGTGCGGCAGATGTATCCGCAGCAGCGCCTCCTGGCCCTGCGGCCCGGTCAGAATGGTCCGGGCGCGTCCCGACAGCAGCAGATGGATGTGGTTCGCTTTTTCGCCCTGCCGGTAGATGACTTCACCCCTGGCAAAGGATTTGCGCGTGCCGGCTCCGGTCAGCCGGCCGGCAAGGCTGACGGGCATGATGGGCTCAAGGCCGAGCGGCGCGCCGATACTGTATTCGCGCATTGGCTTGCACCTTCTTTAGGCCCTTCGGATGCCGAATTCGGTAAAGGGGATGAATGATACCTCATCGCCCTCATTGACCTGCGTGACATCTTCGGCGACCTCAATGAGGCCATCCGCCGCGCACAATCCGCTGATCAGCCCGGACCCGTCGCGCGCGAATTTGCCCGCCGCGAGAATGCCCTCGTCATTCGCTGTCAGAAAGCCGCGCCAGAATTCGCGCCGTCCGGTTTTTTTGTCCCGCATGCTAAAGGCGGCTTTCAAGGGATAGCGCGCGGGCTCGCGCCAGCGTCCCCCTCCCAGGCGCACAAGCACCGGGTAGACGTACAGCAGGAAACACACGAACACCGCGACCGGGTTGCCGGGCAAACCCATATGCACGCAATCGCCGATTTGCCCGAACGCCATCGGTCGCCCGGGTTTGATGGCGATCTGCCACATTTGCAGCGAGCCAAGCGCGTCAAGCGCGTCCACAACATGGTCTTCTTCGCCCCGGCTGGCGCCGCCGGAGGTAAGGACCACGTCATATTTTGCGGCGGCCTGCTTGAGGCTGGCCTGAACCGCGCCTGCTTCATCGGGCAGGGTGCCGAGATCAATGCACTCCGCGCCCGCCGCCTCGGTCAGTCCGCGCAGCATCGGCGCATTGGCGTCATAGACCTGTCCCGGCCCAAGCGGTTCGCCGGGGCGGACGATCTCGTCTCCGCTCGAGAACACCGCCACCCGGGGCCGTTTGTAACAGGCCAGGGCGCCATGTCCCGCGGCTGCGGCGGCGGCCGCGTCCTGCGGGCGCAGCCGGCATCGCGCGCCTAACATCACCGCGCCCTTCTTCACGTCTTCCCCGGCCATGCGGCGGTTGGCGCTTTTCTTCAGCCCGCCCGGAATGGTGACAAGGATTTGCCCCTCCCGGGTTTCGGTTTCGGTATCCTCCTGCATCACAACGCTGTCCATGCCACCGGGCAGGGCCGCGCCGGTGAAAATCCGCGCCGCGCTGCCTTTTTCGATCGGGTCGCTCAACGCGTGCCCGGCCGCCGCGCGTGCGCTCACCACAAACGTGCCGCCCTTGCCCGCGTCATAGTCGGCAAAGGCGAAGGCATAGCCGTCCACGGCGGCATTGGTGTGGGCCGGGATATCGCGCGGCGCGATGACATCTTCCGCCAGAATGCGGCCCGGCGCCTCGTCCACGCGCACCTGCTCAACGCCGGTCACGGGCGCAATGGCTGCGCGCAGGATCGCCACCGCCTCGGCGTGGGTCAGGCGCTCGGAGTCGTGCAGAAAACAGTCGTCGCGAAGTTTTCGGGTCATTTTTTCATCAGACCGAGATGGCCGGCGATAAAGTCCGCGACCCCCGCGATGTCGTTCACATCGAATCCGGGCAGCGCGCCGGTGTCCGTTTCCTCGTCGCTGGCGATGGCCACGATGTTCTCATCGTCTCCCGAGAGGGGTTCGCGCGTCAAGGAGCGCAAAGAGCGCGCCTCGATTTTGGGGAACGGCCCGCCCTTGTAGCCCTCCACCAGAACCAGATCGCAGGGGCCGATATGAGCGAGGATTTCCGCGAACTCCGGTTTGTCCTCCCCGCGCAGTTCATGCATCAGCGCCCAGCGTTTGGGGGACACCAGCGCCACCTGCCGCGCCCCGGCTTCGCGGAACTTGTAGGAATCGCGCCCGGGATGGTCGATGTCGAATCTGTGGTGGGCATGCTTGATGGCGGACACAATATACCCGCGCCCGGTAAACTCTTCCAGCAGGTTCGCCATGAGCGTGGTCTTGCCGGAATTCTTCCAGCCGATCACGCCGAAGATTTTATGGGTCATGTTGTGCCTGTCTCCGCGAAAACCGCCTCGGCACGGGAGAGGTCATCGGGTGAATTGACGTTGAAAAAGGGGTCGAGCGTGGCGTCGCCCAACTGCATCAAGGGGAACTCGGCCGTTGCGGTGGGGTGCCGGCCGGTCCAGTGCAGCACCTTGCGGGTGCCGCTCATCAGAGCTTCATGCAGATCGCCGGCGAGCGCCACCGGCCACAGGCCGAACACCGGATGCAGGCGTCCGTCCGACTGCGCCAGGGCGATGGCCGGATACTGACCTTTGGTTGCGTCGTGCAGTTCGGCCACGAGGTCCCGCGGAAAAAACGGCGTGTCCGTGGCGGCGGTGACAATCCAGCGCGCATCGGGCGCATGTTCCCTTGCCCATGAGAAACCGGCCAGGACACCGGCCAGCGGTCCGGCGAAGCCTTCCACCGGGTCCGCGACCACCGGCAGGCCGAATGCGGCAAAGCGGTCCGGGTCCCCATTGGCGTTGAGCACGAGCGTGTTTGTCTGCGGGCGCAGCCGGCCGATGACGCGGGAGAGCAGCGCCTTTCCCGCCAGCTCGGTCAGGCATTTGTCGCCGCCGCCCATGCGCCGCGACTGGCCGCCGGCCAGCAGCACGCCGGCGATGTGTTCCGGATTTGGTTCAGGATTGTCGGACATTGCGGCGCACTCAAACAGCCTTTTCGCGCTGGCCCGCCTTGCGGGCGTGT
>QIGN01000037.1 GCA_003228955.1 Hyphomicrobiales bacterium
ATCAGCCAGTCATCCTCAAAAACCACATTGAGCGGGATATTCTCGCCCTTCGGGATGGCGGGCAGCGCCGCCGGGACGGTGATGCAATAGGCTTCTTCGGGTTTGACCCGGAAATTGGGCTCCACTATCGTGCGCCCGTCGAGGGCGGCAAAGCCCGCCTTGATCAGCGCCTTGAGGCGCGAGCGGCTCATATCCGGCATTTTTTTTGCCAGAAAGCGGTCCAGCCTTTCGCCCTCGTCATCGGCGGCGGCTTCAAAGGTGAAGCGCTGCTCTTTGTCTGCTGGTTCTGAATCGCTCATGGGTTGGAAAGCGTGAATTATGGCGGAAACTGAAAGCGAGTCCGATATTGTCCCCGGCACGGTGTTTACGCCGCGTCAGGTGCGCATTCTCAAAATCGTCGTGATCGCCATGGGGGTTCTGCTCGTCGCCGGCTTCGTTCTTGTCATATCGGTCATTGTCTATCAGGCCTCGGACAAAGGCGAAAGCGCCGCGCCGGAGCAAAGCGCGGGCAAACCCGCCTATCCCGCTCCGCCTGTGCCGGGCCTGATTGTCCCTAAAGGCATGGCCGTTTCGAATATGGCGCTGGACGGCAACCGGCTCGCGGTCCATCTGAGCGGGCCGAAGGGGAGCGAAATCGCGATCATTGATCTGGGCACGGGCTCGGTATTGCAACGCATTCCGCTCAAAAGCGAATAGGCTTGATTGCCGCCGCGAGGCCAAGCTAAGTTGCCTGTGCAGGCCTCATTCAGGCCCCCTCGAATTGCGAAGCGGTTAGGGGGAATAACAAAGCCCCCTTCGTCTATCGGTTAGGACGCCAGGTTCTCAACCTGGAAAGAGGAGTTCGATTCTCCTAGGGGGTGCCACTTATTCTACCGCCCTCAGGCAATATTCCGCGCCGCGGCTTCCTGGTGCCGCTGGTCCCAGAGGCGTTCGCCGACGGCGCGGCGCAGCCGTTCCTGGGGCGGGATATGCGCCAGCTCTTCCTTGAAAGAGCAATAGGCATTCCAGGCGGACCCCTTGCGCTTGTAGTGAATGAGCGTGTTGCGCCAGTTCAGCAGGCGCTTCCAGGCGCGGGCATCGCCGCCCCAAACCGGAAGTTGAATGTCGGCGGCCAGCAACTGGCGCGAAATGACCTGCGCGGCCTGTTCAGGAGTATCTCCGCCCTGCACCATCACATCGATGATGGCGCTGGCCCGCGCCATCATATCGTCGCTTGCCCCCTTCTCGCCGCGCCGGTCGTCGCGGTCATAATGTCCGCCGGGCGCGTCCGGGCCGCCAGCTGCGTCCGCGTGGCCCTCGGGTAAGGCGCATATACCCTGAACGGCGTCCTGCGCCTTTACCGCTTCATGGAGTTTGACCAGCGGCGCGAGATCGATCACCGCGATGCCCTTGTCGAACAAGTTGCGTATGGTTTCTTCCACAAGCCGCGCAAGATCGTGATTATGGTCTTCGGACATTCCGTCCATCCCCCTAATGTCTACTTCGAAAATAGGGCAATGCGATTTCCGTACTCTTAACGGGAGGGCTGGTTTTGCCTTTGTTTTCCTGATGCGGGAAGAACGAAACCGATGACACGCAAGCATAGCGCAAGCAATGTACCAACGAGTGCGCCGGCCCGAGCTCCCCAGGGGACGCTGATCTATGCCATCGGCGATATTCACGGACAACTGCATCTGCTTGACGCCCTGCTGTCCCGCATCGAAAAGGATGCCGAGGGCACGGATGGCGTGACGCGGCGCGTGCTGGTGTTCGTTGGCGATTATGTGGACCGGGGGCCCGACGCCGCGGGTGTGATCGAAAGGCTGATCGCCGGATTGCCCGGCGGGTTCGAACCCCATTGCCTGCTGGGCAATCATGAGGCGATCCTGCTCAAATTTCTGGATCAGCCGGAAACCCTTTCCCACTGGCTCATGAACGGCGCGCGGGCGACGCTTGAGTCCTACGGAGTTGATGCGCCTGAAAGGGACGCGTCGTCCGGAGACTGCACGGCCTGCCGCGACGCGTTTGCCGCCGCCCTGCCGCCGGCCCATCTTGCTTTTCTGAAGGCGCTGCCTCCGGCATTTTCACTTGGCGGCTATCTGTTTGTTCATGCCGGCATACGCCCCGGCGTGGCGCTTGAAGATCAGGCGCTGAAGGACCTGCTGTGGATCCGGGAGGAGTTCCTCGATTGCGGCGATGACTTCGGCGCGGTCGTGGTGCATGGGCATACGCCGGTTCGCGAACCGGCCGTCAAGTCGAACCGTATCGGTATCGACACCGGCGTCTGGGTGCATGGGAGGTTGACCGCGCTTCGCCTGTTCGGGGCGGAGCAGTCGTTTTTGCGCGCCGGGGAGTAGTGGAATGACGGCTATTTATGAGTTCATGACTTAAGCGTCTTCTTTTTCATTTTTGCCCCTGACTCGCGCCAGGCGTTCGGAAAGGCTTCTGCGCGGTTTTTTGGCGCGCCTGGTGCGCCCTGCCGTTTTGGCGGCAGGCGGCTTTTCCTTCGGGGCATCTTTCCCTGCGGCTTTTTGCCTGGGTTTTTCGCCGGCCGCGGGGGGCTTTGGCGGCGTTGTCCCGCTCAACATCAAATCGGCCAGCCGGTGCATTTCCGCGCGAAGTTCGGCGGCGTCGGACGCATCGTTTTCCACCAGCCGGGAGAGGTCCTCGCGCAGACGCGAAAGTTCCGCTTCCAGCTCGCCATTTTTTCTGGCCAGCGCCGCGCGGGCCTCATCTTCATTTCCGGACCTGCTCCACAAGCTGCCGGACCGGCTGGCGCCGCTTTCCAGCTTCTGGCGTAACCGGTCGATTTCGCGCTCCTGACGGCGGATCATCTGCTGGGTGAGCTCAAGGGACTCATTCTGATTACTGAAGGCGCGCGACCGTGCGGCAAGTTCCTTTTCGCCCGCGGTGATAATCTGGTTTGCTTCAGCCAGCCCGGCCTCAAGCTGGGGAATGTGCCGTTGCACGGTTTGTTCCATGACCGTGCCCGCCTGGGTTCGTTCCGCAACGGCATTTTTGAGCGTGGCGATTTCAGATTTGAGCTTGCCGATTTCCACGGTGTGAACGTTTCGCTCCATGAGATGCCGCGCGGCCCGCTCCCTGGCCTGTTCGAGCGCCAGCTCAAGCCGGCGGATTTCGACTGCGGAGCCGGCGCGCAGCAGATCTTTCTCGGCATTGATATCGGTCATGGAGATGGGCAGCGTGGCCTCAAGTTCGCGGGTCGTCAGCCGTACCGCGCGCCGCCATACCATTGGCGCGATCAACAACGCCAGGAGGCTGGCGCCTGTGAAGCCGAGTGCGATGAGCAATACTATTTCGATCATGCCGACTGCAATCCTTCAGCCACGCGGGACTGCGCCGGGGGAATGTGCCACCAGAAGCGGGGTTTGGCCAGTCCCGGGAGACCGTTTCAGGGGACGGTCTGGTTCATTTGTCCTATCGCTGCGCTATTTGAGGACGCTAAAACGGATTCCAGGTCGGTCTGCGGGTGTATTTCAGGTAACCGACATTGGCGCCGAACCGCAGCCCCACGCCTGAACGTATCGGCGCCAGGACGATATTGTCGCTTTTCTGGTAAGTCAGGCCGACGCCGCCGATGAAATAGGCCGAGCCGTCGACCCCGCCGAAGGTGCGGTAGAGTTCATCAACGCCGCGCAGATTATAAACCAGCACCATGGTCTTGGAGCCTTCCGCGCCAAAATCATACCCGATCGAGGGACCCTGCCAGAAGACTTTGTGCTCGCCCGCATCCTTGGTGTACAGCGTTCCTTCGCCATAGCGCAGACCGGCGACGAGCGCTCCGCCGGCTTCCTCGCCCAGGATATATCCGTTGGGCCGCCCCCATTTGGAGGACGCATATTCGATAACCCGGGCCAGACCCTTCGAAACCTGGCCGAAGAATTTGTGGCCGGTCGCCAGGATTTCATCAGCGGAAAACGTTCCCCCGGATTCTCCCTGCGGTCCGGACGGCGGCCCGCCGGGATAAGGCTGTAGCCCCGCCGTGCCCTGGTTCTGCGCGGGATAGGGCTGCGGCGGCGAATAGGGCAGCGGGCCTCCTGAGCCTGGACCAATCGGCGTCGGCGCGCCCGGTGCGCCGGTCTGGGCAAGGCCGGTTCCGGTAACGGAGGCCAGCGCAAACAGGCTGGCCGAGAGCATCAGGATCAACGTTCGAATCTGCGAGAATGTGTGCATGGATTTCCCCTGTCCACGGGCCGGTGAATCTTCAGGTCTCCAGAAAAACGAATCATTGTTAAGAATCTAACACCAAATCGATGCGGGACCCGCATGTGCGTTCATGGCGGATGCTGGGAATTTGTTTACCGGATTCGGGCATGATAGGCGCCTGATCTTGTAATCTCCGATCCGGTTTTGAGGCCGCGCGCGCGCAATGACACAGCCAGGCATGTTCCGAATTTGGTTGAGCGCCAGCGCCGGGCTTTTGCTCGCTCTGGCAATTCTGGCTCAAGGCGGCCAGGTGTTCGCCGCGCCGGGCGCCTGGCGCGACCCCGCCACCGGGTTCGCCATCGGCGGCTATGATCCGGTAGCGTATTTCACGCAAAATTCCGCGATCCTGGGACAGGAGGGGGTGGAGCACCGCTGGCGCGGCGCCATCTGGCAGTTTGCCAGCAGCGGCAACAGGGATGCGTTCGCGAAGCATCCTGAAATATACGCGCCGGGCTTTGCCGGCTATGACGCGCGCTCGCTCGCCAAGGGCCTGACGGTACAGGGTTCGCCCGAGTTCTGGGCGCTGTTCGACGGGAAGGTATACTTTTTCCAGGATGCTTCGAGTCTGCGGAAGTGGCAGCGCGACCCCCAGGGGATGACCGCGGCGGCGCAAATCAATTGGACGGCGCTGGCGAGGGATCTGCCCGGCACTTCTGAGCGTTAGGGCTTTTCTTCGGAGGGCAGTGGCGCGCGGCCCCAGGCGATAAATCCCGGATTGGCGAAATTCTCACCGCTTTTGCCATAGATAAAGGGCGTGCCGTCTACATTGAGAACCGCCCCCCCCGCCGCCGCCAATACGGCGTGACCGGCAGCGATGTCCCATTCCATGGTGCGGCCGAAGCGCGGATAGATGTCCGTTTGTCCCTCCGCCAGCGTGCAGAATTTCAAGGATGAGCCCGAGGCCCGGGTCTGGACGATGTTGTTTTCTTCCAGAAAGGCCTGGGTTCGCGAATCCAGGTGAGACCGGCTGACGGCGGCGATCATACCTTCGGTCGGCGGTTCGCGCGTTGCGATGGGGGTCAAATCGAGGTCCGCGAAATCCGGGGCGGGCTGGCCGGCATCAAGGCGGGCCGATACAGCCTGATCCGGCGCCAATGTGAGATAGAGCTTCGATGCCGCGGGGGCGTAGACCAGCCCGAAGCGCGGCGCGCGGGCTTCGATCAGCGCGATATTGACCGTGAATTCCTCGCGCTGGTGAATGAATTCCCTGGTGCCGTCGAGCGGATCGACAAGAAAGAAAATGTCCTCGGGATCAATTTTGCGAGCGGGTGAGGATTCCTCGGACACGATCGCGACACCGGGGGCAAGACGCCCGAGGGCCTCGACAATGATGGCGTCGGCCTCGCGGTCGGCGGCCGTGACCGGAGAGAGGTCATCCTTGTAGTCAATCTCGGCGCGCCCGTAATGCGACAGGATACAGCGTCCCGCCCGATGCGCGGTCGCGACAAGCCGGGAAGCGAGGTGCCGGCAATCGGTATCAGTCACGCGCGCACCCCTTTTTCAAACAGAGCCCCCGCGACGTAAAAAGCTGTAAAGTGATTCGCGGGTTTTTATGCCGTCAGAGGACCCTGGCGGCCCCGTACCAGGCCATCCTATTGCAGAAAAACGTTTCTGCCACAAGGTGTTACCGTCTTGTTGAGCGCTGCTTCTTGGTTCTCAGGGGAGCCTCGTGTAACAGATTGCATGAGGTGCGCCGCGGCCGGTTGGTCGGGCGCGGGAAGGTAGCGCCGTGGGCGGCGGGAAGGAACTATAATGTCAGCGGACACGGAACTCAGCGATCTTGATCTCGCGGCTCTCGTTTCGAGCCGCATTTGCCATGACATCATCTCGCCCGTTGGCGCCATCGCCAATGGCCTGGAGGTCCTGGATGAAGACGGCGACGAGGAAATGAGCGCCCATGCGATGGACCTCATCCGCAAGAGCACCGCACAGGCCTCGGCCAAACTTCAGTTTGCCCGCCTCGCCTTTGGGGCGGCGGGTTCCGCCGGTGCGGAAATCGATCTGAATGAAGCGGAAAAGGTCGCGCGCGCTGTCGCCCAGTCGGACAAGCATAGCGTGGACTGGAATGGTCCCGCGGCCACTCTCGCCAAGGACAAGGTGAAGTTACTGCTGAATATGATCACCCTCGCCCTCGCCGCATTGCCGCGCGGGGGGACACTGAAAATATCCATTACCGGCGATGCCGGCGCGCCATCATTCGAGGTGCGGTGCCGCGGGGAGGCTGCCCGCGTTCCCGAAACTCTTGAGAAGATGCTGTCAGGGACGGACGACCAGGCGCTGGATGCACATTCGGTCCAGCCCTATTACACTGTGCGCATGGCAAAATCCGCCGGCATGTCGCTGGCCGCCAAGGTTGAAGAGGGCGGTGTGTTGCTCACGGCCACGCCGGTTGTGTAGGCTCGCCAGGCCTCAACTTTCGCGTGTAACGGTAAATTCCCGTATCAACCAAACGTAAACCCTTTTTCTTCAGACTCTCCAATCGATTGGAAGCTCCAATACTGGCTTCCATGGCATCGGTTTGCGCGGGAAAGGCCTGTTTGCCAATGGACGACCTTCTTTCTGAATTTATTACCGAAACATCCGAGAGTCTGGATGTCATCGACATGGAACTGGTGAAGTTCGAGCAAGAGCCGAACAACGCCGGTATTCTCGACAATATTTTCCGGCTGGTCCATACGATCAAGGGCACATGCGGCTTCCTTGGGCTGCCGCGGCTTGAGGCGCTGGCTCACGCGGCTGAAACGCTGATGGGCAACTATCGCGATGGCGCGCCGGTCACCCAGGACGGTGTTTCGGTTATCCTGCAATCGATAGACCGGCTCAAGGAGATCATGGGCGGCCTGGAAGAGAGCGGGGCCGAGCCAACCGGTTCCGATGAAGATCTTATTGGCAAACTGGACGCTATTTCCGCTGGTGAAACCGCGCCCGCCGAGGGAGCGCCGCCGGCTGCCGAAGCGCAGGCGGAAGCTGTTGCAGAAGTTGCTCCGCCCGCGCCAAAGGCCGGAGAGGCCTCACTTGACGAGCTTGAAGCGGCATTTGCCGCGGCGCCGGCGCCCGAAGGCATGGATGTTTCGCCGCAGGCTGCCGCCGCCGCCGCGGCGGACGCCGTAGGCGGCGGTGCGGCCGCGCCGGCCCCGGAGCCGCAACCGGCTCCGGAACCTGAAGCCGTGACCGCGCCGGGACCTGACGCCGCGCCCAAGGAGGCGAAGGCCCGGTCCAAGGACGGGCCGGTCAAGAACCAGTCCATCCGCGTGAATGTCGAAACGCTGGAGCAGTTGATGACCATGGTGAGCGAACTCGTGCTCACGCGCAATCAGCTGCTGGAAATGGTGCGCCGGCTTGACGATTCGGAATTCAAGGTGCCGCTTCAGCGCCTGTCCACCGTCACGGCGGAATTGCAGGACGGGGTCATGAAGACCCGAATGCAGCCGATCGGCAATGCGTGGCAGAAGCTGCCGAGAATTGTGCGCGATCTGGCGCAGGAAGTGGACAAGAAAATCGACCTGCAGATGCATGGCGCCGATACGGAACTTGACCGGCAGGTGCTGGAGCTGATCAAGGATCCGCTCACGCATATGGTTCGGAATTCCGCCGATCACGGGCTTGAATCCACCGCGGACCGTCTGAAGGCCGGTAAGCCGGAAGTCGGGGTTATCAAGCTCAGCGCGTTTCACGAAGGCGGGCATATCATTGTCGAAATCGCGGATGATGGCGCCGGGCTTAACACCGAACGGGTGACGGCGAAAATCCTTGAAAACGGACTCGCGACCCAGGCCGAAGTCGACCAGATGACCGAGAACCAGATTCACAGGTTTGTATTCAAGGCCGGCTTTTCCACCGCGGCAAAGGTCACCAGCGTATCCGGCCGGGGCGTCGGCATGGACGTGGTGCGCACGAATATCGAACTGATTGGCGGCGGCGTCGATGTAAAGTCGGAAGCTGACCCTGGCCATCGTGTCCGCCCTGATCGTCGAATCCTGCCAGCAGCGCTTTGCCATTCCGCAACTCGCCGTCGTTGAACTGGTCCGGACTCATCACAATGCGGATCACCGCATCGAAATGATCAACGATGCGCCCGTTTTGCGTCTGCGGAGCAAACTTCTGCCGCTGATAAAGCTGTCGAAACTTCTCGACTTGCAGATGCCGGCAGGTGGGCTCCCGCGGCCGGCGCAAGCCGATGAGGCGCCCGCAGGCGGGACTCCTGCCCCTGTAGCGGAGATACCTGCCGTGGACGCCGCTCCAGATGAAACGCAGCAAGGCGATGCACCAGCTCCCGCCGCGCCGGAAGCTGCCGGTGACACGAACCCGGAGATGGATCCGGAGAACCTGTTTGTCGTTGTCATACAGGTCGGCGCGCAGCAATTCGGTATTGTGGTCGACAGCGTCTTCGACACCGAGGAAATCGTCGTCAAGCCGATGTCCAATTTACTGCGCGATATTTCCCTGTTCTCCGGAAACACAATTCTGGGGGATGGCAGCGTCATCATGATTATCGATCCGAACGGGATTGCGCAGTCCGTCGCGCATGTGGAAACAGGCCAGGGCGATGCCGAACAGCCCGAAGCGGAGGCGCACTTCCAGTCCAGCGAGGATTCAACGGCGATGCTGCTGTTCCGCGCTGCGTCGCAGGAGCCCAAAGCCGTTCCCCTATCCCTGGTGACCAGACTTGAAGAGATTGATGTGGCGGAAATCGAACGGGCAAACGGTATCGATCTGGTTCAGTATCGCGGTGTCCTGATGCCACTTGTCTATGTGAGCGAAGATGTGGAGCGAAAAACGGAGGGCCTGCAACCGGTCCTCGTCTTCTCCGATCAGAAGCGCTCCATGGGCCTCGTCGTCGACGAGATCGTCGATATCGTGGAAGACAAGCTGAATATCGAAATCAAGGCCAATACGCCAGGCATGATCGGGTCCGCCGTCATCAAGGGCAAGGCGACCGAAGTCATAGATATAGCTTACTATATTGAACAGGCATTCGATGACTGGATGGAGCAGCGCGAAGAAGGTATGGCTGCCCGCGAAACCCGCCTTCTCCTGGTGGATGACAGTGCGTTTTTCCGCAACATGCTGGCGCCGATGCTTTCGGCCAGCGGATACACCGTCACGTTGGCGGAGTCCGGGAAAAAGGCGCTCGAGCTGAAGGATAGCGGGGCCCGGTTCGATATCATTGTCAGCGATATCGAAATGCCGGAAATGGACGGCATCGCCTTCGCTGAAACGATCCGCAGCGATCCGGCCTGGCAAGATATACCCATCATCGCCCTTTCGTCGCATACCGCGCCGCACATCATTGAACGCAGCCATCAGGCGGGATTTGCCGATTTTGTAGGGAAATTCGACCGAGAGGGCCTGATGGAAAGCATCAAGGATTGCGGTGCGCAACTTGGAGCCGCCGCATGAGTGATCAGTTGAGCAAAGAATCCGGTGGCGATGAACCCACCCAGGAATACATTACCGTCATAATTGCGGACCAGCTTTTCGGCCTGCCGATTCTTGAAGTTCAGGATGTTTTTATGCCCTCGGCGGTCACCGAGGTGCCGTTGGCGAAGCGGGATATCGCGGGGGTTTTGAACCTGCGCGGGCGCATTGTCACGGCGATTGACA
>QIGN01000144.1 GCA_003228955.1 Hyphomicrobiales bacterium
TTGAGGCTGTTCTGGAGGGAGGCCACGATGTTGGACTTGTCCTGAGCCGTCGGTCCGGAGGAGCTGAAGGCCCCTCCCGAGATCGTCATGGACGTGACGATGTGATTGTTGGTGGTGTCGATCTGAACTGTCGTGTTGATTGTATACGAGATGCCATCCTTGGTGATTGTCAAAGTAAAAGCGATAGTGGACATACCGTTGTACGCGACGTTCTGAATTCCCTTGGAGTTATTTGTAAAGCCGGTAATGATGCCCCCGGCAGAGGGCGAAATGCTGTTGGCCGTTACGTCAGCCCCGCAGCCGGCCCCGCCGAGACACCCTGTTGCAACGCCACCGTCAAAACCAGTAGACCACAAAATGGATGTGTCATCCGTAATAATAATGAAGCCGTTTGCCGGAAGCGGAAATAAGGTCGGTAGCTGTGTGTTGCCGCAGGTCCCGGTATCCGTGTTGAATGCCCACGTTCTTGATGCTGTCGACCCCACGTTAAGTGGGACACCTGCACATGTGACTTGAGCCTGAGCCGGAGTGATAGACCCCACCGGGCTCCAGACCAGCTGAAACAGAACAAACAGCGCGAGCGCGCCAACCCAGCGCAGCGCCTTCGTTGCAAAAGCTGACTGCCTTGCGAAACCTGACTGACCCAGAATATCCCCCCAAATCCCGCCAACCGGCACAACTTCCGACGCCGGGCGAACGGGCCGCAGCCCGGAATCACCTGATTATCCAGCAATAAGAGCAGTTTGGACCGGGGGGGGGGCGAAATCAACGCCAAAATCGTCGAGGAGGACTCATTTGGGCTCGGACTGTGGCGTTTCTGTCACGGTTTTGGCGCGATACCCCGCCGCCTGTGGACAAAACCGGCTTGCGCCATCCCTCCCCGCCACCGTCATGCCCGGACTTGTTCCGGGTATCCATGCCGTGACCTCACTCCCCGGGGGCAGGTCAATGGAATGGACGCCTCAGAACAAGTCCGGGGGTGACGATGTGCGGGTGGTAGTGAAGATGTTGGGGCCAGACAGCCGGGAACCCGCGCGACAGCGCCCGCGGGCCCCGTGTTCGCCGCCTATTTCCGGTCGGCGATGGCGCGCGGGCCGGCGGCCGGGACCGGGGCTTCGCCCAGACGAAACTGGCCCGCGGCGTCGAGCGGCCGGGTCATGAAGCCGTCCAGATGCTTCAACAGCGCGATATGCGACTGCTGCATCTGAATCTCCAGGCTTTTGGTCTTGATGTCTTCTTCGGACCGGGTGATCAGATGATTGATGCGCCGGCGCGCTTCGTCCCCGTCATCGGCAAGACCGCAAATCTGGTCGGCAAAGCTGGCGAGCGCCCGCAGGCGGTCGAGTTCGTTTGAAGCCATAATACTAGTCCCTCACGCAAATACACGCCCCCCGGCCAGAGGGACACTAAATCGCGCGAGTGCGGCGAAACTTTGCGGGGAATGGGGCGATTAACCGGATTGCATGGCCGCTATCAGCTGCTCAAGCGTCACCATCACCGACCGGTCCGCGCGCCCGTCGACGCGTTCGGGGCGCCAGTGGCGCTGGAACGCTCGCACCACATTCTCGGTCGCCGCGTCATAGATGCCACTTGGATCAAGCCCATAGCCGAATGTCTTCAGAGCTTCCTGAAGGCCCCTCACCTCATCGCCTTCACCGCCCGGCCCCAGCCCGTCATCGGTCCCAACCGGATCAGGTTCCACCCATAACCCGATGCCCGCCTTTGCCAGCCGCGGCCAGTCAAATTTTTCGCCCGGGTCGCATTTGCGCGCCGGCGCGACGTCGCTATGGGCCAGTACCCGTTCGGGCGGGATGCCGTTGCGTGCGAGAATATCGCCGCACAATTTCTCGACCGCCTTCATCTGAAGTTCCGGGAAATCCGGATAACCCTGCTCGTGGCCAGGGTTGTGAATCTCGATACCGATGGAGCAGGAATTGATATCGTCCTCCCCGGCCCAGTGGGATTTTCCCGCATGCCAGGCGCGCATCTCTTCCGATACCATCTGCGTGATGCGGCCCCGTTCGTCGATGAGATAATGGCAGGAGACGCCCGACTCCGGCGCGGTCAGCCAGGCGAGCGCACCGTCGGCGCTTTCCATGCCCGTATAGTGGAGCAGAAGCAGATCGGGTTTCCGCCCCCCCCTTCGCGGCCCGATATTTGGCGATGGGCAGAAAAGCGTGACAAGGGACGTGTCAGGCCCAGGTGTCAAATGCCGCGTTCCTTGGCGATCTCGTCATAGGCTTCGTTGATCGCGGCAATCTTCTCCGTCGCCAGCGCGATAAACTCTTCGGGCACCCCGCGCGCCAGCAGCTTGTCGGGATGGTTCTCGGCAACCAGCTTGCGGTAATGGGATTTCAGATCGGCGTCGGAAATCTCCGGCGTGACTTCGAGCACGTCATAAGGATCGCGTTTGTCCGACGCCACGTGGCGCGCCTGGATATATTTGAACTCGGTCTCGGAAAAACCAAACCGGGTGGCGACTTCCCTCAGATAGGCTTCCTCGGCCGGATGCATCACCTCGTCGGCCCCGGCGATGTGAAACAGGCCATCGATAATGTCTTCAAGGAGCTTCTTGTTGTCCTTGAACATGCTGGCCAGCTGATCGGCATAGGCCTCGTAGCCGGCAATATCCTGCTTCGCCAGATTGAACACGCGGGCGACATTCTTCATCTCGCCTTCGGGCACCTTGAAGACATCCTTGAAGGCATTGACCTCATCGGGCGTCACCACGCCGTCGGCCTTGGCCATCTTCGCGCCAAGCGCAATCACGCCCACGGTAAAGGCAACCTGATTTTCAGCCCCACCGGACTCCGCGCTATCCTTGTCGCGATCGATCGCGAAATGCCCGGCAAATCCGCCCACAAGAGCGCCTATGGGACCGCCCACCGCAAGTCCCGCGGCGGCGCCCGCCATTTTTCCCCAGATCGACATGGCCCGCAGCATACGCATTTTTTCGTAAAATGCATGAGAAGAATCATCTTTTCCCGCAAACAGATGGTCCGTCGCCTGACATCAGGCTAAAATGCCCCTGCCGGGTATGTTTCCGGCATACTCTCCCTAGTGGATATCCCATGGAAAAATCACAACGCGCCGGCCTCGTGCTTGGGCTCATCGGGGTCGTCATTTTCGGGCTGACGCTGCCGGCCACCCGGGCCAGCCTCAATGGCCTCGATCCCTGGTTTATCGGACTGGGCCGCGGCGTCCTCGCCGCATGCGCCGCCGCGATCGTCTTGCTGGCGACGCGGCAGAAATGGCCGCCGAGGGAAACCTGGCGATCCCTCGCGATTGCGTCGGCGGGCGTCGTGCTCGGCTTTCCGGTCCTGGCGACGCTGGCGATGCAATATGTGCCAGCGGCCCATGGCGGCATCGTCCTCGCCATCCTGCCGCTGGCAACCGCTGTCGCGGGTGTCATATCGGCTGGAGAGCGCCCTTCGAAAGGGTTCTGGGCGTGCAGCCTTGCCGGAACGGCCGCCGTATTGGCCTTCGCGCTGATTGAAGGGGCGGGAGCTGGCGGGGTCCGCACCGCCGATCTGCTGCTCGGCGCCGCCGTCATAGCCGCGGCGATCGGCTATGCGGAAGGCGGAGTGCTGGCGCGCACCATGGGCGGCTGGCAGGTGATCTGCTGGGCGCTCGTGATCGCCGCTCCAATGTTGCTGGCCGGGCTGGTCTTCATGGGCATACCCATCAACTGGAGCGCGCCGGCGTCGGCCTGGGCGGGATTTTTGTATCTGGCGCTGTTCAGCCAGTTTATCGGCTTCTTCGCCTGGTATCAGGGGCTCGCGCTCGGCGGCGTCGCCAGGGTCGGTCAGCTGCAATTGCTGCAAACCTTCGTGACGCTGGGCGCGGCGGCCCTGCTGCTGGGAGAGGAGATCACCTGGACCCAGTTAGCCTTCGCCCTGCTGGTCGTCGCTCTCGTCGCCGTGGGGCAGCGAATGCGGGTCTCTTAGGCATGGGGTCACAAATAACGGAAGTGAATTGCATGACCCGGTGAGTTGCCCATATGCTCGGCGCTTAACCCAGAAAGAAGGCTCACCCCGTGATGAAAATTATATTCTGGCTCATGACTGCCGCCCTCGTCGCCGGCGGAATTTACCTGATTATGTATATGCAGGGCGCGCCGGGCGCGTGAGCCGGCGCATCTGGCCAAACTCAATATTGGACAGCGCCGCGTCCCCGCCCTATAGCGCCGCCGCGGCGCGGGCGGCCTGATCGTATTGCCCCGATAGCGCGCGCAGAAAATCGGCCAGCTCGCTGACTGGTCCCTGATCGAGGCCGAAGGCCTTCAGCGCATCGATCAGGAGTTGTTCGCGTATTTCGCCATAGCGCTCACAGATTTCCTGGCCCCTGGGCGTGATCCCGACCGTCTTTTCCTTGCCGCGTTTGCCGGAGCTGACGAGCCCGTTTTTTTCAAGTTTTTTTATGGCGTAAGACACCAGATGCGTGTCCTCGACATTGAGGACCAGACAGATATCGGCAAGGGTCTTCTGGCGGTCGCGATGGGTGACGGAATGCAGCACCAGCACCTCCAGCGGCGTCAGCCCCGGCGCCCCGGCGGCCTCCGCGCAACGGATCATCCAGCGCGAGAATGCATTGTCCGCCATGATGAGCGCAAACTCCATCTCCGAAAGCGCCGGCATGGCCCCGCGCGCAAGATGGGCCGCGGAGACAATGGGTCCGAGCGGGCGGCGCGTTTTATCATCGGTCTTCATGGGGTCCTCGGCTCACATATTGTTGGGCAGGAAGGTGACGATCTCCGGAACGAAAACAATGAGTCCCAAAGCGGCCAGAAGCAGGAAAAAGAACGGCGCCGCCGCTTTCGCCACATGCAGGATGTTGCGCCCCGTCAAGGATTGAATCACGAACAGATTGAACCCGACCGGCGGTGTGATCTGTGACATCTCGACGACGATGACGACGAAGATGCCGAACCACAGCGGGTCGATGCCCGCCTGTTCGACCATCGGCAGGATTACCGAGGTGGTCAGCACGACCACCGAGATGCCATCGAGAAAACACCCCAGGATGATGAAAAACACGGTCAGGGCGGCGAGCAGGGAATAGGCGGACAGCTCGAAGGAGCCAATCCATTGCGCAAGCAGCCTGGGAATGCCGGTGAAGCCCATGGCCACCGTCAGGAACGCCGCGCCGGCGAGAATGAATGCGATCATGCATGACGTCTTGGTGGCGCCGATCAGACCGTCCCTGAAGGTCTCCATGTTCAGGGTTCCCGAGTGCCATGAAAGCACCATCGCAAGCACCACGCCGACCGCTGCCGCGTCCGTGGGCGAGGCGATGCCCGTATAGATCGAGCCGATGACGCCGGCAATCAGCAGCAGCACGGGGATGAGATTTTTCGACCGTGCGATCTTCTCCGCAAAAGGAATGTCCGCATCTCCGGACGGGATTTTGTCCTTGTTGAACAGCGACCAGATGACGACATACCCGACGAACAGGACGACCAGCAGAATGCCCGGCAGGACGCCGGCGATGAACAGTCTGGCGATCGACTGTTCCGTGGCGACGCCATAGACGATGAGGATGATCGATGGCGGGATCAGCAGCCCCAGCGTCGCCGACCCGGCCAGCGTGCCAAGCATCAGACTCTCGGGATATTTGCGCTGCGACAGCTCCGGGATCGCCATCTTGCCGATGGTCGCCGCCGTCGCCGCGGACGACCCCGATACGGCGGCGAAAATCGCGCAGCCGAAAATATTGACGTGAAGCAAGCGCCCCGGCAGCCGGTTCATCCAGGGCGAAAGGCCGGTGAACATGTCTTGCGAAAGCCTTGAGCGGAACAGGATTTCTCCCATCCAGATGAACAGGGGCAGCGCCGCAAGGGCCCAGCTGTTGCTGGCGCCCCAGATGGTCGTCGCCATGACTTCGCCCAAAGGCGCGTCCGTGAACAGGGCCATGCCGGCAATGCCCACGATGAGCAGAGAAAAGGCGACCCAGACGCCGCTGCCGAGCAGGAAGAACAGGATAAAAAGCAGGAAAACCGTGAGGAGTATTTCGGACATCCCCCCTACTCCGCATCGACAATGGAATTGGGGATCGGTTCCTTGTCCTCAAGCAAATTCTCTCCCTTATTGTGGTAACTGGGGTCAGCGCCGCGCCACAGGCTGAAAAAATCGTCGGCCAGCGCGATGGAGAGCACGACCAGGCCCGCGAGCATTCCAGCCTGCGGAATCCAGAGCGGCACCGCGATCATCCCCGAGGACAGATCGTTGAAGTTGAAGGAATCCCGAACCAGCAATCCCATATACCAGGTGAAATAAATGGAAACCGCCGCCGCCAGGCCAATGCACCAGAATTCCAGGACGCGCCGCAGGCGGGGCGATGTGTTCTGGATAAACAGGGTCACGCGGATATGCCCCCCTTCGCGGAGCGTGAATGCCAGCGCGAAGAACGATGCGGCGGCCAGGAAGAACCCGGTGAAATCAGCGTAGGAGGGAATGGACAGGCCAATTGCCGAGCCCGTCAGGAGGGTGCTTGCCCGGTCAACGGCATTCAGTATGACCTGGGCAAACACAAGGGCGCATATGGCGGCGATGAAGCCCGCCGATATCCAGCCGCTCATTCGATACAGCCAGTCGAGGAAGGATCGCATGAACGCCCTCATCTTTATTTCGGATGATGTCCGCTCGCCCCGAAGCCAAGACCGGGAAAAGGCACAGGAGGAGCAGACGCCCCTCCCGCGCGCGGATCAATCAGTTGCCGTAAGCCGAGAGAATCTGCTCGCCATCGGCGCCGGCCGCTTTCTTCCAGTCATCCATCATTTTCGCGCCGATCTTCTTCAGGCCGGCCATCAGGGCCGGGCTCGGCTTCATGATTTTAACGCCGTTGTCCTTGAGAATCTTGACCTTGGCCGCCGTCTCTTCCCGGCTCATCTTCCAGCCGCGAGTCTCCGCCTTCGCAGCCGCGGCCAGCAGCGCGTCCTGCTGTGACTTGCCAAGCTTGGCGAAGGCCTTCTTGTTGACGACAACGATGTTTTTGGGAACCCAGGCCTGGATGTCGGTATAGTGGGTGAGGAAATCCCACGCCTTCGAATTGGCCCCGGTGGAGGGAGAGGTAATCATCGCCTCGACCCGGCCGGTGGAAAATGCCGTCGGAATGTCAGGAACCTGCACCTGGGTTGGCGCGGCGCCCGCCAGTTTGACGAATTTCTCCAGGGTCGGATTGTAGGTCCTGAATTTCAGGCCCTTGAGATCGTCGACCGAGCCGATTTCCTTCTTGGTATAGAGCCCCTGCGGAGGCCACGGCACCGAGAAAAGCGGCATCAGGCCCTGCTTGTCCAGCAGCTTTGTCACGATCGGTTTCTGCGCCGCCCACAGCTTGCCGGCATCATCGTAATTGGTCGCCAGGAAGGGCTGGGTATCGATGCCGTAGGCCGGGTTGTCATTGGCCAGAAGGCCAAGGAAAAACTCGCCAATCGGCGCCTGGCCACCACGAACCGCGTTCTTGATCTCCTTGTGCTTGAACAGGGAGCCGGCGGAATGGATTTTGATCTTCAGCTTGCCGCCCGTAGCCGCTTCCACATCTTTTGCAAACGTCGCGATGTTGACAGTATGGAATGTCTTATCCGGGTAAGGAGTCGGCATATTCCATTCCACGTCTTGAGACGCGGCGGCCATGCCGGTGACTGCCGCCCAGGCACCCACGGCAACGGTTAGTCCAAGCAAATGCTTATTGAATTTCATTGATTCCTCCCAAACAACAGAACTCGGGGCCCTTCCCCGCAGGACAGCATAAAAAGTGACTCAACGGAGATAATATGTCAACATTTTATTGACGTTTTTTAAGTGTTGTGGTTTTGGTAAGCATACAGTTACGCCGGCGCCGGGGCGAAATTACGATGACGGGAAAATGGGATTTCTGGATTGACCGTGGGGGCACCTTCACCGATGTGGTCGCGCGCGCGCCAACGGGTGAAGTCCGCGCCGCCAAGCTGCTTTCGCAGAATCGGGAAAGTTATGACGACGCGGCGTTGAAGGGCATTCGTAACTTTCTCGGGCTCGGCGCGGACGATCCTATCCCTTCGAAGAAAATTGCCGCGGTAAAGATGGGCACCACGGTTGCGACCAATGCGCTGCTGGAGCGCGAAGGCGAGCGAGTGCTGCTGCTTACCACGC
>QIGN01000002.1 GCA_003228955.1 Hyphomicrobiales bacterium
TATGGGGTCGCGCTCGACATGACCCGCCGCGATTTGCAGGGCGAAGCGAAAAAAGCCGGACGCCCCTGGGAAACCGGCAAGGCGTTCGAGCATTCCGCTCCTTGCAGCGCGCTTCGGCCGGCCAGCGAAATCGGCCACCCCGCCGCCGGCGCTATCTGGCTGGATGTGGACGGCGAGCGGCGTCAGGAGGGCGATCTCAACCAGATGATCTGGAAAGTGCCAGAAATTATCTCGTACCTGTCGGGGCTGTTCACGCTCGCGCCCGGCGATCTGATATTGACCGGCACGCCAGCGGGCGTGGGACCGGTCACCAGAGGCAACCGGCTCCATGGCGGTGTTGAGGGTGTCGGAGATCTGGACGTTATGGTGGTTTAGCCGGCAAAAGCGTTATAACCGCGCCTGAACAACATTCCGCATGAAACAGTAGGGAGTGAAAATGGCAACCATTGTCATCACGGGCGCAAACAGGGGCATCGGACTTGAATTGGCGAAGCAATATCAGGCGCGCGGGGATCATGTCATCGCCGCCGTTCGCACTGCTTCATCCGAGTTGACCGGGCCGGGCATCGAAACCTTTGAAGGCGTTGACGTCACCGACGATGGCGCGGTCGCGAAACTCGCCTCCGCGCTGGAGGGCCGTGACATCGATGTCCTTATCAACAATGCCGGTATCCTTTCGCGCGAAACTCTCGATGATCTCGACTGGGGGCGAATGAGAGCCCAGTTTGAGGTCAACGCGCTCGGACCGCTGCGCGTTACCAAGGCTTTGCTGCCCTGTCTTTCCGAAGGCTCCAAAGTCGCCATCATTTCCAGCCGCGTCGGCTCGCTGGATGATAATTCTTCGGGAAATAATTACGGCTACCGCATGTCCAAGGTGGCGGTGAACATGGCCGGCGTGAACCTGTCGCACGACCTGAAAGACAAGGGCATTCCGGTTCTCCTGCTGCACCCCGGTTATGTGCGCACCGAAATGACCGGCATGAGCGGCGGGATCGACCCGGATGAGTCCGCGCGCGGTCTGATCGCCCGGATCGATGAAACGACAATGGAGCGCACCGGCACTTTCTGGCACGCCGACGGCACCGAGCTGCCCTGGTAGGGCGCCTGGCGCTTTTTCACCTGATTCCACGCCACCCGCTCCCCCTTGCCCAACCACCCCAAGGGTACCATTATGGGTGGCTGGGCAAGGGGGAGCGGGTGGCCGGGCATCCGATAAACAATGAGTGAAATCATTCTGCATCACTATCCCCAGTCTCCGGTGGCGGAAAAAGTCCGCGTCGGGCTGGGCATGAAGGGGCTTTCGTGGCGCTCGGTGGAAATTCCGCGCATCCCGCCCAAGCCCGACCTGATGCCGCTGACGGGCGGCTTCCGCCGCACCCCGGTGATGCAGATCGGCGCGGACATTTACTGCGACAGCCAGTGCATTTTGCGCGAGATCGACAAGCGCCATCCCGAGCCGACATTCTTTCCCGGCGGCGGGTATGGCATGCCCTGGGCGCTGAGCCGCTGGACCGACACGATTGTGTTCGATCTGGTTGTGAGCATTGTGCTCGGCGCCGACCCGGACGGCCTGCCACCGGAATTCGCCGCCGACCGCGGGCGGCTCTATTTCGGGCCGGACTGGGACCTGCACAAAGTCCATGCCGCACTGCCCCAGACAATTGCCCAATTGCGCGCGCAGCTCGGCTGGCTGGACGACCGCCTCTCCCAGGGCCGCGAATTTATCCTGTCGGAACCCGGCCTACCCGACGCATTGGCCTATTATCTGGTGTGGTTCCTGCGCGGGCGCTGGGACAAGGGCCCTGAATTCCTGTCCCAGTTCCCCGCGCTCGAGGCCTGGGAAGACAGGGTCCGGGCCATTGGCCACGGCACTCCGCGCGATATGGACGCCAGCGAAGCGCTGGAAACCGCCCGTATGGCCACACCCGAAACGAAGGAAAATGCCGACCCGCTCGACCCGCAGGGGCTGGCGCCCGGAATGCGTGTGGCGGTTGCCCCGGACAGCGATGGCGGCGACCCGGAGGTCGAGGGAGTCGTGCGCGCGGTCACCCGCGACACAATCGCGATTCTCCGCGATGACCCGCAAGTCGGTTCGGTGTGCATCCATTTCCCGCGGGCCGGCTACGCGGTGCGTGTAACTTAGGCGCGAAAATTCAACGGATTTTTGCAAAATCGCCCCGTTGGCCAATTGTAAAGAATCCTTAACTTCCGTTCACATTTGCTTGCGCGCCGATGGCCCGAACGTCTAGTCTGGCCGGGGAATCCAATGGACGGGGAAACCAACCGTGGCCACAGTTGCTGATACGGATACGCCGCAATCCATTTCCGCGCCGGAAAACATTACCGTACCGGATGCAAACCTGCTGTTCACGGGAGACTTTTCGCGTGCCGGCCACGATCTGGTTCTGAGCGGACCCGACGGCGCGAAGCTCGTTCTGGAAGGTTATTTCATCACTGACACGCCCCCCGCGCTGGTGTCCCCAGACGGCGCCATGCTGACAGGCAACGTGGTGACGTCCCTGGCGGGTCCGATGTTTCCGGCGCAATTTGCGCAGGCCGGCGGCGCAAACGCGGGCGATGTGCCCATCGGACAGGTTCAGACGATCGAGGGGTCCGCGAGCGTTGTGAGGGCCAACGGGCTGACGCTTCAGCTCAAGACCGGCGACCCCGTCTTCCAGGGCGATGTGGTTCTGACGGGGCCGGGCTCCAAGCTCGGCATCGGCTTCATCGACGATACCGTATTCTCGCTATCCGCCAATGCGCGGATGGTTCTGAACTCTCTTGTTTACGATCCCGACGGCTCGAACAATTCGATGCTGTTCTCCCTGGTGGAAGGCTCATTCATTTTCGTCGCGGGACAGATCGCGCCGACCGGCGACATGAAAATCAACACGCCCGTGGCGACCATGGGTATCCGAGGCACCGCGCCGACGATCGACATTAATTCAGTTCTCGGAACGGTCAATTTCTCGATTGTTCCCGATCCGGGCGGGTATGTCGGCTCATACACGCTGTACAGCCTGGACACAGGTCAACCTATCGGAACAATCAGTTCGGTCGGCACCAAGTGGCAAATCACCAGCGCGACGGGGGAGATCGTCGAGCTTGATAAAACCGAGGAAGATCTGCTGAATGATGCCGAAGCGATCAGCCAGATCAACAGCGTGCTCTCCTCGTGGCAGAGTTCCACGCAAAGCCCGCAGGCCGGGCCGGAGGGGAACAGCCCGTCGGGCTCCAGCGGCCTGAACACCAACCCGCAAAACCCGGGGTCCACCGGCGGCGAGGGCGGCACAGGTGGTGATGGCGGCGGGAACCCGCCCCCGAACGGGAACGAGAACCCGCCTCCGAACGGCCCGCCTGGCCCGCCGCCCAATACGAACAATGAATTGCCCCCGCCACCTGCGCCCCCGCCGGGACCAACTGGCCCGAACGTCATTACCGGCACCGAGTTCACCGATGTGATCAACGGCACGCCGGGCGTGGACATCATTGATGCCCGCGGCGGAAACGATTTCATTTTCGCCAGTACCGGCGACGACAACATCGATGGCGGCGAGGGCAGTGACACCCTCAACTATGGCGCGGCAACGCAGAGCGTTGTCATCAATCTGGTCACCGGTGAGGTCAACAGCGCGCAATTCGGCTTCGATACCATAGCCAGCCTTGAGAACTTCGTTACCGGCAGCGGCGACGACACCTTTATCTTCGCCCAGGACACCGGCTGGTCCTTCGACGGCGGCGATGGTGTCGATACGGTCCGGGTCGAGGGCGATCTCGACATCGACACCTCGACGTTCCAGAGCGAGGCGGAAAACATCGAAATCATCGATCTCAACCAGGACGGCACCAACACCCTCACAATCTCCGTCGACGACTTTATGGACGAGGCCATCCAGAACACCTTGCAGATACGCGGCGGCGATACCGATACGGTCAACCTGACGAACGAAATGATTTACGGCGACTATGATGGTTACGACGGCGAATATCCGGAAGGCGGGATGTTCGAAGGAAGCTGGCAGCAGGCCGGCACGACTGAAATCGATGGGCTGACATTCAACATTTACAACTTCGTCGGTTACGATGAACAGATCCTTGCCACCGCGCTCATCGAGGATGGGATTGAGGTAAATACGCCTCTCTCGGAAAGCTTCGAGAATGGTTTTGCGGCCAATGGCTGGCAAACCATCAACGCGGAAATTTCATCCGCGAATTCCACCGAAGGGGAGTCGGCGGCGCGCCTGTCCACGTCATCTCTCAACGGGACAGCCCCGCAAAGCGCCGCCGCCATAGCGGTCCTGGCGGGCGTTTCCGAAGCCGAACTGGACGCCCTGGCCGATGACAGCGCCGGTCCGGGTGACGTGACCGAAGGCAGCGCCATTGTCACCAACTTCAGCAGCCTTGCCGGACAGGAGTTGAGCTTCGACTGGTTTTTCAGCACTTCCGAATACCCGAATTTCAATGACATCGCTTTTGTCTCGATCGACGGCAAAGTGACGAAGCTGTTCGATGTTGAATCGTCCGGGAACCAAAGTGGCAATATGACGACCGAGGGCTGGAACAGGTTTTCGATGATTCTGGATGAAGGCGGCGATTACAGTATCGCGTTCGGGGTCCTGGACGATGACGACACGGCTGTTGGGACCGATTTATTTATCGACAACATCCAGCTTGGTCCGGTTGGAGGCAATGGCAGCACTCTGGTGGGTGGCGATGGTAACGATATCCTGATTGGCGGAAGTGGCAATGACACTCTGACCGGTGGCCCCGGCGCCGACAGGTTTGTCTTCAGCAAGCTGAGTGACGGCATCGACACGATCACCGATTTCGGGTCTCAGGATACGCTCGACCTCACCGGTCTCCTCATCGGCGCATTCAATCCCGGCAATGCCGGTAACTTCGTTCAAAGGTCCACCGACGCACAAGGGAACACCACCGTGTCCGTCGACCTCGACGGAGCCGGTACCCAGTATGCTCCGGTAGACATCGCCATCCTTCAGGGCGTCGGCGCGGCTGACAGCATCAATGTGAGCATCGGCGCTTTCAATTTAAATCTCGTCGAAGAGCCCGCACTTATCAACGGCGCTGTTGACGTGTGATTTCCGCCCGGCACAATCCGCCTGCCCAACAATCCGAAGGCCGATGAACAAGGACCTCGTCCGCCAAGGCTTCATCCAGCCGAGAGAACCCCATGCTGAAGCGCATCTGGTCCATATGCGTTAGCCTTGCGCAGCGTTTCGGATGGGGCCGCGTGTTCGGCGTCGCCCTGCTCATCGCCCTTGTCGGCCTGCGCATCTGGGACCCGGCGGCGCTGAAAATCCTGCGCCTCAAGACCTTCGATATTTATCAGATCGCCAAACCGCGCGTTGTAGAGTCACGCCCGGTGGTGATCGTCGATATTGACGAAGCGAGCCTCAACACGCTTGGCCAGTGGCCCTGGCCGCGCACAATTGTCGCCAAACTGATCGAACGGATCGCCCAGGGCGGCGCGGCCGCCATAGGGCTGGACATCGTGTTCGCCGAGCCGGACCGCACCACGCCCGGCAAAATCGCCGATGCGCTCCCCGGTCTCAGCGACGCCGCCCGCGCGGAACTGCGCGCGGCGCCCGATCACGACCAGGTTCTGGCCGATATTATCGCGCGCACGCGCACGGTGCTCGGCCAGTCCGCCTTTAATCCGCGCCCGGGCGACACGCGAACGACGCTCGCGCCCAAAGCCTCATTCGCCACGCTCGGCGGCGACCCGGACCCCTATCTGATCAAGTATCCGGGGTTGCTGAGCAATATCCCCGCGCTTGAAGAGGCGGCCAGCGGACGCGGCATGTTCACAGTGCTTCCCGACCCTGACGGGCTTGTGCGCCGCATACCCATCGTCATGATCGCGGGCGGGAAACGAATTCCATCGCTCAATGCGGATATGCTGAGAGTGGCGACCGGGCAGACGACCTATGTCATCAAGACCGGCAAGGCGGGCATACAGTCCGTCGTGCTCGCCGGAATTGAAATTCCGACGGACGCGAACGCGCAGCTCTGGATCTACTTTTCGCCGCACGATCCCAAACGGTTTGTCTCCGCCGCCGATGTGGTGAGCGGCAAGGTGCCGCCCGGGACCTTCGCGGGCAAACTCGTGCTTGTGGGAACCTCGGCGACGGGCCTGTTCGACGTAAAGGCAACGCCCGTCGAACCGGTGATGCCGGGCGTCGAGCTGCACGCACAGGCGCTGGAAAATATTCTGTCGCGCTCATCGCTCAGACGCCCGGGCTACACGGTTGGCGCCGAGCTCAGCCTTGCGGTCCTGGTGGGTATTGTCTTCATCGTCCTGGCGCCGATTCTGGGCGCGCTCCCGGTTGCGGCGCTCGGCATGGCCATTGCCGCGCTCGTATCGGGGCTCGCCTGGTATCTGTTTACCCAGTCCAACATCCTGCTGGACATCGCCTATCCGCTGATCAGCAGCTTTGCGGTGTTCATGACCATGGTGTTCGTGAACTATTTCCGCGAGGAAGCGCAGCGCCGGGAAATCCGCAGCGCCTTCAGCCAGTATATTTCTCCCGACCTCGTGGCCCAGCTGGCGAAGGAACCCGACCGCCTCGTGCTAGGCGGCGAGACCCGCGAGCTGACCATTCTGTTCTCGGACGTGCGCGGCTTTACCAGCATTTCGGAAAGTTACAAGGACAACCCGCAGGGCCTCACCGCCCTGCTCAACCGGCTGCTGACACCACTGTCCCACGCGGTGCTGGATCACGGCGGCACGATCGACAAATATATGGGCGATGCGATCATGGCCTTCTGGAACGCGCCCCTCGACAATGTGTCCCACGCTTTGGGCGCCTGCGCGTCATCTCTGCAAATGATGAAAAGCCTGGAGCAGGTGAACCGGGAACGCGAGGCGGAAGCGGGAGAGGGGGGCGTGCCCTATGTCCCGTTGCGTATCGGCATTGGCATCAACACCGGCGAATGCGTTGTCGGGAACATGGGTTCCGATATGCGCTTCGACTATTCGGTGCTCGGCGACTCGGTAAACCTTGCCTCGCGCCTTGAAGGGCAATCGGAGAATTTCGGCCTGCCCATCATCCTCGGCTCGCGGACGGCGGAGCTGGTGAAAGACAAGTTCGCGGTGCTTGAACTTGATTCCCTGCGGGTCAAGGGCAAGAGCGAGCCCGAGGTTGTCTATGCATTGCTTGGAGCGCGCGAGGCGCTGGATGAGGCGCTGTTCGGAACGCTGGAAAATCGCATGGCCGCCCTGCTGACGGCTTACCGGTCGCGAAAATGGCCGGCCGCGACCAGGGCAATGACCGCTTTGCGCAAAACCGATCTGAGTGCGCTTGGCGCCGACCTCACCGGCCTGCTCGATCTGTATCAGGGGCGCATACGCGTCTTCCGTAAAGACCCGCCTCCCTCCAGCTGGGACGGGGTCTTTACACTGCAAACGAAATAACCGGCGGCCCGGCGGCGGGTTCAATCCTATTCACATGACCGCGACGGATCACGGAAAAACGAAAATCGCGAGTTAGATTCAACCTCGTCAGCCAACCGGAGGTTCATCCATGTCCAAGAAATCCGCAAAGACACACGATGCCGCGATTTCCCGCCGGCGGTTCCTGGAAAGCGCCGGCGCCGCCGGCCTCGCCACAGCCATCGTATCGCTCGCAGGCACCGCTCGGGCCCAAACGAAGGCTTCCAAAAACGCGGTGATGTACCGGGGCACGCCGAACGGCGGGCGCCGATGCTCTGGTTGTATATATTTCCAGCCCGGCAAGAGGGCCTGCACGCGGGTAGCAGGTGATATATCGCCGAACGGCTGGTGCGCGATCTGGCGGAAAAGGTAGGCTCAGTTCAACTTTTCCCGCCGCAATAGAGGGAATGGATGAGGGCGACGACCTGTCTGGCTTCGTCCGAGCCGAGCGTATAGTAGATGGTGCGGCCATCGCGGCGCGCATGGACCAGCCCGTCGAACCGCAGACGCGCCAGCTGCTGCGAGACGCTCGGCTGGCGCAGCAGCATCAGCTGCTCAAGCTCGCTGACCGATTTCT
>QIGN01000097.1 GCA_003228955.1 Hyphomicrobiales bacterium
GCAGTTTCGGGTCCTCGACGCCATAGCGGGTCCGGCATATCTCGTCCCACAATTCGACGAAGGCGCGCATCTTGCAAATCTCGGTGACGAACCGCAGACCCGCATTGACGAAGAAGGAAATGCGCCCCACGACCGCGGGGAATTCCTTTTCGCTCACCTCGCCGCTTGCCCGCACCGTATCGAGCACGGCAATGGCCGTCGCCAGCGCGTAGGACAGCTCCTGCACCGGCGTCGCGCCCGCTTCCTGCAAATGGTAGGAGCACACATTGACCGGGTTCCATTTGGGGATGTTCGCAAAGGCGTAGCAGATGACGTCCTTGATGAGCTTCAGGCTCGGCGCGGGTGGAAACACGTAAGTGCCGCGCGAGAGATATTCCTTGATGAGATCGTTCTGCACCGTGCCGGTGAGTTTTGATACATCCGCGCCCTGATCTTCCGCCGCCGCCACATGCGGTGGCGTTGATGGTCATCGACGTGTTCATCTGCTCAAGGGGAATGCCCTCGAACAGGGCTTTCATGTCACCGAGATGGGAGATCGGCACGCCAACCTTGCCCACCTCGCCGCGCGCCAGGATATGGTCGCTGTCATACCCCGTCTGGGTGGGCAGATCGAAGGCCACCGAGAGCCCGGTCTGCCCGGCGGCGAGATTCTTGCGGTAGAGCGCGTTGGAGGCTTGCGCCGTCGAGTGCCCCGAATAGGTGCGGATCAGCCAGGGGCGGTCGCGGGTCTGTCTGTCGTCCCCCATGCGAATCAGGTCCCGCCTTCATCGGGCGGCGCGAGCAGGGCGAACAGCTCTTCGCCGGTCATCGTCTTGGTTTCGTTCGCGAAGTCGTAATAGGCGGGTTTCTCCTCGATGAAGACCTCGGTGGTGAATTTGAAATTCGACTGATCGTCGAGCGCGCCGGCGCTAACGAAGTGCTGATTGGCGGAATGGAGGAAATAGAACAGATTCGAACCGCACGCCCCGCAAAAACCCCGCTCGCCCCAGTCAGAGGATTTATAGCGGACGATATGCTCCTCGCCCTCAAATTCTATTGCCTTGCCGCAATCAACCACAAGGAAGGGACCGCCCGACCAGCGGCGGCACATGTCGCAATGACATGCGCCGACCTCATCAACCACCTCGGTGATCGTAAACTTCACCTTGCCGCACAGGCATCTGCCCGTTTGCGCCGTCTGCCCGTCAGTCGCATTCATCGCATCTTCTCCCCACAAATTTGAACCGTCATGGAAGCACGCCTTCATGTTGCACTGCAATACCGCCGAAATGCGGGCCCGGTAAAGACCCGGCTGCAAAACACGCCCTACCCGGTCTCCGCGGGAATTCCGAACAGCATGACCAAAGCCGCGAACGCGCCAAGCGCCAGAAAACCGGTTACCCGCGCGGCCCGGTGGTTCACATCCGGCGCGGTGAGCGCCACGAAGGCGGCCACGAGGCACTGCAGAAAATAAAACAGGGCAAAGGCCCGCGACGCCAGCGCGATGATTTCAAAGATATGCGTGGTCCAGATGAGCAAGGTGCCAATGGCGGCGATAACCAGGTAGGCATGCTGCCTGCTGACGAGCCGTATGCCGAACTGCTCGATCAGGCCCGCGCCCCCGATAGCGTCGGCCACCGCCGCCGAAAGCTGGGCGAAGACCGCGCCGGCTATCAGCATGACCGGCAGCACCGAGGCCGCGACCACGACCATATTGGTGATGGCCGTGACGTCGCCATAGGCCGCTTGCGACCCGATCAAAACAGTTGCGAGGGCAAAAAAGGCGGCATAGATTCCCGCCGATATGAGTTGCGCCCGGCGCATGGTGCGCACCCGTACCGCAGGCGGGTAGGCGCCCTTGAGGAAGCGCGAGGTCTCAAAGCCCTGCACCACGATCAGCAGCCCGAACAGCAGCCGCACCGTATCCCAGCTGAAGTCCGGCTCACCGGTAGGCAGTGCCCAGTCCCCGCTCGCAAACAGCTCGGCGTTGTACCAGGCCAGCGCCGCCAGCACGGCGGCGATCACCGCGAGCTTCAGGCCCACGGCATATTCCTCGACCACTTCCAGTCCGCGCAATCCCCGCCACCAGCCATAGCCGCCGATCAGCCACAGGATCGCTGTTGTCAGCACCCGCGCCTCGGGTGTGCCGGTCAAACCGAACAGTTTCAGGAAGAAGGCAGACAGCAGCGACAGGTAATAGGCCACGGAAATGAAATAGGCGACTGCCAGCGCCACATGCGAGACCCGCTCCAGCGCGGTCGCGGCGCCATGTTGGCCCTCGGCGTCGAACAGCGGCTCCCCGTGGATGATGTTGAAGCGGATGGCGCCGCCCAGCAGATAGGAGGCCGCGACCAGCGCCATCATGGCAGGCAGGGCGTATGCGCCCACGTCATTCGCCAATATGGGGAGCGAGACCAGAAAGCCCGAGCCGATGATCGACGCCAGCGGCGTGACGGTGGCGCGCCAGGCCGGCAAATCGCGAAAGCGGGGGCGAAGCAGAAGCGCCGCGGCGGCAAGAAACGCAACGATGGCAACGGCGTTGGCGATCACCTGCTGGTCCTCCTTCGGGAGCTGCGCGCCTTTTTCTCCCGAAATGGCGCCTGCGGCCCTCTCCGGCACCAGAAGCGCCGTCAGTTTATTTTGCACCGCAAAAAAGATTATTGCATTGCCGCATTTTTTGCACAAGAATTGTACCGCAGTGCAACAGGTCGTTTTTTGACGCTGCGGTTTCGATGGGGGAAGGTCAAAACAATGAGCAAACCGGCACTGGCGGAAACTTCACACCCCGAGGGCGAATTCAAGGACCTCTATGATATCGGCGAGATTCCGCCGCTCGGACATGTGCCGAAAAACATGCATGCCTGGGCCATTCGCCAGGACCGGCACGGCCCCCCCGAAGAGGCCATGAAGCTCGAGGTGGTGCCCACCTGGGAGCTGGACAGCCACGATGTGCTGGTGCTCGTGATGGCGGCGGGAGTGAATTACAACGGCATCTGGGCGGGGCTGGGAGAACCGATCTCACCCATCGACGGCCACAAAAACCCCTATCACATTGCCGGGTCCGACGCGTCGGGCATCGTCTGGGCCATCGGCTCCAGGGTAAAGAACTGGAAGGTCGGCGATGAGGTTGTCGTTCACTGCAACCAGGACGATGGCGACGATGAGGAATGCAATGGCGGCGACCCGATGCTCTCGCCAACCCAGCGCATCTGGGGCTATGAAACGCCGGACGGCTCCTTCGCCCAGTTCACCCGGGTGCAGGCGCAGCAGCTCATGCCGCGCCCGCTGCATCTGACATGGGAAGAAGGCGCCTGCTACACGCTCACGCTCGCCACCGCCTACCGGATGCTGTTCGGCCACCGCCCGCATATCCTGCGCCCCGGGCACAATGTGCTGGTGTGGGGGGCCAGCGGAGGCCTTGGCTCGATGGCGGTGCAGATCTGCGCCACCGCGGGCGCCAACGCCATCGGCGTCATCTCCAACGACGACAAGCGCGACTTCGTACTCTCTCTCGGCGCCAGGGGCGTTATCAACCGCAAGAAGTTCGACTGCTGGGGCGAGTTGTCCGAGATCGGC
The DNA here is from genome assembly GCA_003228955.1 of Hyphomicrobiales bacterium. Classification (GTDB taxonomy): domain Bacteria; phylum Pseudomonadota; class Alphaproteobacteria; order Rhizobiales; family Methyloligellaceae; genus UBA2767. The sequence goes on from QIGN01000097.1 coordinate 3,556, forward strand.
TCCAAGGAATATGGCGCCTGGTTTAAAGAAGCGCGCAAATTCGGCGCCGCCATCTGGGACATTACGGGAAAAGGCAACAATGTGGATTTCGTGTTCGAGCATCCCGGCGAAGCCACCTTCCCGGTCTCCACTTTCGTCGTGAAGCGCGGCGGCATGGTCGTTTTCTGCGCCGGAACCACTGGTTACAAGATCACCATGGACGCGCGCTATGTGTGGATGCACCAGAAGCGTATTCAGGGCTCGCATTTCGCCCATCTGAAACAGGCCAGCCAGGCCAACCGGCTGGTCATCGAGCGGCGCATCGACCCGAGCATGTCTGAAGTTTTCCCCTGGGCGCAAATCCCCAAGGCGCATACACGTATGTGGAAAAATCAACACGCGCCGGGAAATATGGCGGTCCTCGTCAATGCCCCATGCGCCGGGCTGCGAACCTTCGATGACGTCATCGAAGCGGGGCGGGGTGCGGCTTAGTCAGCTTTCGCGGCCGTTTGCCTGTTTTTCCTGGCGGCAAAAATAACGCCCATGCAAAGCCCGAGGATAAACCAGGGCACGCGCTGATACATCAGCTCATGGGCGATCGACATCGCAAACCACCCGGCCATGACCAGCAGCCCCGTGAGCGCGGCGGCGGCGGCGGGAGGGTCCCGGCCACGCAACCATTTCTCGGACCGGTAAAAGAAAATCAGCAGGCAAATGAATGCGGTACCGAATATGCCAAGCCCCGCAAGCCCGAACTCGGTCATGATCCAGAGCGCCGTGTTGTGAATTTGCGTCAGATCCGCTTCCGGTTCCCCCCGCTCGCGCTCGCGTGCAAGAAACACTCCAAGGCCCGCGCCCAGAACCGGCCGGGACGCCCACAGATCCAGGGCTCTGTAGTTTGACCTTATGCGCGCCGCGATACTGACATCCTCACCCCCGGTGTAATATCTGCCTGCCTTGCTGAAAATACTGGATGTGTCGTCGCCGAATGCCATTCCGGGAGAGAAATAGGACAGCGCCGCGAATACAGCCGCCGGCGTCCCATAGATCAGCAGCGCCAGCAGGGAAATTCTGAACGCGGACCCCAGGCCCTTCCGGATTGAAATGTAAACCAGCCACATAATGGCAACTGCGAGCAGCACGGCAACGGAGCGGGAAAACAATACGCCCGCCAACACCAAGGCGGTCGCGGCTTCCCATCCGAACCGGCCCAGTTTCTCATCAAGAGAATCGCGAAACGACAGCATCAGAACCACCCCGCACAGGGCCGCCAGGGCAAACGCATTGGGGTTGGTGGCAAGCCCGGACAAGCGCGGCCCAAGCTGACCGAACGGCCACGAAACCCCGACACCCGCCAGCACCATGAAGGCCAGCACGGTCAGGCCGAGCGCAATGACGTAGCCGCGCACAAACAGGCGCATCACGATCCCGGGCATCGCCCGCGCGAGCAGGCAGCCGGCGGAAATATAGGCGAGCAGCACGAACCAGCCGGCAAATTTGGTAAGCGCCCAGGGCCCGGTCCGCCCGAGCGTGTCGATGCCATTCGCAAAACCGGCGGCCATGACAATGGAGGCGGCGACAGCCACACTCGGCCAAAGGGGGCCGGCCTCACATCTCAGCAATGGCCAAAGCCTGTAGAGGAGCCATGCGAACAAGGGCAGAAAGAGCAGGATTGCCCCGTCCGACAGGCTGACCCGGATATTGGCGCCGGCGATGGATATCGTCGGCTGAATTTGCAGGGAAATGGCGAAAATTATGGCGGCGGCGCAGACCGCGCGGCGAACGAAACCGGTCATGGCTGGTCCGGAATTCGCGGGCTCACCTCCCGCCGGCATCTGTTTCAGGGCCTGTTTGGGTTACATCTGTCTGGGGGCGGCAATACATCCCCAGCAAGATCGCCGACCCTCCCAGCAGGGCGGCGACGAAAAGACCCGCCAGGCCGAAGGTGATCGACAGGGCCACCGCGGATTCCGCCGGGACGGAAAACATCGACAGTCCGGCCACCATCGCGCCCTCGCGCACACCCCACCCGCCGATGGAGATGGGAAGCGCGGAAACGAAGGCGATCGCCGGCATCACCGCGAGAAAGAAAAGCGGCTCGACCTCAAGCCCCATCCCCGCGGCCAGCACGGCCAGTCCGGCGAAGCCGAGAAATATGATGCCGCAACTCGCCAGAATGAGAACGGCCCCGGGACCGGGCGAGGAAAATACCAAAAAGACCTGCCTGACGAATTTCCTGACCACGGCAAAGCGAAACGAAACCAGCACACCGATGACCAGAACCGCCAGCACTCCCGCAATCGCGAAATCAAAAAAGGCAGTCGGCTTCGCTGGCGCCGCGGTCAGATAATCCCGCACATTGGGGAACGCAAATCCAATACCGAAAAGTCCGCACAGGGCGAGCCCGGCGATTGCCGCCATGCGCTCCGCGGTGACCGAGGCCAATGCGTTGGAAATGCTGGAACCGGAGCGGACGAGAAGCGCGGCACGCACCGAAATACCGGCGATTGACGTCACCAGGAAGAGATTGGCGAGTGCCCCGGCCCCGTAAATGGAAAACGCCTCATACCGCCCGATACCCGCAGCCTGACGTTTCAGAATATAAAGCCAGCGAAACACCGAAACGGCAAACTGAAGGGACAATATGCCCAGCGCCAGTGCCACGAACCGCCACTCAAGCGATGTGAGCTTTCTCACGATTTCCGAGAAATCGAAGTAAACGAACAGGATCAGAAGCAGGGAGAGACCGACACACAAACGAAACGGAAAACGCCGCGATCCGGCGCCACCTGCACCCTCTTCTTCAAGCGGGCGCAAAGCGTGAACCCCGCTGATTGGCGTCCCGGTGGTGCTGTCTATGCTCGGCAGACTCATATTCGATGCTCAGCCATGAATCGGAAGCGTGCCCCGTCCGGAGGACCGGGCCACGGATACAGATGTCTTGAAAAGAGGGAGTGCCGCTGACTAAAGCTGAACCACGAATACAAGTATTACGTGGCATTCCCCGCCGTTACTCGCCACAAGCGTTGCACAGGGTATGGTTAACACACCGTTAACATGGCTGAATCGGCAATGTCGCACAAGCAGCAAGTTGTCCCGCCAGCACCTCCGGCCCAGAGCGCGGAATTGCCTGAAAGGAGTGTTTGCGCGGCCACGCCATTCAGCTATGCTGCACCGCAACATTATCTGCGCCCGGACAGGAACGCCCCATGGCCCTCACGCAAAACCCCAGCCCCAGCGCTGCCGGTTCTCTTCTTCCCGGCCTGACAGGTCTGTGCGAGGAAGCCGCCGGGGCCGCTGGAACTTTATTGTCCGGCGCCCGGGCCGCGGTTCTGAAACGGGTGAGCGAAGGCGGCAAGGTCTCAACCGGAGCGCTGGAGCGCGAGCAGCATAGCGCCCACGGCCTCGCCTGGCTGGCGACTTACGTGCAGGCGCTGACGCAGATGGCCGCCTATGCGGCGCGGATGGAGGAAGAGGGGCGTTTCGGCGAGCTTGAAGCGCTGATCGCGCAAATCGCGCTCAGTGAATATCTGGGCCAGATCGCAGGCGGTATTCCCATGAGCCAGGGCGAGATTATTCGCCCCTCCGCGCTTGGTCTGAGCGGGGACGATATTGCCTCCTTTGTCGCCGCGCCCGCGGTCTCCACGCTTCTGGGCGGCAATACCGCGCCCGCGCGCGCGCGGCTCGCGGAACTGATCGCGCAAGCGCAAGCGGCGGCGACCTTCGGCGATACCGGACTGGACGAGACCTATGACGCCATGCGCGAGGAGATGCGCCGTTTTTCTGACGCGCAAGTCGTGCCCCACGCCCATGAATGGCATCTGGCCAACGACTATGTGCCCATGGACGTCATCGCGAAGATGTCGGCGCTCGGCGTCTTCGGCCTGACGATCCCGGAGGAACATGGCGGCCTCGGGCTTGGCAAGGAGAGCATGTGCGTGGTTTCCGAAGAACTCAGCCGGGGCTATATCGGCGTCGGCTCGCTTGGCACGCGTTCCGAAATCGCCGCCGAGTTGATCGGGCTTTCGGGCACGGATGCACAGAAGGAAAAGTGGCTGCGCGGCCTGGCCTCGGGCGAGATTATCCCCACGGCGGTTTTTACCGAACCCAATGTGGGCTCCGACCTGGCGTCGATGAAAACCCGCGCGGTTCGCGATGGCGACATCTACCGGATCACGGGCCAGAAAACCTGGATCACCCACGCCGCGCGCGCCGATCTGATGACCCTCATGGCGCGCACCGACCCGGATGAGACGGGTTACAAGGGCCTGTCCATGTTCCTCATCGAGAAACCGCGCGGGGAGGATGGCGACCCCTTCCCGGTTGCAAACATCGCGGGAAGCGAAATCGAGGTGCTCGGCTATCGCGGCATGAAGGAATATGACGTGTCGTTCGATGGGCTGGAGGTGCCTGCCGATGCGCTGCTCGGCGGCGAAGAGGGCCAGGGCTTCAAGCAGTTGATGAAGACCTTCGAGGGCGCGCGCATCCAGACCGCCGCGCGGGCCATCGGCGTGGCGCAGAACGCGCTCGATCTGGCCCTGCGCTATGCGCAGGAGCGCCAGCAATTCGGCAAGGCGCTGATCGCGTTCCCGCGCGTCAGCGATAAAATCGTCATGATGGCGGTGGAGGTCATGATTGCCCGCCAGCTCACATATTTTGCCGCGCGCGAAAAAGACGCCGGCCACCGCTGCGATCTGGAAGCCGGCATGGCCAAGCTGCTCGCCGCGCGCGTCGCCTGGGCGGCGGCCGACAACGCCGTGCACAACGGTTTCGCACTGGAATACCCGGTTTCCCGGGTTCTGTGCGATGCGCGGATTTTATCGATCTTCGAGGGCGCGGCGGAGATACAGGCGAATGTGATCGCGAGAAGGGTGCTGGAGGGGTAGGTGGACTGCCTTTCACAACCCGAAACCCCTGACTTAGCAAGGGCTTCAGAAATTTGTCATTCCCGCGAAGGCGGGAATCCATTTGAGCGGTGCCGGACACGATGCGGGTTGCTGCCGCTAGAGGGGTAATTTAATTTCCTCACGATGAGGAAAAAGCGGAATGCAGCAAAGTCGAAAAATTAACCAGCAGGCATACATGGCATCGGCACTGTAAGGGCTTCCATCATTCAACAGCCCATGAGCCACTTGGTGCCGAAGATATGGTCCTGGTCTGCTTATAAATACGTGTTTGATATCTGTTGTTATCGCTGAGCCAAAAATTTCATTCAACTCTGACAACATGCCGTCAAACAAAGACGATATTGATCTATCTTCTTGTGTTTGAGTTGTGTCGTTGAAGGTGGTGACGTCGTGTCTGTTCAGCTTCAGCACGTGGCGCAAAGAGTTCTCT
>QIGN01000077.1 GCA_003228955.1 Hyphomicrobiales bacterium
GCTTTTGGATGAAAGCAAGCTCCGGAGCCGTGTGGCTGCCGGATGTAAAGTGCTGGAAGGAAGGTGCGTTACGATGGAGCAAGGTTGTTTTCGCTCACGGCTTTTCCCGCCTTCGGCGGGGCCTGCGCGGACGCGCGCTCTCGCGCGGCGGCCGTTCGGCCTTGCCTCGCTTCGCTCGGTAGCCCGGTGATACAGGCGAGCCTTGCCGTATTGGGTCACCGAGGCGCAGCCGAGGCAAGCGCAACCGCGCGCCGGCCGGTCAGGCCGCCCTCGCGGAGGCCCGCGCAGCGGAATAGCCGTGAGCGAAAACCTCAAGCGCGAAAAAATCACCTATCCCTTACCCAAATCGCTAAAATTTGACTCAACTGCGCTCCCCCAATTTGACCGGGCGGCAAGGGCGCTCGTGATACAAAGGCCGCCACACCAGCTCCAGCCAGATTTACGGGAGACCGGCATGGATATTTCGTTACTGTCCAGCGACGCGCGCAAGGGCGTGCAGTCCTTGCGGAATTTCGCTTCCCAGATTGGCAAGACCTCGCAGCGTCTCGCGACCGGTCTCAAGGTGAACTCCGCGAGGGACAATCCCACTGCGTTTTTCACCGCCAAGGCACTAAATGACCGTGCCGGCGATCTGAACCGGGTGCTGGATGGAGTGAGCAACAAGCTCGCCACCGTCAGGGCGGCGGAAGTGGGTGTTCGCGCGCTTGAAAAACTCGTCCAGGTGGCGCAAGGGATCGTGGCAAGCGCGGCAAGCCTGCCCGCGCCGAACCCCACCGCTACCGGCAATGTCAATGTGGTCGCGCAAGGAGACGTGACCGCGCTGGCCGGTGTTTCGGATGGCGATCAGTTTACCGTTCAGGCGGGTTCCGGCGCCGCCGTCACCATCACGGTGAACGCGGGCGATACCCCCGACCAGGTGCTGGCGCAAATCAATGCGGTTGAAAATGTGACGGCGAGTTTTACCGGCGGCGGCGAGTTGCAGATCACCTCAACCAGTGGCGACGATCTGGTCCTCGCGGAGGTGGCGGGCACGCCGCTTTCCGGCCTCGGCATTTCCGCCGGGACATTCGATTCATCGACCGGCGTGAGCCCGGCGCGTGCCGCCAAGGCCGCCGAGTTCGACGCGGTGCTGGCGCAGATCGACCAGCTCGCGGCGGATGCCTCCTTTCTGGGAACCAATCTCCTGAAAGGGGACTCGCCCGTAATCAGTTTTAATGAAAGCGGTTCGTCCTCGCTGACATTGTCGGGCCTGAACGCCAGCGCGGCCGGTCTTGGGCTGGCAGGCGCGGCGAACGGCTTTGGCTCGAACGCCGATGTTTCGGCCGCGGGCGCCGGCCTGAAAGGCGCGCTTTCGTCCTTGCGGGGTTTCTCGTCAGGGCTGTCGTCCAAACTGGCGGTGGCTGAAACGCGCACCGCCTTTACCCGCGAGCTGAGCAACGTGCTGCAAACGGGCGCCGCCAATCTCACCCTGGCCGACCCGAATGAGGAAGCCGCGAACCTGCTCGCCCTGCAGACGCGCTCCAGCCTCGCATCGGTGAGCTTTTCGCTTACTCAAAGATCGGAAAGCAGCATCCTGCGGCTGTTCAGTTAAACCGCGAGGCGCAGGATCAGCCCGAGCGCGGCGCAGATGGCGAGGACGGGTATCACGCCCATATGCCGCCACAGCAGGAGGATTGCGGCCAGCAGGGAGAGCGCGCCGGCCTGCCAGTCGAATGTCGCAAAGTCCGGCGTCCACAGCCGCAAAAACCCGTAGGTTTCGGGCGTCACCGTGGCGAACAGCACATGCAGGGCAAACCACAGGGCAAGGTTCAGAATGACGCCGACGACAGCCGCCGTGACACCGGCGAGCGCTCCTGACAACCGCGCATTGGAGCCGATGCGCTCCACGTAAGGGGCGCCGGTGAAAATCCACGCAAAGCAGGGCGCGAAGGTCGCCCATAACGTAACCGCGGCGCCCGCCAGCCCCATCGCCCAAGGCGGACCCTCGCCCGAGCGGTAAGCGGCGAGGGTGCCGACGAATTCGGTGACGAGAATAAGCGGCCCGGGGGTCGTTTCCGCCAGTCCCAGACCGTCGAGCATCTCCCCCGCGCTGAGCCAGCCATATGTTTCAACCGCCTGTTGCGCCATATAGGCCAGCACCGCGTAAGCGCCGCCAAAGGTGACGATCGCCAGCTTGGAGAAAAACAATCCCGTTTGCGCCAGCACATGGTCGGGGCCAAGCGCCAGGGTGATTGCCGCCAGCGGGACAAGCCAGATGCCGAGCCACAGGGCGGCAGTCGAAACCGTGCGTGCAAACGGCACCGGCGCATCGCCGGTACTTTCAGATGGCGTGCTGTTACCGCCCAGCCAATAGCCGATGAGCGCGGCGGCGAGAATAATGAGCGGAAAGGGCGCATCGAAGAAAAAGATGGCGATGAAAGAGGCCAGCGCGATGGCCCAGTCGGCACGGCGTGTAAGGGCTCGTTTGGCAATGCGCAGCAGGGCTTCTATGACGATCACGAGGACGGCAGCCTTCACGCCCAGAAAGATTGCTTCGATTATCGGCACATTGCCGAGTGCCGCATAAATAAAAGCCAGCGCCAGTACCACCGCCGCGCCCGGCAGAACGAACAGCAGCCCCGCCGCCAGCCCGCCTTTGACCCCATGCAGACGCCACCCTGAATAGGTCGCGAGTTGCATGGCTTCAGGGCCCGGCAGCAGCATGCAGAAATTGAGCGCGTTCAGGAATTGCTGCTCGGAGAGCCATTTGTGCTCGTCAACGATCATCTTGTGCATAAGGGCGATCTGCCCCGCCGGTCCGCCAAAGGAAAGCACACCGATGCGCGCCCACACGGCAACTGCTTCAGGGAAGGTTGGGCGGGCGCTCATGCGCGCTTATGTATTCAGCGCGGCAGGCGCCACCTCGCCGCCGGCGTCGCGCCAGGCCTCGATGCCGCCACATAGTATCCGCGCGTCGAACCCCGCGTCGCGCAGGGTCTGCCCGGCCAGCTGGCTTACGTCATGGCCGTGGACGCAATGGACAATGAGCGGCGTATCGGCGTCGAGATCGCTCATCCATGTGCCGATCCCGAATGGATCGCGCCAAGTGGCGCCGGGTATCATTTCGCCGGACTCTTCGAAGGCGCCGCGTTTGCGAATGTCGAGAATAACGAGCGGCGCGCCGCTGCCCAGAAGCGTTTGCAAACCGGTTGGTGAAATAAAAAAATCGCCCATGGCTCTGCTCCGTACAAAAAAATTCCGGAGCGGCGTTTGGACGATCATGCCTGATGGGGCAGCCGCATTCGGCCCCGAACGGACTTCTGTATATGCGAGACGCGCGCAAAAATAAACAGCGTCTTCGCGAATTGACTTCGCCTCCCCGCTTCGCCAAACATTCGGCGAGCGAGAAAACACATTGAGGGGCGCGCAGAATGCCGGTCAATTCCAACGCACATCGTATCGCCGTCATCCCGGGAGACGGGATCGGCAAGGAAGTCGTTCCCGAAGGCATTCGCGCGCTGGAGGCGGCGGCGAAGAAATATGATCTCGATCTGCGCTTTGACGATTTCGATTTCGCGGCCTGCGACTATTACGCAAAACACGGGCGCATGATGCCCGAGGACTGGCAGGAGCGGATCGGCGGCCATGACGCCATCTTCTTCGGTGCGGTCGGATGGCCCGACGCCGTGCCCGATCACATATCGCTGTGGGGCTCGCTCATTCAGTTCCGCCGCGCGTTCGACCAATATGTGAATCTGCGCCCGGTGCGGCTGATGCCGGGGGTGCCCTCGCCGCTGGCCGGGCGGACACCGGGCGATATCGATTTTCTGGTGGTGCGCGAGAATACCGAAGGGGAATATTCCTCCATCGGCGGGCGCATTTTTGAAGGAACGGACCGCGAGGTCTGCGTGCAGGAAACGGTGATGACGCGCCACGGCGTCGACCGGGTTCTGAGATACGCATTCGAGCTGGCGCAAGCGCGAGAGAAAAAGCACCTGACATCGGCGACCAAGTCGAACGGCATCGCCATCACCATGCCCTACTGGGATGAACGGGTGAAGGAGATGGCGCAAAAGTTCCCCGATGTTGCACAGGACCAGTATCACATTGATATTCTGGCGGCGCATTTCGTCCTCAATCCGGACCGGTTCGATGTGGTGGTGGCGTCGAACCTGTTCGGCGACATTCTCTCCGATCTGGGACCCGCCTGCACCGGAACAATCGGCATCGCGCCCGCCGCGAACATCAATCCGGAGCGCAAATTTCCGTCATTGTTCGAGCCGGTGCATGGCTCCGCGCCGGACATTGCCGGGCAGGGTATAGCCAATCCCGTAGGACAGATCTGGGCCGCCGCGCAAATGCTTGAGCATCTGGGGCACGCCAAAGCTGCGGGCGCTATCGTCAGGGCGGTTGAAACGGTGCTGGCGCAGGAGGGCCTGCGCACACGCGATCTCGGCGGCGAGGCCGATACGATCGCCTGCGGCAAAGCAATCGCCGATGCAATTGAATAGGTTCTGTGCGGGGCGTGCGCCTTAAAAGAGCCTGCAGGGCGCGCCGCGCGCGACACAGGTGGTGCGATATCCGTCCGACCGGCAGCGGAAGCGGTTGTTGTTGGCCGCCCACCAGGAGTACCAGAGCGGCCCGTATTTGCTGACGGCCTTGATTTCCCAGGCGATCTCGGCATCGATCTTGGCCAGTTTTTTCGCGATTACCGAGGATCCGGTCGCAACGATTTCACGCTTGGCGCATTTCCAGCCTTTGCCGCCGGCGAGAACATCCGATGCGGGGAGCGCCAGGCCCAATGAAAAACCCAGGACAACCGTCGCTAAGCCGATGCATGTCGTGCGCATAGGTACCCTCCTGAAGTTGGGCCACGATTCTTCATAGCCGCTGGCCCCCATGCGCCCATAACCCCATGCGCCCATAACCCCATGCGATGCACGCCCAGATGCAGTTGAGGGCCAGATTAGGGTGTGATTGTGACAGGGCGTGAGGTTTGTGACAGCGCACAAGTGAGAATTGTCCCCGCATTCCACGATATCCACAGGGGGCTGTGATGGCGCGCGGCTTGTGTTAAATGTGGCAGGATATATCGGCGGCGAGGTTGAGTTTGAGCCGCTTTGGGAATTTTGCGAGACCGTCTTGAAGAAGGGGAATAGGCGATGACAATCGTAGGTGTTCTGGTGTGGTTTGCCGCACTGATGATCGGGTTTTTTATTGGAATGAGTATTTGCAAGTCGCAATAGGGGTGCTAGCGGGCGACCGCGCAACCTGCGAGTGATTTTGGCTAGGGGATGAAACAATGAGCATGACACTGATTTTTGGCGCTATCGCGATGCTGGTTCTGGGCATCGTGTTTGGCTATATCGCAGGCGGGTCCGGGCGCAAAACAGCTCCGCCCGCAAAGCGTGCGGCCAGTACAAAGAGTGCCGGAACGACGAAACGAAAAACGGCGGCGAAACGCAAATCATCTGCGAAGAAGAAAAAAGACGATCTGAAAAAAATCTCCGGCGTTGGTCCCACGATTGAGAAAAAACTGCACAAAATGGGCGTGACCCGTTACCGGCAGATCGCCAAATGGAAGGCCGCGGATATCTCGCGCGCCGATGATGCGCTGAATTTCAAGGGCCGTATCAAGCGTGAAAACTGGGTCAGGCAGGCCAAGACACTCGCCGGCGGCGGCGAGACGGAGTTTTCCAGACGCCCGAAGTAGAAACCCGCGTGAAAGTGGTGCAGCGCCAGACCGGATGACGCACGGTATGCATGTTAGCCGTCTGGAAACCATGAGGCGCGCACCAATTCGTTTTTTCTTGCGCTTGGCTCTGGCAGACCCCATATTTGGCGGATCGGCGCACCGAGGAATTGGATAGGCGCGCCCTCTCAAGCTATCAGGTTAGACGACGACCTAATTATGGACTGCTTGCCTTTCCCGAAATCTGAGAGACTACCGCGCGGCGCTGATAGCGCCCGTTCGGCACCTTTTTATCCAATGAAAACCGACGGGAAAGGAATCTCCCCATGTCAACCAATGGCGTTGTAAAATTCTTCAACCATTCACGCGGTTTCGGCTTTATCACGCCTGAAGACGGTAGCAAGGACATCTTCGTCCATGTGACGGCGCTTGAGCGCGCCGGCGTGCCGAGCATCGATGAAGGCGACAAGGTGACCTTCGACATCGAGGACGATCCGCGCGGCCGCGGCAAGCAGGCAACCAATATCGCGCTTGCTTCGTAGCTCGATCTGAAGTTTTTTGATCTGAAAACCGCCGGGGTTAGCGCCCTGGCGGTTTTTTGTGCCTGCTTGACTTGTTGCACGGCGATGCGCTCACTCATTCGCCATGGGGGAGCTCGAATTCATAGCCATTGTCGCGGCCGCATTCGTTGTGGCCGGCTTCGTCAAGGGCGTCATCGGCATGGGGCTTCCCACGGTGTCGCTGGCATTGCTGGCGCTGACGCTGGGCCTGAAAGAAGCCATGGCGCTGATGCTCATACCCTCTTTTGTCACCAATGTCTGGCAAGGGCTGGCCGGTGGTAATTTCAAAAAACTTTTGAAACGGATCTGGCCGCTGCTGCTGGCCGCGTGCCCGGCGATCTGGGTTGGGGCGGGGGTTCTGGCGCGGGCCGATGCCCTGCGAATGGCGGCCATTCTCGGCCTCATGATTTTCATCTACGCGGTGCTTGCCCTGATGCGCGTGACGGTGCCCGCGCCCGGGCATCATGAGCGCTGGATGTCGCCGCTCATCGGCGCCTCGACCGGCATTGTCACCGGGCTCACCGGCTCCTTTGTCATGCCGGCGGTGCTTTATTTGCAGGCGCTTAAACTCAACCGGAATGAACTTGTGCAGGCCATGGGCATTTCCTTTTCCGTGTCGACATTTGTACTGGGACTTTCGCTTGCCGGACATTCACTGCTGCCGGCGAATCTGGGTCTGCTGTCGGCGGGCGCGCTTGTTCCTGCGGTCGCGGGCATGATGCTGGGGGCATGGGTGCGCAATCACATGTCCGAGGAGCGCTTCAGGCAGGTGTTCTTTTTCGCGCTTGCGCTGCTCGGCGCCTGGCTGGCGCTGCGGCCCTGGATTCTCTGATTAAACCAACGCGCTCTGGCGCGAGCGAGCGAACCGAGGCTCCGCCGAGGCAAGGCCGAACGGCCGCCGCGCCTTATGGCGCGCGCCCGCGCAGGCCCGTCCGCAGGACGGATTAGCCGTGAGCGAAAAAGTTTACGAAATAAACTATTGCGACGCCCAGATGATGCGCGCCATCCACTCGATGCGGTTGAGGGGCAGCACCAGATTAAGATGTTCCTTGTTGAGGGAACCGAGTTCGACTGTTTTGGCCGTGCGGCGCACGAGTATCTTTGCCAGCACCTCGCCGTCCAGCGTGCGCACCACCACCCGGTCGCCGCGGCGCACGCCCGAATTGGGCGAAACCACAATGATATCCCCCTCGCGGTAAAGCGGGAGCATACTCTCGCCCGTGACTTCAAGCGCGTAAGCGTTCTCGTCCTTGACCTCGGGAAAACGGATTTGCTCCCAGCCGCCGCCAACAGGAAACCCGCCATCGTCGAAAAACCCGCCCGCGCCCGCCTGGGCAAAACCGATCAGCGGGATGGGGCTGGCGGGCTCATAACGGTCCTTGCCCGCATTGCGCACCAGCGCCATCAACTCGTCGAGGTCGGCGCCCGTTGCCTCGAGGATTTTGGCGAGGCTCTCGGTGCTGGGCCAGCGTTCGCGCCCTTCGGATGTCACGCGTTTGGACCGGTTGAAGGTCGTGGAATCAAGGCCGGCGCGCTTCGCCAGTCCCGACGGCGAAAAGCCGTAGCGGGCGGCAAGGGCATCGATTGCCGTCCAAACCTGATGATGTGTCAGTCTCATGCCAGTCCCGAGTGATCGATGACGCGGCCTCACCCGAATCGGAATATAACCCTGAGAATAGGAATTTCAG
>QIGN01000180.1 GCA_003228955.1 Hyphomicrobiales bacterium
TATCCATCTAAATGCTCATCGATGTTCGCCAGGTCATAGGCGAAGGGGTTGGTGTCCTGGGGATACACTTTTCCGAATATCCGGTGTGCCGTATCGTCCCGATCACGCTCGATGAAAACGATGCGCACATTCGGCACCAGCTCGGCGATCCGTCCAAGATCCGGAATTAGGCCCGGATGGGTTATTGTGTAGAGCTTTCCTCCATTCAAGCGTTTTGTGAGTTCTACCGCATAGAAATTTGAAAATTCGTCGTAAAGTGTTTCCGGCAGTTGTCCGGGGAATTGCAGCGGAAGGAATCCTGCCGAACCCGACACACAAGCTACGCTGGTCTGAATCAGCTCACTCTCAAACCCCAGCGTCACACCCGCCATGGCGCCGGTCAGCCGTTCAAGCGTGCTCTTTCCCGAACGTGAAGCTCCGAGAATTAGGAGCGAGACCGGTAAATCCCCGCCATTCCCTGCGCGACATGGCCCGGCATAGTTCCATCCGCGAGCACGCGCAATGGTCGGTTCCGCTTGCTCTTGCAGCGTCTTGTTGGCCTCCGAATACCCTCTAGCAAGGGCTGCATTACCCGTTTCCAGCGCCTGCCAGGCATCGCCATGGCGCCCAAGGCCCTCAAGTATCCTTGCGCGAGCGAGTTCCAGCCGTCCCTGGAAAAGGGCATCATGCAGTGGAGTTTCCAGGCCAGAAACTTCTTTCTTCAGGCTGTCAATCTGCGACAGATTCTTTTCCGCATCGCCAGCTTTCAGACCATACGCCAAATCGCTTAGTATTTGCGCGCGGTCCAGAGGAGATACGCCGTTTGCCCGGGCGGCCTTGTAGGCGCTGGCTGCGCCTTTCCGGTTTCCCTGCTCCATATGGCAGGCTCCCAGCAGCAAGGCCGCGTCACTCAGGTCCGGCTTAAGCGCAAGTGCTTTTTCAAGATGTCCGGATGCACGCGCAATGTCGCCCCCGCGCTCCAGGACACGCCCCAGCAGCAGGTGCGCATTGGCGGCCGTTTCCTCATCCGGGTCCAGATCCAGCACATCCTGAGCGGCGTCGAGCGCGGCTTCATCCGCCTGCAATCCGCAATATACCTCGGCCAGGCCCGCGAGAACCGCCGGCTCCTCCGGACAAAGCATTGAGGCTCTGAAGAAACACGGTAGAGCGGACTCATAATTGGCCCCCGCCAGATAAACACGCCCGAGCGTATAAAGAGCGCCCACATATTCTGTATGCTCGGCAAGCAGCTCCAGGCAGGCATCCTGTGCCGCGGCAAAATCTCCGGAGCGCAGGAGCCGCTCGGCCTCTTCCAATTGCCCGCGCGCCTGCATCGATACATGCGCCCAACTATCTGAATCGTTTGTATTTTCAATCATGTCTGCACCCATGCGGAACCACGGACCCTCGCATGCCCAATCGCATGGCACAAGAAGATGCTGGACAATCGAAACCCGGCAAAATACCTCAAAGGAAAACCGCAGGGATTTATGCCATATTGAATGCCATTTCCAACATAAAATCCCGGCACGGTTCCAATCAATCCTCGAATGGAATACAGCGGCCGGATGTGACAGAAACAACAGAGCAATCGCGCAAAACAGGCCGTCAATCAACGCGCACAAGGAATAACAATGGCAGTAACACCCGCCTCAGTGTCAATCGCTGAAGTCAGGCGCGCCCACCGGGATCTGATTTCCGCCGAGCAGGCCGGCATGGCCGGTAATATGGATGGCGCGCAACAAATTTGTCAGGACCTCCTGGAGCGGCACCCCGACTATGCCGGCGCCCTCCAGGTCCTGGCTATCACCTATATTCAGCGCGGCGCCTACGTTCAGGCTTTGCCGCTGCTGGTCAGGGCAATGATGCTCAACCCGAGGGACTGGGCGGTGTTAACCAATGCTGGACGCGTCTTTCTGAATCTCGATGCTCCGGAGTGTGCAATACGCTATCTGGAGAAATCGCTGGCGTTGAAGCCCGATGAACACTCAACCCTTTTTGTTCTCGGGCGAGCACTGATGGTAATACAGCACCATGAGCGTGCCAGTGAAGTTCTCGAGCGCATTTACGCGGTTGAACCTGGAGAACCCGCTGCACCGTTTTGGCTTTGTGAGTGTTACCTGCATCTTCGACGATATGACGATGCCGCCAGGATATTTATACAGGCGCTAAAGACGCCGTTAAACCGTGACGTAAAAGCCTATGCGTACAGCCTGGCAAGCCTTTTTCCGGAAAATATCAAACTTGATCTGGATATCCTCGACTCACTCGATACTTTGAGAGGGCCTCAATCCGGAGACGAGGCGGCAACACAATCCAGCATTGCCTTCACGCGCGGCGCCTGCCTTGAGCGGCTCAACCGGCACAAGGACGCCTGGGACTGTCTGGTGGCGGCTAACGCCCCGCTGCAAAAAGAGTATATGGAGCAAGCACGGACACATGCAGAACAGGCGGAAGAGTTGTTATCAATATGCCTGAACTGGAACCCACGCAAAAAGAAGCCTGCAAAGGAGGCGGGCAAGGTCCCCCTCTCGCTGTTTATCATTGGCTTATCGCGGTCCGGACTGAATTCGATGCAAAGTCTGGTCCGTGCCTTGCCGTGTGGAGAAATCCTCCACGAACATGATTTGGCGACTGCGACCGCCCAGTATATTTCCCAACGCGAAGGCTTGTTGACAGCATTTCATCTGTGCAGATTGCCCAGAGAACTGGATCCCGTTATCGCCAAATCATACAGGGCGCGCTTGCTCAGATGCGCTGGCGGCTCGGACATTGTCACGGTTACCCATCCAGGAGCAATCTTCGACGCCGGCCGGCTCGTAGACTGCGCGCCCAATGTCAAATTTATCTTCATGAGGCGAAATGACGACGAGGTTGCTTTCAGAATATTTGGACAGCTCTATCACGCGAACACAAACCAATACGCCTACGATCTGAATGCCATTTACAACCATATTTCCAACAACAACATCCTGATAGACAACTGGCTGGAGAAACTGGGAAATCAGGCCATTGCCATCCAGTATGAAGACATGGTTGACGATCCGGGTTCCACCCTGGCGCGCATCGCAAAATTTTGCGGCCTTAAAACGCCGCCAAAGCCCGGTTGGAGTATTGCCGATGACAGAGGATGCGCCGAGCCTTACCGGAAATGGATACAAGCGGAACGGGACAGACTCTAGCTGCCGATACGCGCCGTTCCCCGCTGGCCGTCATTGCGCACCCAGACTACATTCTGACCGGTACGCGAAACCTTGTAGCAATAGGACCTGCCATCAAGCCACTGGCTCCAGCGCTGGCACAACTGATTTTTGGAAATCCACCAGCGGCCGGAATCCACAGGAGATCCGCCAGCAAAAGATGCGGCGAATGCCTTCAGCCGGCCGCTCATTGTCCCGTTGGGGCGAAAGGCGATTGGCAGAACAACTCCATTGGCGCTCAAATAGACTGTCTTTCCGGCAACTGCTTTTCGGAGCTCAACTCCATTCAAATTGCCGTCGCTGGACGCATAGGCCGCGGTTGTCGCGAAACCGGCCAAAGCGGCGATAAGAACACTCCGTTTCATGCGCATATTCCTTGCTCAATCAATTTTTTGTGCAGTGCAGCGCGGGATACCGCACTGCAATGATGTCAAATTTTGGGCGACCGGCGCACGAACGGGCAACGGCAAACACCCCAACTGATAAGCAATCTTCAGGCCAAACTTCCATTCCCGGAACGGTCGAAGCAGGGCCTACCCCAGCGGAACGCTTGAGAAATAGCGGTAAACAATTGAATACGCTTTATATTTCAAGTTTTCTTTGATTTGGCGTCTTTTGATATGTTTGGTCCAATCGATACACCACACGTAATCGATCTTTGCGGCGGACACGCGCCAGCAATCGCCACCGGCCTATTTTGCCTGGGTCCCTTTGCGCATCCGCCGCCGCTGAGCCCACACATTCATGGTCTCCACAATAGCGGCAAAGCCCATGGCGAAATAAATATAGCCGCGCGGTATATGGAATTCCAGACCATCCGCCACCAGGGCGGCGCCGATGAGAAAAAGGAAGCTCAAGGCAAGCATGCGGGTCGTTGGATGGCGTTCTATGAAATCCGATACCGGTCCCGACGCCAGATACATGACAATCATGGAAATCACCACGGCCGCTATCATGACTTCGATAAGCTCAGCCATGCCGATGGCTGTGATGATCGAATCCACCGAGAACACCAGATCGATTATCGCAATCTGAAGAATAAAGCTCCAGAATCCGCCAGATACCGTCTGTTTGGGGCCTGATTCCCCACTTTCCTCGATCGAACCGTGAATCTCCCTCGTGGCCTTGGCAATCAGGAACAGGCCCCCGGCGATGAGAATAATATCGCGCCAGGACACCTCCTGCTCAAGAAAAGTGAAGACTGGCGCGGTCAGGCCGATAATCCAGGTGATCGCGAACAGCATAATCACACGAAACAGCAGAGCGAGGCCCAGGCCAATTTTCCGGATGCGTTCGCGTTGCGGCTCCTGCAAGCGCGCTACGATAATGGAGATGAAAATCACATTATCTATTCCCAGCACAATTTCCATGGCGGTCAGCGCCACCAGACTTGCCCAGATAGCTGGATCGAACAGCCATTCAGTCATCGAAAAACCCCCGAAAATTTACTGATGTTCATTGTCCGATTCACCTCGTCAGAATGCCGTATTTGTCCGTCCGCGCATAGCCTTAGCTCGCCACCTGCATACAGGTGCATGTCCGAAAATCCAGAACCGGAAAAACCATATTTCAGTTTGCAGCGCCGTTACGGGGGGTATGCCGGAAAAACGTTCGGACCAGGCCAATGGAAACCAGGTAAACCGCAGCAAAGAAAAAAATCGCCTTCACCGCGAACGCTCCGGTGAATCCATACAGGACTTCATAGGCGGCGGCCGCCGACCATACCAAGGTGATGCTCATGGTCAGCGCCCGGAAGCGGCGCACGCGCACCGGGTGAACCCACTTCACCGGCACGAAGGTTGCGGCAGCCAGCCCCAGAATCACCAGCATCGTCATGGCCGGGCCTGCTCCAAAAACGAACAGATAAAGACAGACAACATTCCAGAGGGCAGGAAATCCGACAAAAAAGCCGTCATCGGTTTTCGAATTCAGATCGGAGAAATGAAACAGCGAACTGAGCAGGATGACCGCGCCAGCCACACCGCCGAGACCCTCCCCGGCTAGCCCGCTTTCCATGATGATAAAGGCCGGTACGGCGCAATAGTTGAAATAGTCGACCGCCATATCGAGCCGGGCGCCACTGAAGCGGGGCAGTGTCGTCTCCACTTCGGCCCGGCGGGCGAGCGGGCCGTCAAGCGCATCGATCAGCGCCGCGCCGCCAAGCCACAAAAATGAAAGTGCCCATTCGTGAGCCGCTGCATGATGCAATGCGATCAAGCCAAAGACGGCGCCCGATGCAGTCAAAAGGTGGACGGCAATACCCGCAATAATTCTGGCAGGCAGGGATAAAAGGGGCACTCTCTAGAAACGGCGCTTGAACGTACCCAGAATGGTAATATCGTCATCCGTCGCCGGATCGGCGGAGAAACCGAGACCGGTATCGTCCGGCTCAGGCGAACCATACATCAAATCCAGGCCGAAATTGAGCTTTGGAATGGAGAATTCACCAACTCCGGGCAGTTTCAAACTCCTGCCCTTCTTTTTTGGCTTCGCTGCCGTGGTTTCGCTCTCAAATGACAGGTTCGGTTGGGCAGGCGCAATGACCGGCGCCGCAGGCGCTTGTGCCAGCGACTTCAACTCGAATGCCTGCGCGGCAACAGAACTCATGGCCCAGGCCGCGAGGACACCGGAAAGTATTGCGAATCTAGTCCGCATCACCCTGTCCTTTCCTCTACCCCTTTAAGATGATCTCTTGCGTCTCCAATTGCAAGTATGTTGTGGAACCTCTTAAAGCATTGCTAATTAACAAATTTCCTCAGACGTTACAATTCATCCGTGGCGATTTTGCCACTATTGGACGGCAGCCTTCCCGGCTGCGCATTCGGCTAAACGTTTCCACGAGCGAAAGCACTCAGCCGGCAAAAAAAGAAGCCGCCCCGAAGGGCGGCTTCCAATTCGTATCAGATCTTAAGCCGGTTGGCTTAGAACTTCATGCGAGCGCCTAACAGGAAGAGGTTGATTTCCTCAAAGTTCGTCGCCGTGTTGTCACTAAGATCGTGCTGCGACCAAGCTGCATAGAGCTCAAGCGCGGCCGCGTCGATCTTCTGAACGATGGCGACACCGTAGGAGTCGAGTTCGTCGTTAAGACGGTTCACGGTACCATTGGTGCTAACGCTCGACAGACGGTCTGAAGAGTTAGCATACTGAACCGAGATGCTGGTCTTGCCGTGTGCATTCCAGCGGCGGGAAATACCAGCCTTAATGAACCACCATCCCTGGTCGACATCGTCAACACCTTCATCGGTCTCGGCCCAGCCGAGGGTCAGGTTCAGGCCTGACGGTGTGTGAAGGCACGAGCCAGAGGTGTTGTAGATCCAACGATCATCGGAAATCCTGTTGCCATTACGCTCAATCCCCTTCTCATTCGTGTCATGAGAAATGGCACCGGCCCATGCGCAACGGACGCTGTTCCACTCTTTCTTGAAGCGGAGCGCAACATCGACGAAGTCGTCAGCGCCGACCGAGCTCGAGAGAGTGAACCCGCCAAGCGAAGGCGAGTCGTAACGCAGAGTCGACCGGCGGCTCAAGCCGTCCTGCTGGCTGTAGGCAGCGCCAATCGTGGTCCCCGTGAAGCTGCCGCCAGACGTGCGGAAGGCAAAACTTGAACCAATGTCGGCCATGCCGGCATATTGAGCAACGCTCGTGCTGGAAAGATCGACTTCCGATGTGCCGTTTGACGCCGTGTCAGTATGACCGAGCGAAACCTTGCCCGAGTTGCCCTTGATCCATAGCATCTGCTGGCGCATGTCGGTCAGACCGGTGAAGCTCTCACCACCGTTACCCAGGATGTTGCCATCAGCCATACAGCTGCTCCCGCCCCGCGTGCTTTGATCGCAGTTCGTGACCTGGCTCGAGTTGTTCCGGATGAACCAGTCGGCTTCGATCTTGAAACCGGCGGTCCGGCCGGGGCTGATGGTTGCGCTGCCGGTGATGCGGAAACGCGTATTTGAATTTTCGTTGTCCACAAAAAAGACGTCGCTGTCCTCGCCATCGTCCCACCACAGCATCGCGCGGTTGACCTGACCGGACAGCTTCACGGAAACCTTGCGGTTGCCTTTGCGAACTGTCGTGGCTTCAAGCTCAGCAACACGCTCTTCGAGGTCTGCGCAGCAATCGCCGCCCAGAGACGCCGCCTGGACTGGTGTCAGGGCGATACCGCCCGTGAACAAACCGGCCGCCGCGGCTATGGCCAAACGACTTGTCGTTTGCTTAAGTCCCCCAATCATTGTCCATCTCCACTTGTTCTTAGTGACCAAAGGTTGATTTCGGAACAGTACGCCTTAAACGACCCTCTGCTCTGAACGCCAAACCAAGCCTCCAAATGAGTTGGCTTGTGCTGACTTGATGACATGCCTAGCGAATGCCCCCGGACACGTAAACAGAAATGCACCATTCAAATTTCATTCTTTTCAACCCTGTTGCATTTCGGCCACGCACCCCTCATCACTTATATATGTATATCGGGGTTTGAATAGCGGGAGGGAGGCCGCCGGAACCCTGCCATACTCCGGCGAAGCCGCAAAACAGCATGATACCTCAACTAATTTTATGTTTATATTTCCAATATACCATATATTTTAGAAATTAAACTGACTACCATTCATCATACATATGCAATATATAAA
>QIGN01000133.1 GCA_003228955.1 Hyphomicrobiales bacterium
AACTTTATCGTATTCGGGCTTGTAGTTTCTCTTTTTCCATTCCTTGTACTCATCTCCGCGTCTGCGTCCCGGCAGGTCGGCCTCAACGGATTCGAACGATCGAACTGCGCCGTCCTGTTTGACTTGAAAATCAGGCCAATTGTCGTTCACCAATCGAACGAGTTCTGAACTGCCTCTTTCAGCGAATTCAGCGGCAATCCAAGCATCTCGAAAAATTTGGTTTCCAGATGCATTGAAATAGTCCGCAGAATCCGAAGGGCTAAGACGTTTTACCACTTCACTCAACTTGGTTGGTGTATGCCAACTGTAAAGCTCGTGTGTCATTCTCATCCTATATCCGATTCGATACGAGCCTTGAAGCCTGCGCACGTTTTGGCCCCCCGCGCTTGACCCCGCCGCGCCGGCGCGGTAGCCCCAAGCACGCGCCGGGACGGGTTGGGGAACATGGAAAACGGGCCTCTGCAAAGCTACAGATCGATGGTCGAGGAGGGTCATATCAGGCCCGATCCGGCCCAGCTGCTGGCGGCGGAGAAGCTGGAGCTGCTCGCCAACCGGCTGGCGCAGTATGGGGGGGCCGCCAAACCGGATTTTTTCTCCTTCTTCGGCGCCAGGCGCGGCGAGGTCCCGCAAGGGCTCTACCTGTTCGGCGGCGTCGGGCGGGGCAAGACCATGCTGATGGATTTGTTTTTCGACGCGGTACCCTTCACGCCAAAGCGCCGGGTGCATTTCCATGAATTCATGGCCGAGATACATGAGCTGATCGCCAGGTTCCGCTCCCTGCACGATGGCGATCCGATTCCCCCCACGGCGCAGGCGATCGCCAGCGAGGCGCGCCTTCTGTGCTTCGATGAGCTGCACGTCACCGACATTGCCGACGCGATGATCCTGGGGCGGCTGTTCAAGGGGCTGTTCGAGGCCGGCATTGTCATGGTCGCAACCTCAAACCTGCATCCGCGAGAGCTTTACAAGGACGGTCTGAACCGGCCGCTGTTCGAGCCCTTTATCGACATACTCGAAGACCGGATGGAGGTTCTGCAACTTGAGGCTGCGGCCGACTACCGGCTCGAAAAACTGGAAGGCGCGCAGCTTTACTTTACGCCGTCGGGAAAAAAATCTTCCCAAGCCATGCGCGAGACCTTCACCCGGCTGACGGGCTACAAAAAGGGCAAACCGGCCGAGCTCAGCGTCAAGGGCCGCAAGATCACGGTTCCCGAAACGGTCATGGGGGTCGCACTGTTCGATTTTGAAGACCTGTGCGACAAGCCGTTGGGGGCGGGCGACTATCTCGTGATCGCCCACGCTTTTCATATCCTGATGATCGAAAATGTACCCCTGCTTGCACCCGAACAGCGCAATCAGGCGCGGCGCTTCATCATTCTGATCGACACGCTCTACGACAATGGGGTGCGGCTCGTGCTGTCGGCGGATGCGCAGCCCGATGCGCTCTATGCCATCGGCGATGGCGCGGAGCTTTTCGCGCGCACCGCCTCGCGCCTCATTGAAATGCGCTCAAAGGACTATCTCGCGCGTGCAAAAGGTGACGCCGCGCCACAAGAGAGTTAAGAGAAATCAGTCAGACGTTGGGGCGATCCAAGAAAAACATGGCCGATTTATCCCAACCCTTCGATGTGCTGGTCATTGGCGCGGGCAACGCGGCGCTGTGCGCGGCCATCACCGCCTCTCAAGAAGGCGCGCGGGTTCTCATCATCGAATGGGCGCCAAGGGAGTTTCGCGGCGGCAATTCACGCCATACCCGCAACATCCGCTACGCCCACGCGGAAGCCACGGACTATGTCACCGGCCCCTACTCCGTGGATGAATATTGGGAAGATCTGTTGCGGGTCACGGCGGGGCGCACGAACGAAGCTCTGGCGCGCATGGTGCTGGAAATGTCGGAAAGAGTTCCCGAATGGATGATGCGTCAGGGCGTACGGTTTCAGCCACCCCTCACTGGCACATTGGGGCTGGCGCGCACCAACGCCTTCTTTTTCGGCGGCGGCAAGACCATGATGAACGCGCTCTTCGCCAAAACCGAAGAGCTCGGCGCCGAAATCCTTTATGACGCGCAAGTCACCGGGCTGGAAATCGAGGGGGGCTGTTGCAAAAGCGTCAGCGTCTCCGTGGACGGCGAGACACACCGGGTTTCCGCCCGCGCCATCGTCGTGGCCTCGGGCGGCTTTGAGGCCAATATCGAATGGCTGAAAGAGGGCTGGGGGGAGGCGGCGGAAAATTTCCTCATTCGCGGCACGCCCTACAATACCGGAGGGCCGCTGCGCATTCTGCTCGATAACGGCGCGCGCCCCGTTTCCGACGCCGACCAGTGTCACGCGGTGCCCATAGATGCGCGCTCGCCGAAATTCGACGGCGGCATAGCCACCCGCGTCGACTGCGTTATCTATTCCATTGTGGTCAACAAGAATGCCGTCCGCTTCCATGACGAAGGCGAGGACATCTGGCCGAAGCGTTACGCCATCTGGGGGCGGCTCGTCGCCCGGCAGCCCGGCCAGATCGCCTATGCGATCATCGATGCGAAATCGCAAGGCCTGTTCATGCCGACGATCTACCCGGCGATCGAGGCAGACACGATCCGCGAGTTGGCGGAGAAGCTCGAACTCGATGCGGATGTGCTCGGGAAAACGGTGAAGGACTTTAACGCCGGCGTTCAGCCGGGAGAGTTCGACGCGGCGCAGCCCGACGGGTGTCATACCCAGGGCGTGGACCCGCCAAAAACCAACTGGGCGCGCAAACTTGATACACCGCCCTATTACGGCTATCCGCTGCGCCCCGGCATTACCTTTACGTATCTGGGCGTCGAGGTAGACGAGACGGCCCGCGTGCTGTTCGGCGCGCGCAAAAAACCGGCGGACAATATTTTCGCCGCCGGGGAGCTTATGGCCGGCAACATTCTGGGCCAGGGCTATGTCGGCGGGCTCGGCCTGCTCATCGGCAATGTGTTCGGGCGTATCGCCGGAGAGGAGGCCGCGCGCCGTGCCGCAAACTGAAGCCGGGACATGGATTTGCTTGTAAGTATGGACCCCCATTTTCACGGGGGTTTCGATATTCGCCTATGTCCTGACTGAAATGGAACGAGGAATGCGAAACCCCCGTGCAAACGGGGGTCCACGATGCACAATGGATACCAAGAATGAATCCTGAAACGAGCGCATTGAAGGAATCAGAGCGTCTCATGACGATCTGCAATGCCTGCCGCTATTGCGAGAGTTTCTGCGCGGTGTTTCCGGCTATGGAGCGGCGCAGGACGTTTTCAAGCGGCGACCTGACCCATCTGGCCAATCTGTGCCATGGCTGTCAGGGCTGTTACACGTCATGCCAATATGCCCCGCCCCATGAATTCGCGGTCAATGTCCCGCGCGCCTTCGCCGCCCTGCGCGTGCAAACTTACGCGGATTATGCCTGGCCGGAATCTTTCGGGCGTGTGTTCAAACGGAACGGGGTTGCCGTTTCGCTGGCCATGGCGCTCGGGCTTGGGCTGGTGCTGCTGCTGACATTCGGATTGCGGGAGCCATCCGTCATCTTTGGAACATATGCCGGCGCGGGCGCGTTCTACCGCGTCATCCCCTATGCGGCGATGGTCTGGCCGTTCGGCCTTGTTTTCGCGTTTGCTATTTTCGCAATGATCATGGGCGGCGTGCGCTACTGGCGCGCCACGAACCGGAAATCCCGCGCCAAACTTTCCGCGCGTACAATTCTGGCCGGGGTTTGGGATGTGCTGACGCTCAAGAACCTCGGCGGCGGCGGGGGCGGGTGCAACTACCCGCTGGAAAGTTTCTCCACGGCGCGCCGCACCTGGCATCATTTCACTTTCTACGGTTTCATGCTCTGCTTCGCCGCCACGTCGGTGGCGACCCTGTACCACCATGCTTTCGGCTGGGCCGCGCCCTATGAATTCACGAGCCTTCCGGTCCTGCTGGGCACGGCCGGGGGCATTGGCCTTCTGATCGGGCCGGTCGGCCTGCTATGGCTCAAACTCAAGGCCGATCCGGCGCCGCAACTGCGCGAAATGCTGGGCATGGATGTGGCTTTCCTGCTGCTGCTGTTCCTTGTCAGTTTCACCGGGCTGGCGCTGCTGGCTTTACGTGAAACAAGCGCCATGGGCACGCTTCTCGCGGTGCATCTGGGTTTCGTTCTGGCGCTGTTCGCGACGCTGCCCTATGGCAAGATGGTGCACGGCGTCTACCGGTTTCTGGCGCTGGTGCGCGATGCGGGCGAACGCAAGACCACTTGATGGGTCCGGGACCCTGGCGGGAATGAACCACATGATCACGCATACACCCTATTGGTGGGAAGAAGCTCCTCCGCCGGAGGTGCCCCGGACACCGGTTGCGGGGCGATGCGATGCCGCGATTTTGGGCGCCGGATATGCCGGGTTGAGCGCGGGGCTGGAACTGGCCCGTAACGGGCGTAGCGTACAGATTTTCGACAAGGGGGCTGCCGGCGGCGGCGCCTCTTCGCGCAATGGCGGGATCGCCAGCGGTAATTTGCGCATTTCATTCTCGAGGATGATTTCAACGCTCGGGCTTGAGCGCGCCAGGGCTTATTACGGCGAGGGAATCGAAGCGCGCGACGACCTTGCCCGCTTTGTCTCAGAAGAAAACATCGACTGCCGGCTTCAGAGGGTTGGCCGGTTTACCGCCGCGACCCGGCCTGAACATTACGAGCGTCTGGCGCGCGAAGCCGAGGCGCTGAATGAGCATTTCGGCCTTGAGGCGGGGGTTGTGCCGAAGTCGGAACAGAGCGCGGAAATCGGCTCCGAAATATTTCACGGCGGGACGGTACGGCCGGACATCTGCGGCCTCCAGCCTGCTCTGCTTTATCGGGGTTTGCTGGAGGTGGCGCTGAGGGAAGGTGTCACGGTTCATACGCACACTGCCGTTTCGGCAATCCGGCGTGAGGGCACTGGCTATGAGCTGGCGACCTCGCGCGGCGCTGTGTCCGCACGCAATGTTATCGTCTGCACCAACGGCTACACGGACGGCGCGGTCCCCTGGCTGCAAAGACGCCTTGTGCCGGTCCCGAGCATGATTTTAGCCACGCAGCCGATTTCAAAGACGCTTATGGAGCGGCTCTGCCCGAAACGGCGGATGTTCGGGGACACCAACCGCATCCACCACTATTTCCGGCCCTCGCCGGATGGGCAGAGGATTTTGTTCGGCGGCCGCACCGCGGGCAATCTGCAAGCCGACGGGCCGGCGCCACATGACCATTTGCGCCGGAGGATGATCCGCATCTTTCCTGATCTGGCGGAGGTTGGCCTGAGCCATGTCTGGTGGGGATACGTCGCCATGAATCTGGATCATCTGCCGCAACTGGCCGTCAGGGACGGCGTCTATTATGCGACGGGGTTCTGCGGTTCCGGCGTCGTTTGGGCGCGCTGGTTCGGCCGCAAGGCGGCCCTGAATATCCTCGGTGATCGGGCGGGGTCTTCAGCCTTCGGGAACCAGCGTTTCCGTGCAATTCCGTTTTACAATGGCAATCCGTGGTTCGTGCCGGGCGCGGTCGCCTGGTTCAGATTTCTGGACCGTTTCGGCTTGTAGTCCCAGCCGGCAATGGCCAGATCGAAATTACTATGTCGTCGGCCCCAGGGCGAGCTGGGCTTGGTCATGGAGCCGCAACAGCTCAGTTTGAAATTCCTGCGGGGAGCAGGAATCCACTGCGTGAATGGACCCCGGCTTTCGCCGGGGTTTCGTGTTTGGAAACGCGGGGGTTTCCTTTTTGTGTACACACGCCGCGCAGCCAGACCCGGCGCTTGCGCACGCACCCGTTTTCGGGCTAACCACGAAGACAGCGAATTTCATCGGTATTGCGCCCGTCAGCGGGGCAAAATCTCTTGAGGAGGCAAACCAATGGCGCGCAGCAAAATTGCGTTGGTCGGGGCGGGGATGATCGGCGGCACACTGGCCCATCTCGCGGGGCTGAAAGAGCTCGGCGACGTTGTCATGTTCGACATTGCCGAGGGGCTTCCCGACGGCAAGGCGCTTGATCTGGCGCAGTCCTCGCCGGTGGAGGATTTCGATTCGCGCCTCAGCGGAACGAACCAGTATGCGGACCTCAAGGGCGCGGATGTGGTCATCGTCACCGCCGGTGTCGCCCGCAAGCCCGGCATGAGCCGGGACGATCTGCTGGAGATCAATCTGAAAGTCATGAGCCAGGTTGGCGCCGGCATCAAGAAATACGCGCCGGGCGCTTTTGTCATCTGCATCACCAATCCTCTGGACGCCATGGTCTGGGCACTTCAAACGGCCTCGGGGCTGCCGCGAAACATGGTGGTCGGCATGGCCGGGGTGCTCGATTCCGCGCGGTTCCGTTATTTTCTGGCGGCTGAGTTCGACGTATCGGTTGAAGATGTCACGGCCTTCGTTCTGGGCGGCCATGGGGACACCATGGTGCCCCTGCCGCGCTATTCGACGGTCGCGGGCATTCCTCTTCCCGACCTTATCAAAATGCGTTGGCTGACCAAGCGGCGCCTCGATGAAATCGTCGACCGCACCCGCAATGGCGGCGCGGAGATTGTCGGTCTGCTGAAAACCGGGTCCGCCTATTACGCACCGGCCTCCGCCGCCATCACCATGGCGGAGTCCTTTCTGAAGGACAAAAAGCGCGTGCTGCCCTGTGCCGCCTATCTCAATGGCGAATATGGCGTGAAGGGCCTGTATGTCGGCGTGCCGGTGGTCATCGGCGCGAAAGGCATGGAGCGGGTCGTCGAGATCGAGCTCAATGCCTCCGAGCGCAAGGACTTCATGGCGTCCGTTGAAGCGGTCAAGGGACTGGTGGAGGCGTGCAAGAAAATATCGCCCAAACTGGGCTGAGGGCCGTTATGACCTTGTGACAATCGGCGCACCTCCATACGATCACACGCGCGCGTTCATGATTCGAAGTAAATTTGAAGTTCGGGCAAAGTCAGATGTGGTGCGGCCCGGCGGGGCGGTGATTTTACGCAGGCGAAGACAGGCGGGGGCGCGAGAATGAATATCCACGAATATCAGGCGAAGGCCGTGCTGAAGGAATTTGGCGCCGCCGTACCGCGCGGCTCGGTCGCCTTCAGCGTCGATGAAGCCGTCAAGGCGGCGGAGGATCTCGGCGGCGCCCTCTGGGTCGTAAAGGCGCAGATCCATGCCGGCGGGCGCGGCAAGGGCGGCGGCGTCAAGGTGGTCAAGTCCATCGATGACGTGCGCGCCCAGGCGGACGCCATTCTCGGCATGACGCTTGTTACGCCCCAGACTGGCGAAGGCGGCAAGCTGGTCGGACGCATCTATGTCGAAGAAGGCTGCGACATCGAGCGCGAGCTTTATCTCTCCGCCCTCGTCGATCGCGCCACCTCGCGCGTCGCCTTTATCGCCTCCACCGAAGGCGGCATGGACATTGAGGAAGTGGCGGCCGAAACGCCGGAGAAAATCCTCACCATCACCATTGATCCGGCATCCGGTTATTCCGGGTTCCACGGCCGCAATATCGCCTTTGCGCTGGGCCTGAAGGGCGACCAGGTGAAGCAATGCGTCAAGCTCATCGGTATTCTCTACAAGATGCTGCTGGCGAAAGACGCCAGTCTGCTGGAAATCAACCCGCTGGTGGTGACGGGCTCGGGCGATCTCATCTGCCTCGATGCCAAGATGAATTTCGATAGCAACGCACTCTACCGGCATCCCGACATCGTCGAGCTGCGCGATCTGTCCGAAGAAGACCCCGCCGAGGTCGAGGCGTCGAAATTCGACATCAACTATGTCAAGCTCGACGGCGCCATCGGCTGCATGGTCAATGGCGCGGGGCTGGCCATGGCCACCATGGACATCATCAAGCTCTACGGGTCCTCGCCCGCGAACTTCCTCGATGTCGGCGGCGGGGCCACCAAGGAGCAGGTGATGAACGCCTTCAAGCTCATCCTGTCCGATCCAAACGTGAAGGGCATTCTGGTCAATATCTTCGGCGGCATCATGCGCTGCGACATCGTTGCCGAAGGCATCGTCGCGGCGGCCAGGGAAATGGATATCTCCGTCCCCCTCGTCGTGCGGCTCGAAGGGACCAATGTGGATATGGGGAAGAAAATCCTCGGCGAGTCCGGGCTCGCAATCGTATCGGCCGACAATCTGGACGACGCGGCGAAGAAAATTGTCGCGCAGGTGAAGGAGGCCGCCTAAATGTCCGTTCTCGTAGACAAGAATACGCTTCTCATCTGCCAGGGCTTCACCGGATCCCAGGGCACCTTCCATTCCGAACAGGCGATTGCTTACGGTACGAAAATGGCCGGTGGCGTGACGCCCGGAAAAGGCGGCTCGGAGAATCTGGGCCTTCCGGTCTTCGACACCGTGGGACAGGCGGTCGGGGCGACCGGCGCCAACGCGTCGGTCATCTATGTGCCGCCGCCCTTTGCCGCCGACGCCATTCTCGAAGCCATCGACGCGGAACTGCCGCTGGTCGTGTGCATCACCGAGGGCATTCCGGTGCTCGACATGGTCAAGGTCAAGCGCGCGCTCACCGGCTCGAAGACGCGCCTTATTGGCCCCAACTGCCCCGGTATTATCACCCCCGACGAGTGCAAGATCGGCATCATGCCCGGCCATATTCACAAAGCCGGCTCAGTTGGCATCGTCTCGCGTTCGGGCACGCTCACCTATGAAGCGGTGGCCCAGACCACGGCCGCCGGACTGGGGCAGAGCACCTGCATCGGCATCGGCGGCGATCCCGTAAACGGCACGGATTTCATCGATTGCCTCGATTTGTTTCTGGGCGACGACAAAACGGAATCGATCATCATGATCGGCGAGATCGGCGGGTCGGCGGAAGAGGACGCGGCGGACTTCATCAAGTCCTCAAAGGTGAAAAAACCCGTTGTCGGCTTTATCGCCGGCGTGACCGCGCCTCCGGGGCGGCGCATGGGCCATGCGGGCGCGATCATTTCGGGCGGCAAGGGCGGCGCGGAAGACAAGATGGAGGCCATGCGCTCCGCAGGCATCGCGGTCTCGAAATCGCCCGCGGGTCTTGGAACGACGCTTGTTGAGGTATTAAATGGCTAGCGGTACCGGCAGGTATTGAGTCCGAGCCGGGTCGAATGCGGTATGAAGGCGGGATCGGCGGATGGCACGACAGGAATTGAACGAGGCATTTGCGCGCACCTCCTTTTTGCAGGGCGCCAACGCGGACTATATCGAAGAGCTTTACGCGCAATATCAGAAAAACCCGCAGAGCGTTGACGCTGAGTGGCAGGCCTTTTTCCGCGACCTCAAGGACAATCGCGACGATGTGCTGAAGGAGGCCGAAGGGCCTTCCTGGAAGCGCTCCGGCTGGCCCGAGGCGGCGAACGGCGAACTGGTTGCCGCGCTCGATGGCGACTGGGGCCCGGTTGAGCAGCAGCTGGGGCGCCGCGTTCAGGACCGCGCGCAGTCGCTCGGCGTGGAAATCTCCAGTGAACTGGCAATGTCGGCGACCCGCGATAGCGTGCGCGCGCTGATGATGATCCGCTCCTACCGGGTGCGCGGGCATCTGGCGGCGGACCTCGATCCGCTCGGGCTGGAGAAAAAGGAAGCGCATCCCGAACTGGACCCTGCTTCTTACGGGTTTACCGCGCGCGATCTCGACCGGCGTATCTATCTCGACCATGTGCTGGGTCTGGAGTTCGGCACCATTCGCCAGATTCTTGAAATCCTGCAACGCACCTATTGCGCGCAGATCGGCATCGAGTTCATGCACATCTCCTCACCCGAGCAGAAACAGTGGCTGCAGGCGCGCATCGAGGGTGTGGACAAGGAAATCTCCTTCACGCCCCAGGGCAAGAAGGCGATCCTTTCCAAACTCATCGAAGTTGAGTCCTTCGAGAAATTTCTCGACGTCAAATATACCGGCACCAAGCGATTCGGGCTGGACGGCGGCGAAGCGGCCGTCCCGGCGCTGGAGCAGATCATCAAGCGCGGCGGCTCTCTGGGGGTGGAGGAAATCATTCTCGGAATGCCCCATCGCGGCCGGCTCAATGTGCTCGCAAATGTCATGGGCAAGCCCTTCCGGGCGATTTTCAACGAGTTCAAGGGCGGCTCTTCCAAGCCCGAGGACGTTGAGGGATCGGGCGATGTGAAATATCACCTGGGAGCCTCGTCGGACCGCGAGTTCGACGGCAATAACGTGCATCTGTCTCTGACCGCCAATCCCTCCCATCTGGAGATCGTCAATCCGGTGGTTCTGGGCAAAGTGCGCGCCAAGCAGGACCAGCGGCGCGACAAGAAGCGCATCAAGGTGTTGCCGCTGCTGCTGCACGGCGATGCGGCCTTCGCGGGCCAGGGGGTGGTGGCGGAATGTTTCGGGCTTTCAGGCCTCGCCGGCCACCGCACGGGCGGGTCCATACATTTCATCATCAACAACCAGATCGGTTTTACCACCGCCCCGCATCATTCTCGCTCCTCGCCCTATCCTTCGGACGTGGCGCGCATGATCGAAGCGCCGATCTTCCATGTGAATGGCGATGATCCTGAATCCGTCGTCCATGTGGCCAAGGTGGCGACGGAGTTCCGCCAGCGGTTCCACAAGCCGGTGGTCATCGACATGTTCTGCTACCGCCGTCACGGCCACAATGAGGGCGATGAACCGGCGTTCACCCAGCCACTCATGTATGAGGAGATTCGCTCCCATCCGCGCGTCGTCGATATTTACGCGAAGCGGCTCATCGACGAAGGCACTCTCACCCAGGACGAGTTCGAGACCATGCGCACGGATATGCGCAACATGCTGGAGGAGGAGTTCAAGGCCGGCGATTCCTACAAGCCCAACAAGGCCGACTGGCTCGATGGCAAATGGTCGACCATGGGCCATGCGGAAGAAGGTGCACGGCGCGGTCAAACCGGCGTTGACATGAATCGGCTCAAGGAAGTCGGCGTCGCACTCTCGCGTGTGCCCGAGGGGTTCAACATTCATCGCACCGTCAACCGGTTCATGGGTAACCGGCGCAAGATGATCGATGAGGGAACGGCCATCGACTGGTCGTTCGCCGAGGCGCTGGCTTTCGGTACGCTGCTGCGCGAGGAATTTCGCATACGCCTTTCGGGCCAGGACTGCGAGCGCGGCACGTTTTCCCAGCGCCATTCCGTGCTGAACGACCAGAAAACGGAAGAAAAATACACCCCCCTCAACCATATCGCGGCGGGCCAGGCCCATTACGAAGTGATCAATTCGATGCTGTCGGAAGAAGCGGTGCTTGGTTTCGAATATGGCTATACGCTCGCCGAGCCGAACGCCCTGACACTCTGGGAGGCGCAGTTCGGCGACTTCGCCAATGGCGCGCAGGTCGTATTCGACCAGTTCATATCCTCTGGCGAGCGCAAATGGCTGCGCATGTCGGGCCTCGTCTGCCTGTTGCCGCACGGATATGAGGGGCAGGGTCCGGAGCATTCCTCCGCCCGGCTGGAACGTTTCCTGCAATCCTGCGCGGAGGACAACTGGCAGGTGGCGAACTGCACCACGCCGGCCAACTATTTCCATATCCTGCGCCGCCAGCTGCACCGCAAGTTCCGCAAACCACTGGTGCTGATGACGCCGAAATCCCTGCTGCGCCACAAGCGCGTGGTGTCACCGCTGGAGATGTTCGGGCCGGAGTCCACCTTCCACCGCGTATTGTGGGATGACGCGCAATTTCTCAAAAACGAGAAAATCAAGCTGGTGCCCGACGCCAGGATCAAGCGCGTCGTGATGTGTACCGGCAAGGTCTATTACGACCTTTATGACGCGCGTGAAAAGGAAGGTTTGGACGATGTTTACCTGATGCGCCTTGAACAGCTTTATCCCTTCCCGGCGCGCGCGCTCATCGATGAGCTGGGGCGGTTCTCGAAAGCCGAGATGGTGTGGTGCCAGGAAGAGCCGAAAAACATGGGCGGCTGGAGCTTTGTCGAACCCAATATCGAGTGGGTGCTGGACCATATCGGCGCAAAGCATGGCCGCGCCCGCTATGCCGGGCGCGCGGCGTCGGCGGCGACCGCGACCGGTCAGGCCAGCAAGCATCTTGAAGAGCTGAAAGCATTTACCCATGAGGCGCTGATCGCCTGACTGGGGAGCGAGAATTCAACGGCGGCGGGTGCGGGCCCGGCCGCGATTTGAGGGGTCAAAAACATGTCGACGGAAATCCGTGTACCCACACTCGGCGAATCGGTCACCGAAGCGACCGTCGGCCAATGGTTCAAAAAGGCCGGCGAGGCGGTCAATGTCGATGAACCGGTGGTCGAGCTTGAAACCGACAAGGTAACCATCGAGGTTCCCGCGCCGGTGTCCGGCGTGCTCGGCGATATTTCCGTCGGCGAAGGCGAAACGGTTGAAGTTGGCGCATTGCTCGGCGCCATCACGGAAGGGAAGGGCGCGGCCGCCGCGCCCGCCGCCGAAATGGCCAAAGCCGAGCCCGAACCGGCGAAAGCTGAACAGCCGGAGGAGGCAGAGGGCGGCGATGACTTTGGCCTCTCCCCCGCCGTTCAGAAGCTCGTCACGGAACACAAACTTGACCCATCCGCGATCAAGGGCAGCGGCAAGGATGGCCGGCTGCTGAAAGAGGATGTGCTGAAAGCGGTCGAGGGCGGCCCGCCGGCGGCGGCTCCCGTGGCCCTCACAACACCGGCGGTAACAGCCGAACCATCGGCGCGCGCGCGCGGGCCCGTGGCGGGGGGCGATGAAGTGCGCGAGGAGCGGGTGCGCATGACGCGGCTGCGCCAGACCATCGCCAAGCGGCTCAAGGATTCCCAGAACACCGCCGCCATGCTCACCACCTTCAACGAGGCCGACATGGGCGCGGTGATGGATTTGCGCCGCGAATATAAAGACGCCTTCGAGAAGCGCCACGGCGTGCGGCTGGGTTTCATGGGCTTTTTCGTGAAAGCCTGTATCCAGGCCCTGCGCGATGTGCCCGAAGTCAATGCCGAGATTGACGGCACCGACATCGTCTACAAGAATTATTACCATGTCGGCATCGCGGTGGGCACGGACAAGGGGTTGGTTGTGCCGGTCGTGCGCGAGGCGCAAAACATGACCCTGCCGCAGATCGAGGCGGAGATCGGGAACCTTGGAAAACGCGCCCGCGACGGGGCCTTGAGCATCGACGACATGCAGGGCGGCACCTTCACAATCACCAATGGCGGCGTCTATGGCTCGCTGATGTCGACGCCCATTCTCAACGCGCCGCAATCGGGCATTCTGGGGATGCACGCCATTCAGCAGCGGCCCATGGCCGTGGATGGGGAAATTGTCATCCGCCCGATGATGTATCTCGCCCTCTCCTACGACCACCGGGTGGTCGACGGCAAGGGCGCGGTGACGTTTCTGGTGCGGGTGAAAGAATGCCTGGAAGACCCGACGCGCATGGTGCTGGACTTGTGAGGCCGGTGAATTCGGACCGAAAATTACCTCTCCCCGGTGGGGAGAGGTCGCAAGTGAAACGAGCGGGTGAGGGGGGTCGTGCGTGGTCCTCAGGCTTCGCCATCGGATCGACCTCTCCCCATCGGGGAGAGGTGAAGTATTGAGGAGGAACGCATGGCTGACGCTTACGATCTGATTGTTATCGGCACCGGCCCCGGCGGTTACGTGTGCGCCATTCGCGCCGCGCAGCTGGGGATGAAGGTGGCGGTGGTCGAGAAACGCGCCGCCCATGGCGGCACCTGCCTTAATGTGGGCTGCATCCCTTCCAAGGCGCTGTTGCACGCTTCGGAACTCTTTGAGGAAGCGGGTCATGGTTTTGAAGGCATGGGCATCAAGGTGGCGCCCGCGCTCGATCTCAAAGCCATGCAGGCCTACAAGCAGGACGGCATTGACGGCAATACCGGCGGGGTGGCGTTCCTGCTGAAAAAGAACAAGATCGACGCCCATCACGGCTTGGGCAAGATCGTTGCGCCGGGCAAGGTCGAAGTGACGCCGGACAAGGGCAAGGCGCTCACGCTGGAGACCAAGAATATCGTCATCGCCACCGGCTCCGATGTCGCGCAACTGCCCGGCATCGAGATCGACGAGAATAAGATCGTGTCCTCCACCGGCGCGCTGGAACTCTCAACCGTGCCGGACAAGATGCTGGTTGTGGGCGCGGGAGTTATCGGGCTGGAACTCGGCTCGGTCTGGCGGCGGCTCGGCTCGGAGGTTCTTGTCGTTGAGTTCCTTGATCGCATCACGCCGGGCATGGACGCGGATGTCGCCAAGAACTTCCAGCGCACTCTCAAGAAACAGGGCATGACCTTCAAGCTCGGCCATAAAGTTACCGGCATCGACACCAAGGGCAAGGGGTGCAAGGTCGCCATCGAGCCCGCCAAGGGCGGCGATGCGCAGACCATCGACTGCGACGTCGTTCTCGTCGCCATTGGCCGCGTTCCCTACACGCAAGGGCTGGGCCTTGAGGATGCGGGAGTTAAACTCGACAAGCAGGGCCGGGTCGAAACGGACAGCTCCTATAAAAGCAATGTAGACGGCATCTACGCCATCGGCGATGTCATCGCCGGGCCGATGCTGGCGCACAAGGCGGGGGATGAAGGCTCCGCGGTGGCGGAAATTCTCGCCGGCCAGGCGGGCCACGTAAATTATGACGTGATCCCCGGCGTCGTTTACACCACCCCCGAAGTCGCCGAAGTCGGCCAGAGCGAAGAGGCTCTGAAAGAAGCCGGCATCGAATATAATGTCGGAAAATTTCCCTTCACCGCCAATGGCCGCGCCAAGGTGAACCGCACCACGGACGGGTTCGTGAAAATCCTCGCCGACGCCAAAACCGACCGGGTGCTTGGCGTGCATATCCTCGGGCCGGATGCCGGCAACATGATTGCCGAGGCGGCAATTCTGATGGAATTCAGCGGTTCGGCCGAAGACCTGGCGCGCACCTGCCACGCCCATCCAACCCTTTCGGAAGCCATCCGCGAAGCCGCCCTGGCGGTCGCGAAACGCGCGCTGCATATGTGAGGGGCGGTAAGGGGAAGGCTCTCATCCATGATCAAGCTCCAGAACCCCACTCCTATATTGCGCATCTTCGACGAAGCGAAGGCCCTCGAATTCTACCTGGAATTCCTGGGCTTCTCGGTCAACTGGGAGCACCGCTTTGAAGATGGCCTGCCGCTCTATATGGAAGTGGCGCGCGATGGCTGTGTACTGCACCTCTCCGAACATCACGGCGATTGCACACCCGGCGGCGCGGTCCGCATCGAGAGCCGGGAACTCGATGCTCTTCATGAAGAGCTGTCAGCCAAAAACTATCGCAACGCCCGGCCCGGCATTGAAGAGACGCCGTGGGGCACCCGGGATATGGCGGTTACCGATCCCTTCGGCAACCGCCTCATCTTTTTTGATCCCGTGAAGACCTGACAGCCAACCCTGTATCGAGCGGCGCGACAATTTGAGGTTTCGCTGGTTGACAAAATTAACAAATACGTTAAATAACGTATCAGTTAAATTAACATCGGAATCCCATGAACCCGCTCGACATCACATTCGCCGCCCTCGCCGACCCGACCCGGCGCGCCATTGTCGCGCGGCTTGCCGGGGGCAGCGCCACGGTCAATGAGCTGGCCGAGCCGTTCGACATTTCGCTGCCCGCCATCTCGCGGCATCTCAAAGTGCTTGAAGGCGCAGGGCTTGTCCGCCGCGAAGTCGAGGCGCAGAGGCGCCGTATTCATCTGCGGCCGGACACATTGAAAAAGGCGGAAGACTGGATCGAACACCATCGCCGCTTCTGGAGCGAAACCTTCGAAAAACTGGATGCCTATCTGAGCGAAACGAACAAGAAAGAGGATAAGTGAAATGAGTAGTGCCGTCGCCGAAACAGACGTGGCCGGCTTGACAATGGAGTGTGAATTTGCCCATCCGCCCCGCGCCGTATTCCGGGCATGGACGCAGGAAGACGCCTTGAGGAAATGGATGGGGCCGGGCGAGATAACCGCGCCCGACGCTACCATTGAACCGCGCGAGGGTGGCAGCCTGACGGTCCCGATGGTCCATGCGGACGGCAAGGTTCTCACCGCGCGCGGCAAAGTCCTTGAAGTTGTCCCCGACCGCAAGCTGCGTTTCACCTGGGCCTGGGATCAGGAAGACGGCGGCGCCGGGCAGGTCATGGAAATCACGCTGGACTTCACGGAGACCGATACCGGCACCCTTCTCATATTGCACCAGACCAACTTCATCGATGACGAGGCCCGCGGACATCACACCCAGGGGTGGAACGGATGCTTCGAAAAGCTGGAGGGCTTTCTGGCCGCCGCGTGAACCTCTTCATGGCATTTGGCGTAAATATCCAATAGAAAGGCCGCTGGCTTAATCCAGACACCCCGGCGGCCCCATGACACAACCTCGCTCCATTCTCATCACCGGCTGTTCGTCGGGTATCGGCTATGCCTGCGCCCATGGCATGAAGGCGCGCGGCTGGCGGGTGTTTGCGACGGCGCGCAACCGCGAAGACATTGAACGGCTTGAGCGCGAGGGTCTGGCGGCGCTCCATCTCGAATACCGGGACGCCAAATCGATTGCCGATTGCGCCGGCGAAGTTCTTGAGCGCACCGGCGCCAAACTCACCGCGCTGTTCAACAATGGCGGTTATGGCCAGCCGGGCGCGGTGGAAGACGTGCCGGTGGAGGCCCTGCGCCAGCAGTTCGAGACGAATTTTTTCGGATGGCACGATCTCACAACCCGGCTCATTCCGGCCATGCGGGCCCAGGGGCATGGACGGATCGTGCAATGCTCCTCCTGCCTCGGGCTGGTTTCGCTCAAATACCGCGGCGCCTACAATGCGTCCAAATTCGCACTTGAGGGATTGAGCGACGCGATGCGCCAGGAGCTTGCCGGAACCGGGCTTCATGTGTCGCTGATCGAGCCGGGTCCGATCGATACGAAATTTCCCGAACATGCGCTCGCGGCCTATAAGGCAAATAT
>QIGN01000015.1 GCA_003228955.1 Hyphomicrobiales bacterium
CGCTGCCGCCGCCAAAGGCGATCACCCCGTCATGGCCGCCCTCGCGGAACGCTTTGAGACCTGCTTCCACATTGCCCCCCGTCGGATTGCCTTTGACATCGGCGAAGACGGCGACATCGACGCCGCCTTCCTTCATCAGCGCAATCGTATCGGTAACGATGGCCATGTCCTTCAGCCCCTCGTCGGTGACGAGCAGAGGGTTGTTCATGCCCTGCCCCGTGCACAGTCTGGGCAGGCGCGCGATTGCGCCCACGCCGAACACCATGCGGGTGGGGTAATTCCAGTAGCGAAGGTCGGTAATATTCATCATGCCCCTATGCCGTGTCAGATGTTCATAGCCCACAATGGAAAGCGTGCATCCCCGCCCTGTCTGCCCGACCCCGGTCCAGGCCAGCGCCGGATCGAGGGCGTCGCATCGGTTCATATACACCGTACCGGTGTTCACCTGCCCGCCAATGGCCGTGGCCGCGGTTTCATCCGCCGTCCAGATGGACGCCGTCAGGCCAAAGGGGGAATCGTTCATCAGCGCGATCGCTTCTTCGTCGCCACTCACGGGCATGATGCCAACAACAGGCCCGAAGGATTCCTCGCGCATGACCGCCATCTGGTGATTGACGCCGGTGAGCACCTGCGGCGCCAGATAGGGCGTGCCGGCTTTGCTTTTCTCAAAGGCGCTCTCATCGATATGCGCCGTGGCTCCAGCTTTCAGCGCACTGCCAATTTGCCCGCGCACGAAATCCGCCGCGCCTGAATTGACCATGGGGCCAAGCGTGGTGGCTTCATCGAGCGGGTCGCCCAGCACATATTGCCGCGTGAGCTCGGCGAAGCCTGTCACAAACCCGTCGAACAAATCTTCATGCACATAGATGCGCTCCACCCCGCAACAGGACTGGCCCGAATTGAAAAAGGCGCCATCCACGAGATTTTCCACTGCATTCCCAAGGGCGGCATCGGCGCGCACATAAGCGGGGTCCTTGCCGCCCAGCTCAAGACCAAGACCGATAAACCGCCCCGCCGCCGCCTCTTCCATGGCCGCGCCGCCCGGCACCGACCCGGTGAAGCACACCATGTCCACATGACCGCCGGATATAAGCTCCGCGCTCTGGCCGTGGCTCAGGACGAGATTGTGAAACAGCCCTTCCGGCAGGCCCGCCGCCTCAAAGGCCCGCGCGAAGCGCTCCCCCGCCAGCAGCGTCTGGCGCGCATGTTTCAGCAGCACCGCGTTGCCGGCCATGAGCGCGGGAATGATCGAATTGACAGCCGTCAGATAAGGATAGTTCCACGGCGCGATGGTGAACACGATGCCCAGCGGTTCGCGCGCGATGTACCGGGTGAAGCCGGGCTTCGGTTCGGGCACGACATCTGCGAGGGCGTCCTCAGCAATGGCGATCATGTGGCGGGCGCGTTCTTCCAGCCCGCGCAGCTCACCCTGCCCATAGGCAATTGGGCGGCCCATCTGCCAGGCCAGTTCGGGGATGATTTCATCTCCCATGCCGAGCATGGCATCGACGGCGCGCGAGCAGTATTCTCCGCGTTCGCTCACGGACAGCAAGCGCCATTCGCCTTGCGCCGCGCGCGCCGCGCCGCAGGCCTTGGAGATATCGCGCGAACTTGCGAGCGGGCGCTCCGCAAAGAGCGAGCCATCCACCGGGGAAATGCATTGAACCGTCTTGTCCGACATGAGCCTCGATCCGCAGCGCATGAAAATCAATCGCGCGCAAACTAATCGACTCTCCGCGTGAATAACAATCGTTTTGAGCGATAAGTGCTAGCTATGGGAATTGTACTAATCATAATTCTCACCCGCTGGTATGGACTCCTGCTTGCGCAGGAGTTTCGGGATTGGGCAGATGGAAATTGCATATAGAAACTCCTGCGCAAGCAGGGGTCCTCAAATAGCGCAGCGGTAGGACAATAAACAGGCCCAGTCCTCAGCCCCGCAGCTCTCCGCCCGTGGCCTTGGCGACCGCCGCGACAACCCCGGCCGCGACCTCCTCGATCTGCGCATCCGTGAGGGTCTTGTCGCGGGGAGTGAGTGTCACTTCGATGGCGAGCGATTTCTTGCCCTCCGGAACGCCGGTGCCGGTGAAGACATCAAAAAGGGTGACATCGGAAATGAGCTCCTTCTCCGCTCCCTTTGCCGCGCGGATCACATCGCCGGCGGCAGCCGCGTCATCGACAAGAAACGCAAAATCACGGCGCACGATCTGCAAATCGCTTGACTGGAGCGCGGGTTTTGTCCGCGAGGCGCGCCTGGGTTCGGGCAGCGCATCGAGGAACACCTCAAAGCCGCAAATCGGTCCCTCCAGTCCAAGCTGTTCCAGCACGCGCGGATGCAGCTCGCCGAAATGGGCCAGCACCGTCTTCGGCCCGAGCTGAAATGCGCCGGACTTGCCGGGGTGATACCACTCAGGCGCGCCACGCTCCGTCTGCACCTTGCTCCCAAACCCAAGCGCATCGAGCACCCCGAGCGCGTCCGCCTTGGCGTCGAACATGTCGGCCGGCTCCGCCGCGCCGGACCAGTGACGCCCCGCGCCGGACGCTTTCGCGGAGCCGGAGCGAACCCCGGCGGCGGCGATAAACTGGTCCTGCGGTTCCGCGCCGCGATACGCCTGGCCGACCTCGAACAGCGCCACGTCTGAAAACCCGCGAGCCTGATTGCGCGCGGCGGCGCTTACGAGACCGGGAAGAAGGCTTGGGCGCATGGAGGACAAATCCGCCGAAATCGGGTTGGCCAGTTCAAGCGCATCCCCGCCGCCCCCGAAGGCCTTCGCCGCATCGCGCGCGATAAAAGACCAGGTGACGGCCTCCACCATTCCCAGCCCCGCGAGCGTGCGGCGCGCAAGGCGCACGCGCTTCTGGCCCGTCGTTAACACTGGTCTTGCGACGCCCTGCCCGCGCGGCATCGGCACAGCCTCCACTGCATCAACGCCGACAATGCGGATTACCTCTTCCACAAGGTCCGCGCCCTGGGACACATCGGGCCGCCATGAGGGCACCGAAACCTTGTAGCCGGGGCCGCGCCCGGACATCCAGAAGCCGAGCGCCGTCAGGATCATCTTTATTTCCACCTGGGCCATCTCAAGGCCGGTCAGGCGCTGCACCTGGGAAGTATTGAACTCGATGATACGGTTGGCTTCGGGCGGCTCGCCCGCAAGTGTCACCTTCGACGCCTCGCCGCCGCAGATATCGAGAATCAGCCGCGTCGCGAGTTCCATACCGGGCACCACAAAGGCCGGGTCGACGCCGCGCTCGAAGCGGAAGCGCGCATCGGATACGATATTGAGCTTGCGGCCTGTCGCCGCCGTGCGGATGGGATCGAAGAAGGCGGATTCGATAAACACATTCACCGTGTCGTTGCCACACCCGGTGTCTTCCCCGCCGATGACGCCGCCAAGGCCGAGTACGCCGCTGTCATCGGCGATGACGCACATCTCCTCATCGACCTTGTAAGTCTCACCGTCCAGCGCCAGAAACTCCTCGCCCTCCTGCCCAAGCCGCGCATGGACCCCGCCCTTCAGCTTGCCGGCGTCATAGACATGCAGCGGGCGGCCCCGGTCATAGGCAATATAATTGGTGATGTCGGCCAGCGCGTTGATGGGCCGCAGGCCAATGGCCCTGAGGCGGCGCTGAAGCCAGTCCGGGCTGGGGCCGTTTTTGACGCCTCTCACCAGCCGTCCGGCGAAGGCGGGACAGGCGCTCTTCGCTTCGCCGCTGAATTTCAGTCCGACCTCAACCGGATTGCCGAACGCGCCTTCGACGGCCTTGAGGGTGTCATCCTTGAGTTTGCCAATGCCGGCGGCGGCCAGGTCGCGGGCAATGCCGCGCACGCCCAGACAATCGGGCCGGTTCGGCGTGATGGCGATTTCGACAACCGGATCGTCAAGGCCGAGCGCGGGGGCGGCGGCTGAGCCAACAACTGAGTCCGCCGGCAATTCGATGATGCCGTCATGTTCGTCGGATATCTCAAGCTCGCG
Organism: Hyphomicrobiales bacterium; assembly: GCA_003228955.1. Lineage (GTDB taxonomy): Bacteria > Pseudomonadota > Alphaproteobacteria > Rhizobiales > Methyloligellaceae > UBA2767. The sequence goes on from QIGN01000015.1 coordinate 3,978, forward strand.
CTCCGACAGCAGCATCCCATGGGACTCCTGTCCCCTGATCTTGGCGGGCTTCAGTTCCAGATCAATACCGGGCACATAGGCGCCGGGCGGCGCGAAAACGCCCTTGAGGCCTTTTCTCGCGTTCGGCGCGCCGCACACCACCTGCACAACACCCTTGCCCGTCTCGACCTGGCAGAGAGTGAGCTTGTCCGCGCCGGGATGTTTTTCAGCAGCGATCACCTCGCCGACAACAAAGGGCGCCAGCGCGGCGGCCGGATCGAACACCTCCTCCACCTCAAGGCCGATGAGGGTGAGCTTGTCGAGGATCGCGTCGAGGGCTTCATCCGTTTCCAGATGCTCCTTCAGCCATGACAGGGTGAATTTCATGGACTCATCCCCCGCGCGAGTGTGGGGACATCGAGCACGCCAAAACCGTAATGCCTCAGCCAGCGCAAATCAGCGGCGAAGAAATCGCGCAAATCCGGCATGCCGTATTTCAGCATGGCGATACGATCGATGCCCATGCCGAAGGCGAAGCCCTGCACTTTTTCCGGGTCATAGCCTACTTGGCGCAGCACGTTGGGGTGCACCATGCCGCAGCCGAGAACCTCCATCCACTGATCACCCTCGCCGATGCGGACTTCATCGCCGACTTCCGCGTAGCCGATATCCACCTCCATTGAGGGCTCGGTGAAGGGGAAGTGGCTGGCGCGGAAACGCATCTTCACATGATCTACCTCGAAGAACGCCTTGCAGAAGGATTCCAGCACCCATTTCAGGTGTCCAAAATGGGTTTCTTCGTCAATTACCAACCCTTCCACCTGATGAAACATCGGCGTGTGGGTCTTGTCGCTGTCAATGCGATAGACGCGCCCCGGTGCGATTATACGCAACGGCGGCTTGGTCTGCAGCATGGTGCGGATTTGCACCGGACTCGTGTGAGTTCTCAAAACCGCGCGCGATCCATCTTCTTGTTCGTTGAAATAGAAGGTGTCAATTTCCTGGCGGGCGGGATGCTCGGGCGGAATATTGAGGGCGGTGAAATTGTGATAGTCGGTCTCGATGTCCGGCCCCTCGGCGATGGCAAAACCCATATCGGCGAAAATCTCGGTGATCTCGTCCATCACCTGCGAGACCGGGTGAACGCGCCCCTCGGACAGGGCGCGGGCGCGGGGGGGAAGCGTAATATCGGCCTGTTCGGTGCTGAGGCGCGCGGCAAGCTCCGCCTCGCGCAACGCTCCCTTGCGCCGGGTCAGCGCCTCGCTCACACGCTCCTTGAGGCCATTCACAGCCTGGCCGAAATCCTTGCGTTCCTCGGGCGGCAAGGCCCCAAGCCCCTTCATAAGCTCGGAGACGCGGCCCTTTTTCCCCAGCGCCGCCACGCGCACATCGTCGAGCGACACCAGATCACCGGCAGCCGCAACGGCGTCCAGAAGCTCGCGTTCAAGTTGCTCGAATTTACTTGAGGTCACGACTTGACGGCAGCAGACGCCTGATCGACCAGCGCCTTGAAACCGTCCGCGTCGCGCACCGCCAGATCGGCCAGCACCTTGCGGTCGATCTCGACGCCGGCCTTGTTCAGCCCGTCAATGAACCGGCCATAGGTCAGACCGTGCTCACGCGCCGCGGCGTTGATGCGCTGAATCCACAGCGCGCGGAAATTGCGCTTTCTCACCTTGCGGTCGCGATAGGCATATTGCCCGGCCTTCTCGACCGCCTGATTGGCGGCGCGGAAGGTGTTCTTGCGGCGGCCCCAGTAGCCTTTGGCTGCCTTGATGATTTTGCGGTGGCGGGCGTGGGTCGTGACGCCGCGTTTGACACGTGACATTGCGGTGCTCCTTTAAGTCAGCTTCAGGCGTGCGGGGTCTGCTCTCAATGCCGGTCAGGCGTAGGGCAGAAACCGTTTCACGATTTTCTGGTCCTGCGATGAGAGGATCGTGGTGCCGCGCGCATTACGGATGAACTTGTTGGTGCGCTTGATCATGCCGTGCTGTTTGCCGGCCTGCTGGCCGCGAACCTTGCCGGTTCCGGTCAGTTTGAAGCGCTTTTTCGCACCGCTCTTGGTCTTGAGCTTGGGCATTTTGCTTGTCTCCTGAAAAAATAAAAAAGCGCTGTAAGGGTGCGCCTCAAGCATTGTGAACCGCCTCGGCATGCCCTGCCGGACCATTCCTGTGTGGCGGGTTATATGCGCCTTTGACCGGCCACGCAACAGGCCATCGCCAACATTCACACCGCGCAGCAGGACGGCTTCTTTCCGCTCAAAAGAACTTCCGCACCTGCTCCCACAGACTGGGCGCCGCCGGTTCTTCTGAATGGGTCCCTGTATTGGTCAATCCGTTGATATAGAGAACAAGGTTGACGGGCTCGAAACGCAGACCGAAGAAGTTGGCGGCCCAGCGGCCTTCTTGATCAATCACGTGAGTGACCACGGAGTGGGTCTGGTAGCCATCATCCGACTTGATGAATTTGTGCCCGAACCGTTTTGCCAGCTTGCGTGTGGCGTCCTCCGCCTGCCCGGGCGTCGTGGTCAGGAAGGTCCAGTTCGCTGGCTTCAGCCCGCGAGCGGGGCCATAATCGCGCAGAACCTCCAGCGTATCTTTGGCCGGATCGGTTGTGACGCCGATGAACTGAACCCTGTCTTTCATCGGCGTCTGGCCGATCAAGTCCTGAATCACGGCAATCCGTTCGGCGTGCAACGGGCATACATCGGGGCAACTGGTGTAAACGAAAAACAGCACCACGACCTTGCCGCGAAAATCGGCGAGACGAACGGTCCGGTCATCGGCGGTGCGCAAAGTAAAATCCGGCGCCGCCTTGCCGATGGTCTGGAAGTATTTTTCTTTATTGCCCATGAGTTCATCGAGCGATTTCCCCGGTTGATGGGCGATGGCCGGCGCGGCAAAGATGGCGGCCAGCAGAGCGGCAAGCAGCATTCCGAATGATCGCTCTCGCCAGGGGATTGCCCGGTTACTCATCTGTTTTGCTCTGCCGTTTATTGAAGAACAGATATTTGATGAGTGCGGCAACCAGCAGAACGATCAGGACCAGAGTGAGCAGCCCGTAAAGGCCCATGCCCCACATCATACCGCCCAGACCGCTCATTCCTTCCATCATGCCATTTTGGTTCATTGTCCCTGTCTCCTGTTTATACTGTCGAAGCGCTTGCGTATGCTCTCCGGCCAGGTGCTCTTGATGAATGCGAGTATGGCGCGGATTTCGTCATCGCTAAGCACATCCGCAAAGCCGCGCATATCGCTCTTGTAGAAGTCGCCAACGATTGCCTCGGTGCCGAATTTGGTGATTTCGAAAAGCTGTTCTTCGCGGTGATGGAAGGTGTGCCCGGTGGCGTCATGGGGCGGCGCGGGCAGGCGCCCATCGGCTTTTCGTTTCTTCCAGTTCGGCTGACCCTCCAGATTTTTGCCGTGGCAGCTGGCGCAGTTCTGGCCGTAAAGCGTCCGGCCCAACTCAATACGTTCCGCGGCATCCCCGGACGCGGACGCATGTGGTGCTGAAAGGAACGCAACCGCCAGCATTACGCCGCAAACCCTGCCGAGCCGGGATACGCCGCCGCCGGTCATGTTCGGTTCCATTGCATATTCCTCCTATTCGACGGCATAGGGTTTGACCTTGCCGCCCGCGGAAAACTGGAGAATCTCAAAGGGCGCGGTTTTCCTTCCACCCATCCCCGGCGAGCCCATGGGCATGCCCGGCAATGAAATTCCCTTTATGTCCGGGCGTTCGGAAAGCAGCTTGTTCAGCGTGCCGACAGGCACATGCCCCTCCACCACATATCCGCCGACCAGCGAGGTGTGGCAGCCCTCGAACTGGTTGGGCACGCCATTCTCGCGCTTGATCAGCGACATGTCGTGCGTCGGCTTCACGGTGACCGTGTAGCCGTTCGACCGCAGATATTCGGCATAGCCTTCGCAACACCCGCATTGAGGGTTCTTGTAGAGAACGACATCCTTGGGTGCGGCCAAAAGTGCGGGGCCGCCAAGGGCCCA
>QIGN01000187.1 GCA_003228955.1 Hyphomicrobiales bacterium
CGAAGGCCGCCGCCGAGATGAAGAACACGCGGGTAATGGATTCGCCCGCATAGACCATGAAGATCGACGCCAGCGACAGGCCCATAAGCCCGGCAAAGGCCCAGAACGCCATCTGCGCCGCGCCGAAGCTCATTTTGCCCATGCGCGCGGAGAGGAAAAACACCATGCCCAGCGGCGCCAGTATCACGACCCATTTCAGCGGGCTGTTGAACATCATATTGCCGAAATCGGTAAGCTGCATTCCGGCCGGAGTCTGAACCACGGCCATCATGAAGGTGACGTAAGCCACCACGCCGGTGATCGCGACGCCCGCGGCCATATAGTTATAGACGCGGAGCATATAGGCCCGCAGGCCCTCGTCGATGGCTTGTACACCGGCGCGCGCGCCGCTCGTGGGCTGCGCATATCCTTGTCTGTCGAATTCCGCCATTTTTTGATGATCCTCTGATTTGCTGAAAATTTCCGTCAGGCTTAAATCCTGATTTTGGCTTTTAATATGGTGATTCCGGGGCGAAAGCGCAAGCCTGCTCCAAACACATCATGTTCATCGTTAAAAATTGAATACCACTACTGGCGCCGCAGATGAACCGCCGCTTTCGCGCCCAGCACCCGCCAGGTCGCGAACGCGCCAAAAGCGAGAACAAGTCCGGTGGCGAGCGCAATGGCGGTGAGTATTGCAGACAGCGAAAAGGTGAATGTCGCGTCCATGGCCAGGGTGACCACAAGCCATGCGCCCAAGGTGCCCAGCCCCGCCGCGAACACACCGGTGATGAGCGACAGCACGCCATATTCGATGAAATGGGCGCTCAGTATCCGCGCCCGGGTCGCCCCCAGCGTCTTGAATATGACCGCGTCGCGGATGCGCCGGCGCTGCGCCGTGGACAGCCCGCCCGCCAGCACGATGGCCCCCGCCAGCAGGGTGATGCCGCCCGAGGCCTGAATGGCGGCCATGACCTTCTCCGCGATCTCGCGGAAAGCATTGATGGCGTCGCGCACCCGCAAGGCGGTGACGTTTGGCATGGCGTCGGAAAGCTCCTGGATCATCGGCCCCTCGCGCGCCTCGCGTGTCTTCTCGGGCAGGGTCAGCGTCGCCAGCACATTGTGGGGCGCGGCCAGAAGCGTATTGGGTGAAAACACCATGACGAAATTGATGGCCAGCGAATCCCAGTCGACCTTGCGCATATTGGCGATTGCGGCGGTGACGTTGCGCCCCAGGATATTGACCGTGATGCTGTCGCCGAGTTTCAGCCCGAGGCCTTTTGCGATCTCGGCCTCGAACGACACCAGCGGCGGGCCGTCATAGTCCTTCGCCCACCATTTTCCCTTAACGAGCTTCGATCCTTCAGGGAGGACATCCGAGTAGCTCAGGCCCCGGTCGCCATGCAGTACCCACTCATGGCCGGGCGCGGATTTGAGTTCACTGGGGCGTTTGCCCTTGAGCCGGATGATGCGTCCGCGCAGCATGGGGGCATTGCCGATCAGCGTTTCGGGCTCATGCCGGAGTACGATCTCCTCCAGCTTGCCCACCTCATCCTTGTTCACATCGAGCATGAAATAGCTCGGCGCTTCGGAAGGAATGGTGGTCTCGAATTCCTTCTGCAGGGACGCGTTGACCAGCGCCACGGCGGAGAGCAGCGACAGGCTTGCGCCGAGCGACAGGGCGACCGGCCGCGCCAGACCGCCCGGCCCGGCGAGAGAGGCGCGCGCCAGGGCAAGCGTGGTGTTGCGCGGACGGGGCAGACGGCGCGCCGCTTTTTCGATGAGCGCACCAAGACCCAGAAACAGGCAGAAGACCACCGCCAGCCCGGCGACCGCCAGACCCGCCAGCGCCCTCGCGTCGGACGACACAACCGCGACAGCCGCCAGCGCCAGCGCGCACACGGCGCTCGCCGCGATATAGATTGTCCGGGGCCGGGCCGGTTCGCTCGATACCGTTTGCCTCAGCAACAGGGCCGCGGACAGATCCCGCGCCTGACCGAGTGGCCAGAAAACGAACATCAGCGCCGTCAGTATCCCGTAAAGGCTGGCCAGAAGAAGCGCGAAAGGCTGGGGTTCCAGGGCGAGGCTTATGGGCAGCGCCCCGGCGCCGAGCGCGGCCACGCCGAGCGGCATGAGCGCACCGAGGGCAAGCCCCAGAATCGTCCCGGCGCCGGCCAGCACCAGCACTTCAATGAGATAGATCCGGAAAATCACGGCCCCGCTCGCGCCAAGGCATTTGAACGCCGCGATAACGGTGCGCCTGCGCGCGAGATAGGCGGCGATCGCATTCGCCACGCCTATTCCGCCGATCATGAGCGTTGTGATGCCGACCAGGGTGAGGAACTGGGACAGGTGGCTCGCGACGCGGCGCACATTGGGCGAGGGGTTGCGGCGGTCATGGATTGTGAAACCGGCGTCGGGAAAGCGGTCCTCGATCTCCTTGCGCACTCCCGTCAGGCCATCGGCGCGCGCGCGCGTCTCCTCGTTCAGCGCAATGCGGTAATTCCAGTTAATGAGGCTTCCGGGCTGAACGAGCCCGGTGGCCTGAAGGTTTTCCAGCGACATCAGGATACGCGGCCCGAAGGCCGGGCGCCCGCCAAGCCTGTCCGGCTCGCTGGCGAGTTCCGATACGATCTTCAATTCCGCGCCGCCGATTTTCAGGGCGTCGCCGACTTTCAGTTCCAGCCGCTGAAGCAGCAGGCGCTCGACCGCGACAACGCCGGCGGCCTGGAGCGAGGATTTGGGCCGCGGACCGCCCTGCGCCATCAGCGAAACGCTGCCATAGAGCGGATAGCGTCCATCCACCGCCTTCAGCCGCACAAGGGCCGCGCGTTTTCCGCTCGCGGGCCGCGCCATGGCCCGCAGGGTGGCAACCTCCGAGACCGTGCCGAGCCCCTCCATGTAGGCGCGCTGTTCCTCATTGGCCTGGCGGTGCACCAGCGACAGCGACAGATCGCCGCCGAGGATTGCCTGGCCCTGGCGCGACAGTCCCTCTTCAAGCGCGCCCGCCAGCGAGCCGACGCCGGCGATGGCCGCCACACCCAGAGCAATACAGGCCACGAAAACGACGAAACCGCTCCAGCCGAGGCGCAGATCCCGCAAGGCGAGCCGCAACTCAAGCGGCAGGGTGAAACGGCGCTTCGCGGACGCACCCCGGTCGAGGACCCGGGTGCTCATGCGGTCACCGCCGCGCGCTTGCGCCTGGCCCTGGCGAAACGTCCGTCATTCATGCGCAGCACCCGCCCGCAGCGCGCCGCGAGCTTTTCATCATGGGTGATGAGCATCAGCGTCGCGCCATGGCGCGCGCGCAGCTCGAACAGCATATCCATGACCGCCGCGCCCGTCCTGGAGTCGAGATTGCCGGTCGGCTCGTCGGCGAGGATGATTTTCGGCCCGGCGCTGATCGCGCGCGCCAGCGCCACGCGCTGCTGTTCACCGCCTGAAAGCTGGGCGGGAAAATGATCGGCCCGATCGCTCAGATCGACATCCGCCAGCGCCTTGCGGGCGGCGGCGAAGGGATCGGGCGCATCAAGAAACTCCAGTGGCAGGGCGGCGTTTTCCAATGCCGTCATGGTTGGCACCAGATGGAATGACTGGAAGACGATGCCGATGTTCCCGGCGCGCAGCCGGGCCAGCGCGTCCTCGCTCAGGCCCTCAAGCGGCTGGCCCGAGATTTCGACGCGGCCCGATGTCGCCTTCTCCAGCCCGGCGGCAACCATCAGCAGGGTGGTTTTGCCCGACCCGCTGGGGCCGACGATGGCCACGGCCTCGCCTTGCTTTATGGTCAGGTTGAGCCCGCGCAGGATTTCTACGTCGCCCGCGCGGCTCGGCAGGGTCACATATACATCATCCAGGCGAAGGGCGGGGGCGTTGGTATCTTGCGTCAAGGACTGGCGCTCCTCATATGGGGGTGTCATAGCAAATTGGCGCGTTCGCGGGTATAGACCCAAGAAAACAAACCGTGATGGAGTGGATCAGGGAAATCACGTCATGAATCAGGCTCAAGTTAGGCGGGCGGTGGAATTGGACCCGGCGTTTCAGCGGCGGCATTCTCTCATATACGCCCTGGCGCTCATAATCCTTCTCTCCATTGCATCTTTTTCCGCACGCGCGGGCGGAAATATTGTACTCGCCGTCTATGGCGACAGCCTGTCCGCCGGGTTCGGGCTCCGCGAATCGCAGGCCTTTCCGGCGCGCCTCGAAGACGCATTGAGGGCGCGCGGCCACGATGTGCGTGTCATCAATTCAAGCGTCTCGGGCGACACGACGGCGGCGGGCCTCGCCCGGCTCGACTGGTCGTTCCCGAAGGGCGCGCAGGGCGCGATCCTCGAGCTTGGCGCCAACGATGCGCTGCGCGCGCTGCCGCCCGGCACCACCCGCGCCAATCTCGACGCGCTTCTTACCCGCATCAAGGCGAAGGGCGCCGAGCCGCTGCTCGCCGGAATGCTGGCGCCCCGTAATCTGGGGGTTGAATTCACGACGAAGTTCGACAGCATTTATCCTGACCTGGCGAAAAAGCATGACGTGCTGCTTTATCCCTTCTTCCTTTTCGACGTGGCCGGAAAACGCAAACTCAATCTCGACGACGGGCTGCACCCGAACCCGGCGGGGGTCGAAAAAATCGTCGAACAGATGGTGCCGGTGGTCGAGAAACTGCTGGCCCGCATTGCCAAACGCCGGGCCCGGACCCAATAGGGTCTTTGATTTAACGCGTTTCTTACCGGAAAACCGGTTCCCGTCCCCGTCTTCGCGGGGACAGGCTTTTTCCGGGAGCACTCAAGGCGAGCCCCACCAATGCCGAGACTTTTCTCCGGGATAGAAATTCCGCCGGCGCTGGCCGAACGGCTCGCGGGCCTGCGCGGCGGCCTTGAAGGCGCGCGCTGGGTGGAGCCCGAAAATTTTCACATTACCCTGCGCTTTATCGGTGACGTGGATGGGGTCACGGCGGAGCGTTTTTCCGAAGCCCTGAGCGCGGTTGAATGCGCCCCTTTCGATGTCACTCTGGACGGATTGGGGAGTTTCGGACGCGGGCGCCCGCGCGCATTGTGGGCGGGCGTCGCGCCAAACGCGGCGCTGGACACACTTGCCCGCGCCCATGAAAAGGCGGCGCTGGCGGCGGGGCTTGAGCGCGAGACCCGCAACTTTCACCCGCATGTCACGCTGGCGCGCATGAAGCGCGTGAAGACTGCTGCCGTCGCCGCTTACCTCACGGATAATGGCGCGTTTCTGTCCCAACCCTTCGCTGTCACCCGCTTTGCGCTCTATTCGGCCCGCCAGTCACGCGGCGGCGGGCCTTACGTGGTGGAGCGGGCTTATGATTTAGGCAAGCCGGGCGAGTAGTGCGCGCGATCCGGCCTCGACCAGATCGAGCACCTCCTCGAAACCATCGTTTCCGCCATAATAAGGGTCCGGCACTTCGGTGACACCCAGCTCCGGCGCATCGGCCAGAAACAGGCGCGCCTTGCCGGCGTGCTGCTCAGGCGCGAGTGTGCGCAGGGAAGACATGTTTTCCGCGTCCATGGCGAGCAGCAGATCGAAGTCGCTAAAATCGCGCGCGCTGATTTGCCGCGCGCGCTGGCCCGAAATGTCGATGCCGCGCGCCGCGGCCGCCGCGACGCCGCGCGGATCGGGGGGATTGCCGATATGCCAGGAACCGGTGCCGGCCGAATCGAGGAAGAACCGGTCCGCCATGCCCGCGCGCGCCGCCACATCGCCAAACACGCCCTGCGCCATGGGCGAGCGGCAGATATTGCCAAGGCAGACGAACAGCAATCGATGCTGGGCCATGAAACGCCTTTTTGTTTTGCGGCTCCCGGCTGGACGCCGTTCCATGGCACTATGGATGCCACTGGATGAGTCTTGACCCTAAGGAGAAAACCCATGGCAGACAAACTCGAAGGCGATGCACGCAAAGAGGCCCTGTCCGGGCTGGAGGGCTGGAGCGAGGCCGAGGGTCGCGACGCGATCGCCAAAACCTATACATTCGCCGACTTCAGCGAGGCCTTCGGATGGATGGCGCGCGTCGCGCTGGCGGCGGAAAAAATGAACCATCACCCGGAATGGTTCAATGTCTGGAACCGGGTCGAGGTCACGCTTTCCACCCATGACGCGGGCGGGCTGACGGGCCTGGACATCAAGCTGGCGCGGCGCATGGACGCGATCGCGGGGGTTTAGCGCCTCTTGTGATAACTGATTCCAAGCCACCCGCTCCCCCGTGCCCAACCACCGCGCGAGTGTACCCTTGGGGTGGTTGGGCACGGGGGAGCGGGTGGCTTGGATTTGCGGTTTCAGCGAAACCGCTCCGGAGCAAATTCCCTACCAGGATCCGGCCCACCACTGACCGGAAAAATCAGCGTCGTCCGATTCGACGCGCCAGGGCGCCTTTTTCCGGTTTGAGGTTCGGGGAGGCGCCACGGGCTGATTTACCGGCCCGGCGGCGGCATCCGGGATTCCGGTTTGCTGCGTTGAAGCCATCTTGACCGGAGTTGGCTTTTCGGCCCTCTCGGCCCGGCTCTCATAGTCCTGCTTTGCCGCCTCGCTCCACGGCTCGGGCTTGCAGCGGCAGCCCTGCACATATTCCTCGCGGTAGCGGAAGGCATTTTCCGTTCGCGAATAGGGCTTGCCGCCAAGGTCGACCATCTGCGCTACGTCGGCGCCCGGATTGGAGTAGATGTATAACTTCGCGGGCGCCGTGCAACTGGCGACGCACTGCTTGGCGTCACGCGAAAAACCGGATCGGGTGGTGGAGAAACTGACCGGCCAGTAGTATCCGTCGCAGGTCCGCACGCACAGCGTTCTGTAGCGGCCATAACCACGCATGGGCGCCGGATTCACACCCCGCCAGCCATTCGGCCTGCGGGGGCTTGAGGCGCCGTAGGAGCTGTAGCGCCGCGTGCCGGCATTCGTGCGGCGGGCCGAATTGCCACCCCCGAAGAGGGTCGTGAAGAAACCGCCGCCGGATGAGGACCGGGGCGGACCGGGCGGGCGCGTGGAAGCGCGGGAATAGGGCTGGCGCGCGCGGCGCGGCGCGGCGCGGCCGGATTTCAACGCCCGTGCCCGCGCGTACAGCTCCCGGCAGCCGGGAACCGAATTTGCGTATTGCGGCAGATTGCAGCCGTATCGCTGTATCTGCGCCTGTATGGCATTCTGGCCCGCGCTCTGGGCCGCCAGATCGCCGGTAAGGGAAATGAGGGCCGATCCTGCCACCATCGCCGCAAGAGCGAGGGAAATCGGCCAGGCGGCCCAGTCAAATTCAAGGCCGGATTCTTCACGGCATTGCATTTCCATCGAGACGATCCCCCATCGGCTACGCATACTCTTGCGTCTCGTACATCTGAACTTCCCGGCGGGCGGGCCGGGCTTGCTGTTGGGGATTGTCGCGCTTATGTCTTTATGAGGCCCTAATGGGCGGGCAGATTTTCCCCTCAGGAGATGAAATGAGCGCAGACAGAGACGGTAGCGGCGAATTCGACGCCTCCTTTGAAGAAGAAATCCCCGGCGGTACCCGGCTCGCGCGGCGCGAACAAAAAGTGCGCGACAAGTTCTGGGACAAGCTCAAACGCGTCGCCGGGCGGCTCCCTTTCGTGGATGATCTGGTCGCCTCCTATTTTTGCGCCATGGATACCGCGACGCCGCTCAAGGTCCGCGCCACCCTGCTCGGCGCGCTGGCCTATTTCATCCTGCCCATTGATCTGGTTCCCGATTTCATTGTCGGACTTGGTTTTGGCGACGACGCTGCGGCCTCGCGCTGGTTTCAAGCCATATCAAGCCGGCCCACCGCAGCGCCGCCGCCAGGGCGCTGGGGAAGGATTTGCCGGGCGACGGCGATGAAGACGCGCCGCCCGCCTGAAGACCATGCAAGACAAGGACGCACCTTCCTTCGGCCCGGCGGGCCTGACGCGCGGCTATTTCGCCATCGGGGTGGAACGCATCTCCAAGCAGCTGAATCTCGGCAACATGGTGCGCTCGGCGCACGGGTTCGGCGCCAGCTTCGTTTTCACCGTGGGCGCGCAATACGGGGCGCTCGAGGCGAGAGCCGACACCTCGAAGGCGTTGCAGCATATGCCGCTGTATCACTGGGAGACGCCCGGCGACATGGCGCTGCCGCGGTCCTGCAAACTGGTGGGGGTTGAGCTGATCGAGGGCGCGGTCGATCTGCCGGGCTTTCGCCACCCCATGCAGGCGGCGTACATTCTGGGGCCCGAACGCGGGGAACTCTCGCCGGAAATTCTGAAGATGTGCGATCACGTGGTCAAAATTCCGACCGCATTCTGCATCAATGTCGCCATGGCCGGGGCCATCGTGATGTATGACCGGATGCGCGCCCTGGGGCGGTTTTCGCCGCGCCCCGTGGGTGAGGGCGCGAAATCCGCGCAAATGGCACCACACGTGTATGGCGATTCGAAAAAGCGCTAGTTTGTCTCCACAGGGGCGAAGAAAATCAGTCTCCATCTGGTCAAATCGCCGTGGGGCCGGTATGATTGCCATGATGCGGAAGCTAGGGATTGGGGCAGATGAATAAGCGGGTTTGGGCAGGATTGCTCGTGGCCGCCGGACTGACGGCGCCGGCGCTCGGGCAAACGGCGGCGTTCAAGGAAAAGTTCGGCGACTGGTCGGTCTACGCCAATGCGGGTGGCGCGAAGAAAACCTGTTTCGCGGTCGCGCAGCCGCGCTCGAAAAAACCCCCCAACGTCAAACGCGATCCGATTTATTTCTATGTGTCCAACTGGCCCGGAGACAAGGTGTCGGGCGAAATCAGCGTCAAGATGGGCTACCCGCTCAGGCCCGGCGAGGATGCGACCATCAGGATCGCCGACAAAACCTTCAAGCTCTTCACCAAGGGCGCGGGCGCCTATGTCGAAAAGGCCGATGTGGAGAAACAGGTGGTCGCCGCCATGAAGGGGGGCGCGACCATGGTGGTGCAGGGCCGCTCCACGCGCGGCACGCTGACAACGGACGAATATGCCCTCACCGGCATCACCAAGGCGCTCGACGCGGCCGCGGCGGCGTGTAAGTAGGGGGCGGGACCACTTCGCGCACGCCTGTGCTAGACCGGCCCTGCAATGGGCACTCCTGAAAACAGCAAATCAACCCTCATCGGCCGCTCCCGCGAAGAGCTGGCGGAGGTTTTCGCCGCACTTGATGTGCCCGAAAGGGCGCGCGCCATGCGCGTCGCGCAGCTGTGGAACTGGATGTACGCGCGCGGGGCCACGGACTTCGGCCCGATGAGCGTGCTGTCCAAAGATCTGCGTGC
>QIGN01000047.1 GCA_003228955.1 Hyphomicrobiales bacterium
GCTGGGAGATAAGTTTCAGCTTCGGCAGCCGCTCAATCAGGGGCGCTTGAATTTTGGTGCGCTCGCGAATGAGCACAAGCGCCTCCGTTTCGCCAAGCCGCGCAGCGAGCGCGTCATCGTCCTGAACATGATCGTTCCACACCGTGACGTCATGGCCCGCCAGCTTCCCGAAGCATTCGAGGGTGCGGATCGTGTCGAAATAATCGTCGAGGATGGTGATGTTCATTGGTGGCCCTCAGCCTTCTTCCGCGTAATCCGCGACCTTGTCGAGGAAGGCCGTGCACGCCACCAGTTCGCTTTCCTCGATGAATTCGTCGGGCGCGTGGGCCTGGGAGATGTCGCCGGGGCCGATGACGACGGAGGAGAATCCCGCCTGCTCGAACAAGCTGCCCTCGGTGCCGTAGGAGACGGCGAAGGTTTCGTTCTGTTCAGCGAGTTTCAGGGCGAGGGACACCGCCTCGGACCCTTCGGGCGCGTTCAGGGAGGGAACTTCTGTCATCCGCACCGTTTCGATGGACGCCTCGGGGTAGACTTCGCGCATGGCGGGCAGCACTTCTTCTTCGGTAAACCTGGCGAAGCGGTCAGTGATTTCCGTAACGTCGGTCGCCGGGACCGAACGGAACATCCAGGAGAAATTGCAGGCCTTGGGGGTGATGTTGCGCGCGGTGCCGCCGTCGATCATGGAGACGGCGATATTGGTATAGGGCGGGTCGAAGCGCGGGCCGTCGGCGCGCGCGCGCAGCTCGGCGTCCATGCGCGTCAGCTCGCCGATCAGCTGGCCCGCCGCCATGATCGCATTAACCCCCAGATGCGGCTTTCCGGAATGAGACTCCTTGCCCCGCACATGGGTCTCGAAGCCGTGGATGCTTTTATGGGCATCGACCACCTTCATTGATGTGGGTTCGCCGACAATGACAAGGCGCGGGGCGGGAAGCTTGTTCCCAAGCTCGCCGATCATGGGGCGCACCCCGGTGCATCCCACTTCTTCGTCATATGACAGCAGCAGGTGAATGGGGACTTTGAGTTTGCGCGCCTTGAAGGCGGGCACATGGGCGAGGATACAGGCGACGAACCCCTTCATGTCGCAGGAGCCGCGCCCGTATAGCCGGCTGCCCTTCTGCGTCAGGGTAAAGGGGTCGGTGGCCCATTTCTGACCCTCCACCGGAACCACGTCCGTGTGGCCCGACAGCCCGATGCCGGGCACGCCCTGCGGCCCGATCACCGCATGGAGGCTTGTGTGGATGCCGTTTTCGCTCGGCACCCGCGTGGATTTAATCCCGTGGGAGGCAAGATAGCCCTCGACAAACGCGATCAACGGAATGTTGGTCTTGACGCTGGTGGTGTCGAAGGCCACAAGTTTTTCGAGCATTTCCTTCGGGTTGAGGATTTGGGGCGCCAAGAGCGGTCTCCTTGTGCGAGGAACAGTGCTGGAAAATGGCGCAGGACACGGCCTTTGCGCAAGGGCGGAGATCGCGCCGCGTCAACCCTTCCACCGGTTTTCCCTTGTTCTTATGTCCTTCGCCCACCAAATATTGCATTCAAACCCAAGCAAGCGCCGGAATTGGGCCTGAAAGTGCGTATAATGCCGCGAGACCCGGATTTGCCGGTGTTTTATGGATTGTAAGAGATGGCTGCCACCCACCAGAGCAAAAAACGAACACGCCGCCCGCGCGAGCCTGAGCCCGCGGCGCCGTGGCTGCGCCGGGCGTTGAGTCTATCGGCCAAGACCCTGGCGCCTGTTCTCGTTCTTGCGCTCGGCATTGCTTCTTTTGTTGGTCTGAAGGCGACCAAGCCGGAAGTGCCGCAGCGCACCATCAAGGAGCGGGTATGGCCGGTGAAAGCCGTCGCGGCCGATGTCGCGAATTTTCAACCCCGTCTTACGCTTTACGGCCAGACGGTTTCCGGGCGCCGGGTCGAATTGCGTTCGCTGGTCTCGGGTGAAATACTTGAAACGGGCCCGCATATGCGCGAGGGCGGCGTGGTCGCCAGGGGCGATGTGCTGCTCAGGGTCGATCCCTTTCAGTATCGCGGCGCGCTTGTCGAGGCCGAAGCAAAGCTCGCCGAAGCGCGCGCGAAATCGCGTGAAATCGCCGCCGCCATCGAAAGCGAACAGGACGCAATGAAGCGCGCGCGCGAGCAGCTTGTAATTGCCCGGCGCGATCTGGCGCGCGCGATCCCGCTGGCGAAAAAGGGCACCGTATCGAAAAAGGTTGCCGACGACAGGCGCATGGTGGTTTCGGAACGCGAGCAGTCGATCGATCTGCGGGCCAATAATCTGGAAATCCAGCGGGCCAGGGCGGCGCAGCAGCGCGCCGTCATCAGCCAGCTTGCGTGGCGCGTGCGCCAGGCCACACGTAATCTGGAAGACACCGTGCTTAAAGCGCCCTTCGATGCTTACGTTACCAATGTCAGCGCGGAAACGGGCCGTATCGTCAGCGCCAACGATCAGGTGGCGACGCTCCTGGATGCCAATTGGATGGACGTGCGTTTCACCCTGTCGGACCGTCAATATGGGCGCATCGTCGCCAGCAAGCAGAAGCTCATCGGCCGCCGGGTGAAAGTGCTCTGGCATGTAGGCGATGAGCCGGTCGCCTATGGCGCGCGCATCGAGCGGGTGGGGGCCGAGATCGCGGCCGAGAAGGGCGGTGTGGAAATCTATGCGAAGCTGGACAATCCGGGCGCGCCGGCGACCATCCGCGCCGGCGCGTTTGTCGAAATACAGGTGCCCGACCGGACATATGAAAAGGTCGTAAGGCTGCCGCAGACGGCACTCTACGGCTCCGACCGCGTGTTCGTGATAGAGCAGGGCCGGCTCAAGGCGCGCGCCGTTGCGCTTGTGGGCGCGGCGGGTAACCAGGTTCTCGTGCGCGGCGATATTGCACAAGGGGAGCGGGTGATCTCCACGAGGCTGTCGGCCGCCGAAGACGGACTGCGCGTCGATGAGCGCTGATCGCGTGACAGAGCAGTCAGCGGCGCATCGGCTGATCCGTACGTTCGTGCATCATCCCACGGCGTCCAATTTGCTGATGGTGGCGATGATCGCGCTCGGCCTGTTTTCCCTTGCGCGCCTCAACACGCAGTTCTTTCCGACCATCGAAATTCCGCAGATCAACGTGACGGTCACATGGCCCGGGGCCAGCGCGGAAGACATCGAGGAAAATATTCTCGACGCGCTTGAGCCTGAACTCAGATTTCTCGACGGCATCGATGAGGTGCGTGCGGTCGCCCGCGAAGGCGTCGGCGCCCTCTCTCTGGAGTTCAACGCCGGCGCCGATATGCAAAAAGCGCAGTCGGATGTCGAACAGGCCGTCGATGGCGTAACCACATTGCCGGAGGATGCCGAAGAACCGGAGATCACGCGGATCGCTTTCTACGAGCGTGTCGCCACTATCTCCATATCGGGGCCCTATTCCGAAAAAGACCTGAACGGCTTTGCCAAGCGCATTCGCGACGGCCTGCTTGGCGCCGGGATCGACAAGGTCGGTTTCACAGGCGCGCGCGATGAGGAAATCTGGGTCCGCGTACGTGAGCGTGAACTGCGGCGGCTGGGTCTTTCATTGAGTGATGTGGCGGCAAAGATTCGTGACGAAACCCGCGATTTGCCTTCGGGGGTTCTGGAAGGCGATGTGGAGATGCAACTGCGTTCGAGGGCGGAGCGCAAGACGCCGGAAACCATTGCGGAAATAGAGGTGAAGTCGGAGCGGTCCGGCGAGAAGGTTCGTCTGCGGGAAATGGCGCAGATCGACACCCGGTTCGAGCGCAATCAGGCGATTGGCCAGCAGGCCGGGCGGCAGGCGATCAAGCTCAATGTCCAGCGCTCGCCGGTCGCGGATACGCTTCAGACCATGGAGAAACTGACGGCGTATTTCGCGGAAGTCAGGCCGACCTTGCCCGAGGACCTGGAGGTTATTCTCTATGATGTGCGGGGCAAGTTCGTGCAGCAGCGTCTTGGCATTCTCATCAAGAACGGCCTGCAGGGACTGATGCTGGTGCTGATCATTTTGTTTATCTTCCTCGACGCGCGTGTCGCCTTCTGGGTCGCGGCCGGAATACCGGTGGCGCTGATGGCGACGCTCGCGGTGATGTACGCCAGTGGCCAGACCATCAATATGGTGTCCATGTTCGCGCTTATCATGATGATGGGCATTATCGTCGACGACGCCATTGTCGTGGGCGAACATACCGCCACCCGGCAGCAGCTTGGCGACAGCCGGCTTGAGGCCGCCGAGCGCGGCGCCACGCGTATGCTGGTCCCGGTGGTGGCGGCCACGCTCACTACCCAGGCGGCGTTCCTCCCGATTTTCCTCATTCGCGACCGCATCGGCGACGTCATGGGTGCAATTCCACTGGTGGTGATCGCGGTCCTTATTGCCAGCCTGATCGAATGTTTTCTCATTCTGCCGGGCCATCTGCGTCATGGTTTCGGCAAAAGGCCCAAGAAGCCAAACCGTTTCCGTCTGGCGTTCGACGCGCGTCTGGCGGCCCTGCGCGATGGGCCCTACAGGCGGCTGGTCGAAACCACCTATGCGTGGCGCTACACAACGGTTGCCTTCACCTTCGCCATGCTGATCCTCTCCATCGGGCTGATCGCCGGAGGGCGGCTCCAGTTCCAGTTCTTTCCCGCGCCCGAGTCGGAAAATGTATTGGCCTTCGTGACGTTTGGCGCCGGGACGCCGCGCGGCGAACAGCGCAGCGCTCTCATTCGTCTGGAGCAGTCCCTCAGACAGACTGAAAAGCAGCTTGGCGGCGACAGGGAACCCCTTGTCGTCAATGTTTTCACGACCCTTGGAATATCCGGGCGGTCGCGCGGTGAAAACCTTGCGCAGATTGACGTCCAGCTGACACCCAGCGAGGAGCGCAGTCTGACGACGCGCGCCGTGGTCAAGGCCTGGCGGAATAATCTGCCGAAGATTCCCGGACTTGAAAAAATCGCCATCACGGCGCGCCGGCACGGTCCTCCCGGGCTGGACATCGACATTCAGCTTCAGGATGCGGCGGTCGCCGATCTGAAGGCGGCCGCGCTTGAGTTGCGCGCGGCGCTTTCGGCATTCCCCGGCGTCAGCGCGATCGATGACGATCTGCCCTATGGCCGTCAGGAACTCATCATGGAAGTCACGCCCCGGGGCGCCGCGCTCGGCTTTACTTCGCAGAGTGTCGGTACCCAGGTGCGCAACGCGTTTGAAGGCGCGATTGCGACCCGTTTCGCCCGCGCCGATGAAGAGATCACCGTGCGTGTGAAGCGCGTGCAGGAGGTGCCCGGACCTTACGCGTTGCAGCAGTTCTATCTGCGCAGTCCCGCAGGCGAACGCGTGCCATTAAGCGAGGTTGTCACAATACGCGAGAAGGCGGGTTTCTCGGTCATTCAGAGGATCGACGGCAAGCGTTCGGTCGCCGTTACCGGCGTGGTCGATCCACGCGCCACGAGCGTTCTTTCCGTTCTGGGCAAGCTGGAGGAAAAGGTTCTTCCCGAACTGGCCGGGAAATACAAACTGAAATACGCCTTCAAGGGGCGGGCGGAGGAGCGCGCGAATTCTTTCGCCGATCTGAGGGTCGGCGCGATGCTGTCGCTCGTTATCATCTACATTATTCTGGCCTGGGTGTTTGAAAGTTATACGCGGCCCTTCGTTGTCATGGCGATTATTCCATTCGGCTTCGTCGGCGCGATTCTGGGGCATATGGTCATGGGCTATTCGCTGACAATTATTTCACTGATTGGTCTGCTGGGCCTGTCGGGCATTCTGGTGAACGACGCGATCATACTGGTGACCCAGGTTTCGCGCCGCCTTAATGACGGAGACAGCCTGAAAGCGGCGGCGCTGGGCGCGTCTCGGGACCGGTTCCGCGCCGTTCTGCTGACGTCGCTCACGACAATCGGCGGGCTGACGCCCCTGCTGTTCGAGACCAGCCGGCAGGCGCAATTCCTGATCCCGATGGCGGTGACCATGGTGTTTGGTCTGGCGGCGGCCACGCTTCTGGTGCTGGTCCTTGTACCAAGCCTGATCGGGATCGGCGGGGATTTCTCCGCGGTGGGCCGCAGGGTGCTGGCGCAGATGGGTTTCAGGAGCGCCAGTAAGTCGGCGTAAACAGAATAATTACGGTAAAAATTTCCAGCCGCCCAAGCAGCATCCCGAAGGATAAAATCCATTTGGCGCTGTCGGGAAGCGCGGCGTAGTTGCCGACGGGTCCAACAATCTGGCCGAGCCCCGGCCCGACATTGGAGACCGCCGAGGCCGCCGCGGAGAGCGCGGTCACCGTATCGAGGCCAATCAGCGACAGCAGGGTCGCGATGACCGCGAAACACAGCAGGAACAAAAAGAAAAAGCCCATGACAGCGCTCGTCACCGTGTCGGCAATGGGCGCGCCGTTATAGCGCTCGACAAACACGCCCTTGGGGTAGATGACCGCCTGGAGCCGGCAGCGGATCATTTCGAAGATGATCTGAAAGCGGAAAATCTTTATGCCGCAGGAGGTCGAGCCCGAGCAGCCGCCGATAAACATGAGCACGAAAAACACCACAACCGCCATGGCGCTCCAGTTGTCATATGCGGTGGTGGTGTATCCGGTCCCGGTCATGATCGAAACCACATTGAAAATGATGGTAATGAGACGGGGCCCAAGCGGCTCGGGCTGGCTTGGCTGGTAGGCGATGAAGGCCAGCACGCAGAAAATGGCGAGGGTACCGAAAAACCACCGCACCTGTGAGTCCGCAAACAGTGCGCCTCTGCCGCCCCGCAACTCCTTCAGGTAAAGCACGAAGGGGAGGGAACCAACGATCATGAATATGATGGTGAGCACTTCGATAGCTGGACTTGAAAAATAGGCGATGGAAGCGTCGCGGGTGGAGTAACCGCCGGTTGCTATGGTCGTCATCGAATGCACGACCGCATCGAAGACGCTCATGCCGGCGAGGTAATAGGCCACCGCGCAAATGGTTGTAATGGCGAGGTAGAGCACGGAGAGAGAGCCGGCGATCTGGGTCGCGCGCGGCATGAACTTGCCCTCCGTTTCAAATCCCTCCACGCGAAACAGCTGCATTCCGCCCACCTGCAGGATCGGCAGGAGGGAGATGGCCATGACGATGATGCCAAGTCCGCCGAGCCATTGCAGAAGGGCGCGCCACAGCAGGATGCCCGGCGGCACCTTGTCCAGATCGGTGAGAATGGTGGCGCCGGTTGTCGTGATGCCCGACATGGACTCGAAAAATGCGTCCGTGTAGCTGATATTCAGATGCGACCAGGCAAAGGGAAGCGCGCCGAAGGCGGTCAGGGACAGCCACAAAATGTTGGTCAGCAGGAAGGCCTGCTTGATCGAAAAATTCTCCGTGCGCCCGCGATTGGCGAAGGCGAGGCTGACGCCAACGAAAAGCGTCACGATCGACGATGCGGCGAATATGAGCCAGTCTTCATTACCGACCGTCAGGTCGTAGAGCGCCGGGATCATCATGGCGCAGCCCAGCGTCGCCAGCAAAACCCCGGTCACAAGAAGTATTGGCCTCAGATCAATCATGTGACGTCCCCCGCGGCGGCGGAGTGTATGCCAATTCGGACCTACGCGCTAATCGCGCATTCGATGTCGGCAACAAGGTCGCCGGCGTCC
Organism: Hyphomicrobiales bacterium; assembly: GCA_003228955.1. Taxonomy (GTDB): domain Bacteria; phylum Pseudomonadota; class Alphaproteobacteria; order Rhizobiales; family Methyloligellaceae; genus UBA2767. Next base: position 7,597 of record QIGN01000047.1, read on the forward strand.
TCCAGCCCCAGCGACAGCCGCAGCAGGCCATCGCCAATACCGATGGCCGCCCGGCCCTCCGCTGATGGGTCGTTGTGGCGGGGTGGGTCACGAGCGACTTGGCGTCTCCCAGATTGTTGGTGATTTTGAAGATATCGAGGGCGTTCATAAAGCGGAACGCCGCCTCCTTGCCGCCCTTGAGATCGAAGGCGACCAGCGGTCCGCCCGACGCCATCTGCTTACCTGCAAGCTCATGTTGCGGGTGATCGGTCCTGCCGGGATAAAAGACGCGCTCAACCCTGGAGCTTTCGGCCAGAAAATCCGCCACCAGAGCGGCCGAAGCGCAGGAGTGCGCAACCCGCAGGGGAAGCGTCTCCAGACCTTTGAGCATCACCCAGGCATTGAACGGGCTCATGGAGGGGCCGGTATGTTTGTAAAAGTCATGCAGCGTCTCTTCGATAAACTCTTGCGAGGAAAGCACGATGCCGCCAAGGCAACGGCCCTGGCCGTCAATATGCTTGGTTGCGGAATAAACAACGATGTCGGCGCCCAGCTCCAGCGGCTTTTGCAGAATCGGCGTCGCAAACACATTGTCGATGATGGAGAGCGCGCCGGCATTGCGCGCGATGCCGCATACGCCCTCGACATCCACCAGCTCAAGCGTCGGGTTGGTCGGCGTTTCGAAAAAGATGGCTTTGGTGCCGGGGCGCATGGCCGCCTGCCACGCGTTCAGGTCCGCGCCGTCCACCAGCGTGGTCTCGATGCCAAAGCGCGGAAGCAGCGTCTCCACAACATAAAGACACGAGCCGAACAGCACCCGGCCCGCGACCACATGGTCGCCCGCTTTGAGATGGCTCAGCAGCGAGGCGGTGACGGCGGACATGCCACTGGCCGTGCCGCGTGCCGCGCCCGCCCCTTCAAGCGCGCACATGCGCTGCTCGAACATGGCGACGGTGGGGTTCGAATAGCGCGAATAGACGAAGCCTTCGCTTTCGCCCTTGAACCGGGCCTCGGCCTGTTCCGCGGTGTCATAGAGATAGCCGGAGGTGAGAAACATGGCCTCGGACATTTCGCCGAACTGGCTCCGGACCGTTCCGCCATGCACCAGCTTTGTGGCGGGCTGCCAGTCATCGCTCCGGTTTTCGCGTTCGTCCTTCGAGACCATCTTTCTGGCTCCTTCGCGCGTTTTTGCAATTGCGCACAAAAAATCCCGGCCAGGCTCTCGCCACGGGACCGGGTTCTTGTCACACGGCCTTTTAGCGAGTTGTTTATCGTGGCTGCAAGCCGGCCGGCTCAAATCACCACGTGAGGTGTGGATTAAGCAGCCAAGCGGCCTTGGCGTCAAGTGGGTGTTGGTCTACACGGGGGGGTTAGAAGGACCAGATCACATGGCATTGGCCAAGCAGAAACCTGCGCATGACCC
>QIGN01000028.1 GCA_003228955.1 Hyphomicrobiales bacterium
AGACCCATGTCCAACAGATTGACGTTTCAGGTTGAAGGAATGGACTGCCCCAGTTGCACCAGCAAGATTGAAGGTGCGGTCTGCGCCATTCCCGGCGTCGATAATGTGACGCTGAATTATACGAGCCAGCGCCTGAATTTTGAGCTCGGCGATAGCGCAACGGATGCCACCGCCGTCAAGCGGGTGGTGGAGAAGCTGGGCTACAAGGTCTCCAAACCCGGCGAGAAACCCGAGGCCGCCTTTACGCCCTGGTGGCAGACCGGAAAAGGGCGGCTGGTGCTGGCCGCCGGCGCGCTGCTGGTCGTGGCGGCCGTGCTGTCCTTCGTTCTGCCGGAATATGCATTTTATGTTTTCTCCGCCGCCGCGCTCGTGGCGCTCTTTCCTCTCGCCCGCAAAGCGGCAATGAGCGCGCTGGCCGGACAGCCCTTTACCATCGAAACGCTGGTGACCATCGCGGTCATCGGCGCGATCATCATCGACGAGGCCGCCGAGGCTTCCGTCGTGGTCTTTTTGTTCCTGATCGGGGAGATGCTGGAAATGCTGGCCGCCGCGAAGGCGCGGCGCTCGGTGCAGGCGCTTGCCGATCTGGTGCCCAAAACGGCCTTTCTGGTTTCCAAATCGGGGGTCAGGGAAGTCGCGGCCGATACTCTGGCTGTCGGGGATCTGGTTGAAATCCGGCCCGGCGGGCGCATCCCGGCGGACGGGGAGATCACGCAAGGGGAAACATCCATCGATGAGTCGGCGGTCACCGGCGAGTCCATTCCCAAGCGTAAAGAGCCCGGCGACGGCGTATTCGCCGGCTCCATCAATGCGGACCGGCTGATCCGCATACGCGTCGAGAAGGGCGCGGAAAACAACATGATCGCCCGCATTCTGCAAATGGTGGAAGAGGCCGAGGCCAGCAAGGCGCCGACCGCGCGATTTATCGACCGTTTCAGCCGCTACTATACGCCCGGCGTTATTTTCGTGTCGGCGCTGATCGCAATTATTCCACCGCTGTTTTTTGGAGGCGACTGGACCTTGTGGACCTATAAGGGGCTGGCAATCCTGCTGATCGGCTGCCCCTGCGCGCTGGTTCTGTCCACGCCGGCGGCCATTACGTCGGGCATTTCATCGGGTGCGCGCCAGGGCCTGCTGATGAAGGGCGGCGCGGTGCTCGAGGCCATTGGCAAGGCCACGCTCATCGCCTTCGACAAGACCGGCACCCTCACTGAAGGGACGCCCAGGGTGACCGATGTCAGGACATTTTCAGGGGATGAAAAGAACCTGCTGACGCTGGCCGGCGCGGTCGAGGCGGGATCCTCCCACCCGCTTGCGGTGGCGATTGTCGATGAGGTCAAGGCGCGCGGCGTCAAGATCATCGAGGCCAGCGGTTCGGAAGCGTTGAGCGGGCGCGGCGTCAGCGCCAGTGTCAAGGGCCAGGACGTGATTGTCGCCTCGCCGCGTTACGCCGCCAAAATCTCCAAACTCACCAAGGAGCAGAATGATGAAATCCGCGCTCTGGAAGAAGACGGCAAAACTGTCGCCGTCGTGGTCGCGGACAAAAAGGCGCTGGGGATTTTCGCTCTGCGGGACGAGTTGCGCGACGATGCGGTTGACGCCATCAAGGAGCTGGACCGGATGAGCGTCAAGGCGATCATGCTGACCGGCGACAATGCGCGCACCGGGGCCGCGCTCGCCGCGCAGCTCGGTATCGCGGTTCGTGCGGAGCTGTTGCCGCAGGACAAACTCGAGGCCATCGAAAATCTTAAAGAAGAAGCCAATGTGGCGATGGTCGGCGACGGCATCAACGACGCCCCGGCACTGGCCCGCGCGGACGTTGGCATCGCCATGGGCGGGGGCACCGACGTCGCCCTGGAAACGGCGGACGCCGCGCTCTTGCACGAGCGCGTCGGCGACGTTCCCGCGCTTATTTCCCTGTCACGCGCGACCATGGCGAACATCCACCAGAACATCACGATCGCCCTCGGGCTCAAGGCCGTATTCCTGGTTACGACAATGATGGGCGTCACCACGCTGTGGATGGCGATCCTCGCCGATACCGGCGCGACGGTTCTGGTTACCCTCAACGCCCTGCGCCTGCTCAAGCACCGTTTTAACTAGAGCGCTTCGGGGTCGGCGCCCGTCAGCCGGTCTTGTTGATCTCGGTGAGAAATTCATTCATTTCGCCGCGCAGGCCCTGCAACACGCTTCCCTGCTTCGAGATTTCCTGCGAGGCGCTCAGAACTTCTTCAGCCGCCTCCTGGGTCTGGGTGGTGGCATCGCGAACATGAGAGATGCTGGAGCTGATTTCCGTGGTGCCCGCCGCCGCCTGCTCCACGCTGCGCGCAATCTCCTGGGTTGCGGCGCTCTGCTCTTCAACGGCCGCTGCAATGGTCGTTGATATTTCATTCACCCTGGCAATCGTTTCGCTGATTTCCTCATTGGCCGTAACCGCCTGACTGGTGGCTATCTGTATGCCGGCAATCTGCACTCCGGTGTCTTCTGTCGCCTTCGCGGTCTGGGCGGCCAGGGTTTTCACCTCCTGGGCGACCACGGCGAATCCCTTGCCCGCCTCTCCCGCGCGTGCCGCTTCTATGGTGGCGTTGAGCGCCAGAAGATTGGTCTGTTCCGCGATGGCGCGGATCAGCTCGATAACGTCGCCGATTTTCTGCGATGCCTCGGTAAGGCTGTCAATTTGCGCGCTCATCTGCCGAGATTTTTCAACAGCCTGCGAGGTGATGTCGGCCGACTGAACAACCTGGCGGTTTATTTCTCCGATTGCACTTGTGAGCTCCTCGGTCGCCGATGCCACGCCCTGCATATTGGTGGAGGCCTGCTCCGCACCGGCGGCGACGGTTGTCGACCTCTCATTGGCGTCATTCGAGGACCGGTTCACGGTCTCGGAGACCGTCTGAAGGTCGCAAACCGAAGTGGACACGGATTCAACGACGTCTTTCATCTGAACTTCGAACTGGCCGGCGATTTTTGCGAACTCATCATTGCGCTCTTTGAGAAAATAGGTGGCTCTGTTGATGGTTTCGGCGGATTCAAGAAAGGAGCCGACCATGCCCTTTTCGGCAATAAGCCGGAAATACTGATTCCGGCTGACATATTGGAGGCACGCCTTGGATTCGCGCATATAGGCGTCGGTCCGGTCGATCAGCAGGTTGATGGCGTGCATCATCTCGCCGAGATCGCCCGTTTCGGTAATGTTCAGAATACGCGCCTCGAAATCCCCGCCCGCCGCCGCTTCGCATACTGCGCGTACTCTTGCTATTGCTTTGCCCGTGCCTATTTTTAGCATCATGCCTGTTCCTTCGGCGTGGTCCCGCGGAGATTGTGAGTTTGGTCTGCGGCGGAAGAACGCCGAGCCTTGCAGGGGTTATCTGTAACCCCGGCGCTCCTTCTGTCCCACCGTCATTATGAATTCGTCATAGGCCAGGGCGCGCTCGGCCAGAAAAGCGGCGACCACGCCTTGCGATGCCTCCAAACCTTCCTTGCGGTTCTGCTGCTGTTCAACGGCCCGCAGCTCCGTGTAGAAGGGAATGATTTCCCGATCCAGAATTTCCCGCTTGGGAGCGCGGCGATTCGAATGATAACCGACAATCTCGCCCGTTGTGTCGCGACTTGGCGTAACATGGGCATAGACCCAGTAGTGATCGCCGTTCTTGCAGCGGTTGACCACATACGCAAAGATTTCCTGGCCATCGCGAATGGTGTCCCACAGCAGCTTGAAGATGCAGCGCGGCATGTCGGGATGGCGAATCATGGAGTGCGGCTGGCCCAGAACTTCCTTTTCTTCATAGCCGGCGATATCCAGAAATACCCTGTTGGCATAGGTGATGCGTCCCTTCATATCGGTCTTGGAAACGATGATCTCGTCGTCCCCGAAAAACCGCTCATTGCCGCTAACGAAAGTATTTCCGCCCATGGATTTCTCCGCCTGGTATGCGCCCGAAAGCCGGAAGATGGTAATAATCAAACAGTAATACAACTTTTAGTTGTGTGGTTATTCAACTACAACCAAAACAAATATTTGGAAAACCAGAAATGCATTTGGTAATATTGGTAACTAATTATTACTTTTAAATTAACGTATTAATTCCGCCCGGCATGGACGGGGACAACGCGGAAATACAGAATTTCTTTGCCGCCGGGCAATACCGCTCCAGTCACAAAAAACAACAGCGGGATATCCACGGTATGCCGTTTGCGCGGTCATGACCTGGGGCTGAAAAGGGTCCGCGCGGCGTTTGGCCGGAACCTTTGGAAGTATGGCTTGGAGGCGTGTAACTATACACAATTCTATTTCCGGAACGAATTACAATTTTATTTTGGTGAGGCTTTAGGGAAATAAACTATTGGTAATTTTAAGTAATAAAACAGAATACAACCTGTGGTTGCGTTTGAGATATTCGCCCGTTTAGGGAATTGTTTACCAGTTTTCCGCCACCTTTATTGCACGTTGTTTGCGCACTACGCAGCTTCGGCGAGATGTCACGCTCATTTTCTATATGAGGGCCCCATGGCGAATTCAACTCTGACAAGTAAGTTCCGTCCCTTCAAGGACAAAATGGCCAACTCAGGCGGGAAGAGCCTGTCGTGGCGGCTGATTCTCCCCGTACCCATTGCCATTGTCTTTTGCATTGCCGCCATCGCGCTGATTGTGCCGAAAATCATGGCTGACAATGCCAGGAATGAAGCGACCCGTCAGGGTCAGCAGATTGCGGATCAGTTCAAGACCATACGCGGTTACTACACCCGGAACGTCATCAAGAAGGTGGTGAAGTCAGGCGTCCTCAAGCCCTCAATCGATCACAAGAGCGAAGCCAACGGTGTTCCTCTACCCGCCACATTCATCCATGACGTCTCCAAACTGCTGGAGAAGAAGGACACCAATGTCAATCTCTATAGCGGCTATCCCTTTCCCAACCGCAATGACCGCAAGCTGGATGATTTTCAGAAACAGGCCTGGGCCTTCCTGACCGCAAATCCGGACAAGGTATTTTCCCGCCAGGAAACAAAAGCCGGCAAGGAGGTTGTCCGCGTGGCGGTTCCCGACAAGATGGCAGCCCAAGGCTGCGTGGCCTGCCACAACTCGCGCGTGGATTCACCCAAGACCGACTGGAAGCTCGGCGATGTACGCGGCGTGCTCGAAGTTTCTTCGGTGATCGAGCCGCAACTCGCCGCGGGCGCCGCCATTGCCAACAAGATGATCATCGCCGCTATCGCCGTCGGCCTCCTGCTGACCCTGGTGACGGTCCTCACCGTTAAAACGGTCACCGGGCCGCTGCTGAACGCGGTCGGCGTGATGAAACGGCTGGCGGAGGGGGACAAAGACGCGGAAGTGCCCGGGCTTGACCGCAAGGACGAGCTGGGTTCGATGGCCAAGGCGCTGGAGGTGCTGAAAGAGGCGGTCGCCGAACGGCAGAAAATGCAGGATCGGCAGGCGGAAGATCAGCGCCTCACCGCAAGGGAGCGCAAGCAGGTCGCCGAGAAGCTTTCCGATTTCTGCACGAATGTGCTGAAGCCCGCGGCCGCCAAGGTCGCGACCAACGCGACACAATTATGCGAGACGGCGAAATCGCTCTCGACCGTAACCACGGACACCAATTGCACCGCGGCGACCGTGGCCTCGGCTTCGGAGGAGGCAACCTCCAATTTAAGCTCCGTTGCGTCCGCCAGCGAACAGATTTTCGCCTCCATCGGCGAGATCAGTCAAATGATTCAGAAAGCCAGCGGGATCGCGTCGGACGCGGCCAGGACAGCCGGCACGGCCGACGAAAAGGTTACCGTTCTCACCGACGCCGCCGCCGATGTCGGCCAGGTGGTGGAAATGATTTCCGCCGTTGCGGAACAAACCAATCTGCTTGCGCTCAACGCCACCATCGAGGCGGCGCGCGCCGGCGAGGCCGGCAAGGGATTTGCCGTTGTGGCTAGCGAGGTCAAGGACCTGGCCCAGCAGACATCCAATGCCACCCAGGACATCACCGCGAAGATACAACGCATCCAGGAAGCGACAGCCGAGGCTCAAACCTCGATCAACGACATAACTCTTTGCATTCAGGAAAGCTCGCAGGTGACCGAGTCGATCGCGGCGGCGATGCAGGAACAGCACGCTTCGGTCGAGCAGATATCCGGCAGCATCAGGGAAGTGAATGCCGGCACGCAGGAAGTCTCGGAGAACATCGTCGAAATCACCGGCGCCTTCGGGCAGGTCGATAAATCGGCATCCGGGATGCTTGAATCGCTGACACAGATGATGACCGAAGCCGCTGGTCTGAACCAGTCGGTCGACACGTTCCTGGAGGATATTGTGAGTTGGCAACTCGAGGACCGGCGCCAGGCGCAGCGCCTGGAAGGCGAGTGGGACGCCGTTTGCCGGATGGCCGGAGAAAGAGCGAGTTGCAAGATCAGGGATCTTTCGCCGGGCGGGGCGCTGATTTCCGAAATGGAACTCGGTTTGTCAGCGAAAGACCGCGTGGAGCTTGATATTGACGGACTTGGCGAAGGTCTTTGCGCCATCGTCATCAATGTAAGCGAACGGGGTATTCATGTGAAACTGGACATTGACGCCGCGATGCAGGACCGCCTGCGCGGCTTTCTCTCAGGAGAGCATTCCGAACTCTCAAGAGAGCGTTCCGAGGCGGCGTAGGCGCCCGAATGTCTGCAAAATATTGGGCGGACGGCGTGATGCCGCCCGCCCGTGGACCTCAGATAAGACTCAAGCCTGGATCAGCTTTCCTTCTTCACGCACTTCTTGAGCGTCTCGTCCCAGATTTCACCTTCCTCGCAGGTCTCCTGCTGCTGAACAATCTCATTCGACGGAAGGATCGGGGATTTTGAAACCGTGGCACCCGCCAGGCCGCCGAAACCAAGAATCAGACCGAAAACGGGTAACGCCATTGCTGCATTTCTCATGCTTGTAGCCTCCTGCTCTTTACTTTTTTTACGTATCGCGGACATCCTTTTTGAGGTGCGCGATCCATTGCCGGGCGTCTGCCAAACCAGGCGCCCATGAACCGCCAAGAGACGCCAGATAAGTGGCGTCAAATGACGGTATGAGCAGGACCGGCCGATCTACCGGGGGGCATACAGCCCGGCCCGCTCACACAAAGCAGCATGACAAATGATGATGTTATGACACGGGCGCGATGGTGTTATGACATGGGCGAAGTTTGGGAATCATCATGGCAGAAAATAATTTCATGGACCCGGGCCTTAATATCCGCCCGGCGGTATCGAACGACGTGCACGCGCTGGTCGAACTCGTCAATTTCGCGGGCGAAGGTATGCCGCTCTATCTGTGGGAGCGGATGGCGGAAGAAGGGGAAAGCGGCTGGGAGTGCGGACGCCGCCGCGCGCGGCGCGAAGAGGGTGATTTTTCATATCGCAATGCGATTGTTGCGGAAACAGAAGGGGAAGTTGCCGCCTGCATGATCGGGTATGCGATTCCCGATGAACCGGAGGAAATCGATACCGATACGATGCCGGCAATGTTTGTGCCCCTGCAGGAGCTGGAAAATCTGGCCGCGGGCAGCTGGTACACCGATATCCTCGCCGTCTACCCGCAATATCGCGGGCGCGGGTTCGGGTCCAGATTGCTTGAGGTTTCTGTCGCACGGGCGGCCGAGCTGGG
>QIGN01000192.1 GCA_003228955.1 Hyphomicrobiales bacterium
TACCCCAGTTCCCCGTATCCCATATCAGGCCCCATGCAACAGCGCCGGCCGTGGCGCTGACGGCGAGCCAAAGCCAGCCCTTGAGCCGGGCCGCGAAGTAAGATGCGCCCGTTACGAACAGGAGATAAATGAAGAGCGGCCAGGCTTTGGGCGTTTGCGTGGCGACCAGCGCGGGTGTCGCGTAACTGCCGATTAGCCCCATGGCTGCAAGGCCGGGCCCGTGCAGCCAGGACGCGGACAGGGCGGCGAATGAACAGGCGGCAAGCAATATGAAGGCCAGAATCGGTGGCAGGAATCCATAGAGCGCGTAGGCGGCGTAGATGGTTGCGAAACCGGTCAGGATTCCGGCGGCTGTCAGAATGCCGGGAATATAAGCGCTTGGAACACCGGCCAGCTCGGCCGTGACGTCATGGCGGCGGGCATATTCTCCGGCGGCGGCCAGAAGGAGTGCAAACAGCGCCCCGAGCACGATACGGACCTCCGGGCCCAGCAAGCCCGCCTCAATGCTGTAGCGCACGAGGAACAGGCCACCGAGCGCCAGCGCCAGGCCCCCAATCCAGACAATCCACTTGGTGCCGAGCGTTTGCTCCATATTGCCCGCAGAGGGTGCAAGACCGGATATGCGATCCCCTATCCCGGATGTGGTGAGCGATATCTGTGGACGCCATCCGGCCCGATCCCGGCTGCCCGCGGCGGCCTGTTCGGGAACAACGTCTGCAATGGCTTCAGCGTCTTCATCGGATAGTTCATCATCTTCGACATCAGACCCAAGTGTGGCTTCCTGATCATCTGTATCCTTCTCTTGGTTATCAGGTGGCGGCTCATCGCCCAGGCGTTGACGAAGCGCACTGATTTCCTTTTCGAGGAAATAGACATGCTTGCGGAGCCGTGAGGTGCTTACCAGAGATACAATGGGGAGGATGAAAAGCGCGGCGAGGACGGTCAATGCGAATCCCAAGAAGTCAAACATACCGCTTCCAGTAGCAGGTTCTGCGCAGAACGAGATGAAAATATACAAGTATTATTGTATTCAAAAAAAACCTTTACACCGTTCCGCCCTTCATCCTCACGCCGGCCGAGGGGCGCTCAAGCAGGACGTCGCGGCGGAAGCGGAAAAGTTTCGCCGGGCGTCCTCCTGTCTGCCTGGTAACATCGCCTGTCGCTTCGACGAGCCCGGCATTTTCCACAAGGCGGCGGAAATTCTGTTTGTGCAGATGGTGGCCCAGTATGGCCTCGACAATTTTCTGCAACTCGAAAAGCGTAAAACTGCCGGGCAGCAATTCGAAGATCACGGGGCGGTATTTGAGTTTGCCGCGCAGCCGGCTCATGGCCGTGGCCAGCACGCGGCGATGGTCGAACTGCATGGGGCGGCCCAGTTGCGGCAGATTGTTCCAGGATTTTACCGCCTTGCTTCCGTCGCGTTCGGCCTCGGCGGTGAGGCCCGCTTCATAGAGCAATTCATAGCGCTCCAGCACTTTTTCCTCGTCCCATCCCGCGCCTTCCACGGCGAAACAGATCCGCAGTCGCTCTGGTCTCGTGAGCACCAGCTCATCCATGTCGTCCTGGTCTGGCCGGGACGCCCAGCGCTTCAGGCGTGGCTCGATTTCATCGGTGAGGATGGCAGGTTTGCCATTGCGCCAGTCTTCCCACGGCAAATAGCCGTACCAGCGGGCGAAGGACGCGCCTCCCGGCCCCGCGACGGAGTCCTCCGCGACCAGCGCCAGATAGCCCACCGACACGATATGGGGGCCCGTATCACCGGGCTCGGCATGACGGCCCCGGTCGCCAAACGTGTAGAGCTGTTCGACATATCCCAGTTCAAGTCCGGTTTGTTCGCTCACCCAGTTTCGCAGGCCGATGTCCAGGGTGCGATGGTCGAGCGGCGCAAAGGGACCATAGGGCAGGGCATCCCACCCATCTCCCTCGCGCGTCACCAGAATATGGGGTTGGCCATCGCTCACGCCCACGATAGCGGCGTTGAGACCAATTTCGATACCCGATTGTCTGCTCATAAGTTAGGCCGCCACGCGGGCCGGGAGCTGGAACAGGGTGCCTTCCATGGTTGTCTCGCCGCGTCCGATCGCTTCGACGGCTTTTGTCATGCGCCCGCCGCGCTTGAGAAGACCGTCCGCCAGCAGGACCAACCGGCGGTTCGGTGTGGCGGTCGGCGAGGCGGAGCGCAGGGCCTGCGCGATGTGTCTTTCCTGGATTTCGGGATTGAGCGCGCATAAAGTTATGAAGGCCGCAGCGGTAGAGCGGCTGATACCCGCCCAGCAATGGATAAGCATGGGCAGTTTCCGGTCCCACGCGACGACGAAATCTATGAGTTCCTGAACATGCGCGTCACTTGGCGGCACGAGCCCCTGCTGTGGCTCGGAAATATCGTTCATGACCAGCCGCAGATGGCGTTTGGGAGCGATTTGTTCCGGTGTTTCGATCATCGCCTGATCGTTCATCAGGGTGACCAGATATCCGACCCCCAGGGTTTGCACCGAGCTGGTGACCGCACTCAGCGGTCCGACATATATGTTCTCTCCATCCATTGTGGAATGACCCTAAACTATTCTTGTGGCGCTGGCACGGCAGGCCGGATGAAATCCATATGAAAGGTTTGGAGAGATAAGCAAAATCAACCGGTTTGCCGCTCAATAAGCTCTTCAAATCGCGCCATAAACAGGCTTTGCGCCACGGTGGCGGGGAGCGGCTCGATGTTGCTAACCCTGACCAGCTCATGCTCGGGAACTCCGCGCGGAGCGGTGAAGAACCGGCGTGCTTCTGGTTCAGAGAAACCGGCCAGCTGCGTCGCCTCCAGATAGGCCGCCATCTTGTCGGCGCGCTTGATGAGCAACGTGATGGTTTTGGGGATTTCTCCAGGCAGCCCGAAGCGGATATGGACCGCCCGCAGCAGTCGGCCTTCCAGTTCGCGATAGTCGAGACCGATGGCCGCCTTGAAGGGGCTGATCAGATCGCCAACGACATATTCCGGGGCGTCGTGGAGCAGCGCCGCCAGCCGCCAGCGCGTCGAAAGGTCCGGGCGCAGCGCGGAAGCAATCTGCTCCACAAGCAAGGAGTGCTGCGCTACCGAAAGCGCATGGTCTCCGAGCGTCTGTCCGTTCCAGCGCGCCACGCGGGCGAGCCCGTGTGCGATGTCCTCAAGCTCGATATCCATGGGTGAGGGGTCGAGCAGGTCCAGACGCCGGCCCGAAAGCATGCGCTGCCAGGCGCGCGGCGGGGTTTGTTTTCGCGGTGGCATGACCGGGATTACTGTTGGGGCGCTTTGAATGCGCGCGCCAGTTCCGCGCAAGCCGCATGGCGGGGGCAGCTCACCAGATGATCGTTCACCATGCCGAGCGACTGCATGAAGGCGTAAACCGTTGTGGGTCCGCAAAAGCGAAAGCCCTTGGCCTTGAGCGCTTTCGCCATCGCCTGGCTCACATCGGTTTGACCGGGCATCTCCTCCTTTCGCGCATAGGCGTTCTGGACCGGTACGCCGTCCACGAAATCCCACAGGAAGGCGGCAAGGGTCTTTTGCTCGCGCAGCTTCAGATAGGCTTTTGCATTGGAAATGGTCGCCTCGATCTTGCCGCGATGGCGGATAATGCCCGCGTCCGCCAGAAAGCTCTCGATCTTTTTTTCGTCATAGCGGGCAATTTTCTCCGCATCGAAATTATCGAACACCTCGCGGAAGCGGGCGCGCTTGTTGAGAACGGTGATCCAGGACAGCCCGGCCTGGAACCCTTCCAGAACCAGCTTCTCCAGCATCAGCCGGTCATCGGCGCTGGGTACCCCCCATTCTTCATCGTGATAGGCGATATAGATGGGTTGCGGCCCGGCCCACCAGCAGCGCGACTGTTCACTCATTTTGCGGCACCTTTCATTGGGACGTTAAAATCGGCCCAAACAGGCTGGGTCAGCTCAATTTCGGCATCGCCCGCCATCAGCGTCCGGCCCTCCTCGATGGCCTTTGCGGCCCGGTCGAGCCGGACGGTCGCCAGACCCATGTCACCCGCGACCGAGCCAAGGGCGCCGATAGCCGCGTCGCCGGCGGTAATTTTTGCGCCCGCCGTGAGCGGCGCATTGCCACGCACCGGCACGATGCGTTTACGCGCCGTCCCGCGATGTTCCATCCGCGAGACAACTTCCTGTCCCACATAGCACCCCTTGTCGAAATCCACCCCGGCGAGTTGATCATAATCCGCCTCATGGGGGAAAGTGTCGCCGAGGGTGTAGTCCTTGTCCGCCTCGGGCACGCCCAATGCGATGCGATGGCGGTGAAAACCGTCCTCGCTCACCACTTTGCAGGGCACCGCCACATCGAGCGATGCAGGCGCGATAATGCGAACCCCAAGCATCTCAAGCCTGGGGTCGGCATAGGCGATGACATTGTCTGGCGCGTCCGGTGCGTCATTCCACGCAACCCAGATCTTGTGCGTGCCCGACAAGTCCTCGAAATCCACCGCCGCGCGCAGCTTGTAAAAGGTGAGCCGCTTTATGAGGTCGCTAACAGTATCCCCGGCGCATTCGAGAAAGAAATGCGTTCCGCGGTCCAGTAGGAAAAAATCGAACAGAATTTTTCCCTGGGGCGTGAGTATCGCGGCGTGAACCGCCTTGCCGTCCACCGCCCTGTTCACATCGTTGGTGACAATGTCCTGCAAAAACTTTTTCGCGTCTCCGCCGCTCACTTTAATGACGCCGCGTGCCGTCAGTTCGGCAATGTTACATTCCGCCATGGGAATCACTTTCCTTGCATCGGCTCTCAGGTGTATTTAAGCGTGCGTCAGGCATCAAGCGCAGTCCCGGAAATTTGGTGAAATAAATGTCTGAAAACTTCGATTCTGTTATCAAGGGTGGCACGCTCGTCAATCATGACGGGATTGGCAAGAGGGATATTGGCGTGCGCGGGGGCAGAATTGCCGCGATTGGCGATATCGCCGCCGCGAGCGCCGGCGAAGTCATCGACGCCGCGGGCCTGCATGTGCTCCCGGGCGTGATTGACAGCCAGGTGCATTTTCGCGAGCCGGGCGCGGAGCACAAGGAGACATTGGCCGATGGCAGCCGCTCGGCCGTGCTCGGCGGCGTCACCGCCGTCTTCGAAATGCCCAACACCGATCCGCTGACGACCAGCGCCGAGGCACTTGCCGACAAGGTGGCGCGCGGGCGCAAAGGCATGTTCTGCGACTTCGCTTTCTATGTGGGTGCGACGCGCAAGAATATCGACGACCTGCCGGAGCTTGAACGCCTGCCAGGCGCCGCCGGCGTCAAGGTCTTCATGGGGTCGTCCACCGGCAACCTTCTGGTCGATGACGAGGAGAGCCTGTCGCGCGTGCTGGCGGCGATCTCCCGCCGCGCGGCGTTTCATTCAGAAGACGAGGCGCGGCTGGTCGAGCGCCAGGGCGTGCGCCGCGAGGGCGACCCGGCGAGCCACACCGAGTGGCGCGACCCGCAGGCGGCCCTCATTTCGACGCGGCGGCTTGTGCGGCTGGCCCGCGAACATGGCGCCCGCGTGCATGTGCTGCATATCTCCACCGGTGAGGAGATGGAATTTCTCAGCCAGCACAAAGATGTAGCGAGCGTGGAGGCCACGCCGCAGCATCTCACCTTCACGGTGCCAGAAGCCTATGAGGCGCTCGGCGCCAAGGCGCAGATGAACCCGCCCCTGCGGGACGCCGCGCACCAGAGGCGCCTCTGGTGGGGCCTGGATCAAGGTGTGGTGGACGTGCTGGGCTCGGACCATGCCCCGCACACCCTGGAGGAGAAGGCGCAAAGCTACCCCGCCTCGCCATCGGGCATGCCCGGCGTGCAGACGCTCGTTCCCATCATGCTGGACCATGTGAATGCGGGACGCCTTTCTCTTGAGCGCTTCGTCGATCTCACCAGCCACGGGCCGCAGCGGATTTTCGGCATAACCAGCAAAGGGCGTATCGCAGCAGGTTACGACGCCGACTTCACGATTGTGGATATGGCGGAAGAGCGAACCATCGAGGATGACTGGATCGCCAGCAAATGCGGCTGGACGCCGTTTGCCGGGCGCAGCGTCACCGGCTGGCCCAAGGGGACGATTATTCGTGGGCGGCGCGTCATGTGGGAGGATGAGATATTGGGGCAAGCCGGAGGGGAGCCGGTGCGGTTTGTTGAGGCTTTGGGGGGGTAGGGCGGCATCGCGCTCATCGTCATACCGGCAAACGACGGTATGATAAGTGGATATTCTCGATTGGACCGAGGCTTTCCTGTTGTAGCTCCTACAATGTGAAAGAAGCGCGGTAGTTTGTCGGAGCCAAGTTCACGAAGTCTGCTAGCGGTGGAATTAGTTCGAATACTCGCGGTGCGCGGGCAAAGTTATATAGCCTCACCAGACGAAAAATATCCGACTTCTCGACTGACAAGGCGCGCTCATTTTCGGATAGGAAAAAGGGTGTGGCCTGGTGTCCGGAAGTGGTTTTAACCTCCAGCAGCCGTTCCTCTCCCGAAATATCAAATGAGAGAATATCATATCCCGCACCATCACCTTCCACATCCGATACCCAATGGACCCTTTCGGCGAGATCAGTTCGGTTTGCTGCTCGCAATCGCATTTGCTCTGAAAGTAATATCCTCTCCTCTCCTTGTTTTCCTAATGCTCTGTTACGTGCATCCCGCTCCGCAGGGTCGAATTTCCTTACTAAGCGTTGCAAGAATTCCGGCTCATTAATTGGATTCGGGATTAACTGAGGAGGCGGTTCAAATAATAGAGCGGGTTGATCTTCGAAGCCCATTGGGGCTGCCTGGACCTGCGCTGACAACTTGAACTCCGGTCCCAGCAGATAACGTTCCACACCATCGATTAGAGAAGCTTGAAAATTCGCCATCGGCTTGTAGCCTTCGATCCAGGGAATGCTGAGTCGATCCAAAACCGCGCTAATGTTTTGGTGCTTATACTCAACAGAGCCTTGCGAACGGCCAGTCAATTTACGCAAAGCGGCGTTTCTATGCGCCTTTACGAATGGCACGTCTGAAAGCTCCATCTGGAGCATTTCAAAATAATCGGCAATGATCAGATCAATCTCTTGTTCCGACCAATTTGTACCTGCTGGATCAGACGCGCTCATACTCCAATAAAACATCTGTATCGGGGTTGATGCTAGCCCCAGCTAGAATGCAGGCGAGGAGGGCGCTGGCCATACGCCAGTTGCGGAAAAGTATTGCGGTTCTTTAGCGCCTCATCTCATCGGTGGGTAGAAGGCGATGAGATTTGGTTTGCAAAAATCCTCGATG
>QIGN01000081.1 GCA_003228955.1 Hyphomicrobiales bacterium
GAGGCGTAAAGCGCCACTGGGTTGTCTTTTTCATATAGGCCCACTGGTCATGCACATCCAGAGAGAGCGAATGGCTGCGCCCTTCCGCCTCTTCGAGCGCGGAGACCTTGGCCACGACGAACCCGAACCCGGGAATGCCCTCGATGCATTTGTTGGCCGAAGAGACCATGGCCTCGAACGGCACCTCGGCAACATCCAGCGGGATCGCGCCGAAAGAACTCATGGCGTCGACAAGCAGACGGCGGTCATGTTTCATCACCACGTCCGAAATGCCTTTTAAGGGATTGAGAATGCCCGAGCTGGTTTCGCAATGAATGACGACCACATCGGCAATGAATGACGACCACATCGGTAATATCGCGGTTCCGGGTCAGCAGTTCGTCGACTTCGTCCGGCATGGGAGGCAGATAATCACCCTTGTCGAGAATGAGAAAATCGCGCCCGAGATATTCCAGCGTCCTCGCGGCGCGCTGCCCGTAGGCGCCGTTCATCAGCACCAGCGCCTTTCCATCCCTGGCAAGAAAACTGGACAGCATGGCCTCGACGCAATAGGTGCCGCTGCCCTGCAACGGGACACAATCATAGGACTCTCTTTTCTGTCCTGCCGCTTCGCTGCTTGAGGACATGTTTGTTTGTCCTACCGCTTCGCTGCTTGAGGACATGTTTGTTTGTCCTACCGCTTCGCTGCTTGAGGACCCCGCGCCGCCCGCCATGGCAATGAGACGGCGGCGGATATCGGCTGTCACCTCGTTGAAATCGGAATCCCACGAACCCCAGTCGTGCATCATGGCCTGCTTGGTGCGCATCGAGGTCGTCAAGGGGCCCGGCGTCAGAAGATAGGGATCGTCGCCTTTTGCAACGCTTTCGCTCCGGGTTTCAGCGGGCGCGGGGCGCTCCGTAGTCTGGGACTTGCGCATCACATTCATGAACCATTGGCCTCCGGCGCCTGTGCAAAATCGAATCCCGAAATCTGCATCGAAGGCCAGTGTCACCCAAAAGGTTGATATAATTCAAATCGTTAGTTTCTATGATTTGTATAGTTTTGAATTATGTTTACCTTTGCCGCCATGCCGAATGGCGCGCATTCATGCCGCGCATCAGCAATCCATGGGCCACACGCACCGTGACCGACGTCGCGACAATCACCATGGACATGGCCGCGGCCTCGGCCGTATCGCCCACGTCATCCAGATTGAGCACGGTGATCGCCGCCAGCTTGGTATCGGGGGAATAGAGGAACACCACCGCGGAAACCGTCGTCATGGCGTTGACGAACAGATACATCATGACCTCGGAGATCGCCGGCAGGCAGATCGGCACATGCACGCGGAACATGGTCCGGTAAAACGGCACCTTGAGGGACGAGGAAACGGACTCGAACTCCTTGTCGATCTGCTTGAGCGCGGTCAGCATGGTCAGATGGCTGACCGTATAGAAATGGACGATGGTGCAGACCACCAGGATGGCCATGGTGGAGTAAAACACCGACAGCGGATTCTCGGGCCGCGAGAAAAAGAACACATAGGCGAGACCCAGCACCAGCCCCGGCACCGCCATGGGCACAATGGCGAGCATGTGAAAGAGCCCCCGCAGCTTCGGGAAGTTCTGCCCCTTCTCGACCATATAGGCGCCGAGAAAGATGATGGTGACGCCGATCACCGCCGTGAACCCGGCCATCTTCAGGGAGTTATAGAAGGACGACCAGCCATTCGGGTCGACCCTGTCAAAGTCGTAGTTGACCAGCGACAGGCTCAGATCATAGGGCCAGAACGTCACAAAGGACGCGTAAGCCGCCATCCCCAGAATACCGATCAGGAACACCGACATCAAAATGCAGAAAATGAGTAATCCCGTATCGCGCATCTTGTGTGGCTTGGGGTGAAACGGCACCGCGCGCGCCGACAGCAGCGCCACCTGTTTTTTCTGCACATGGCGGTCGATCAGAAATGAGAACACGGCCGGAATGAGCAGCACCAGCCCGACGACCGCGCCCATGGAAAAATTCTGCTGTCCCACCACCTGTTTGTAGATGTCGGTCGCCAGCACATTATACTGGCCGCCGATCACCTTGGGCACGCCAAAATCGGTGATGGTCAGGGTGAAGGCCACCACCATCGCCGAGACGATGCCGTAAATGGCGCCGGGTATGGTGATGGTGAAGAACACACGCATTGGCCGGGTGCCGAGCGCATCGGCGGCCTCATAGAGCCGCGCGTCGGTGGTCGAGAGCGCCGTCACCATGATCATCATCACATGGGGAAAGATGTAAAACACCATGGCGATCATGATGCCGATCGGCCCGTAGATGCTCTCCCCGAACAGCAGCCCCTTGATGACGCCCTGATTGCCGAACAGATAGATCAGCGAAATGGCCGGCAGCAGCGAGGGCGCGAGAATGGGTATCGTTGCGAGGGCCCGGAACATGCGCTTGAAGGGCATGCAGGTCCGCGTCAGCCCGTAGGCAAAGGTGAAGGCGAGCGTACAGGAAATGACCATTGTCAGAAAGGCGATGGTCAGGGAGTTTCCGATCGAGGTGACCAGCCCGGCGGAGGCAAAATATTCCTGGAAATTGATGAGCCCGACAAAGGCCCCCTTGTCATCTTCCACGCTCTTCTTCAGAAGCGCGTAAAGCGGCAGGGCCAGAAAGGCGAGCAGCGCGGCAAAGATGGCAAGAATGCCCGCGAGCATAATCCAGGACTCGGCCTTCAGCGCGCGCAATCGCCTCAATGCCGGTGAGCCTGGAGGCTCGAGCCCCGTCGCACCGGGTATGTCCGCCGCGCTCATGATTCTTCCCCGCCCTGCCCCTCGTCGCGAAACACCTGAAGACGCCGTCCCGGCAACGCCACATCGAGCTTGCCCCCGCGCACCAGATTGAAATCACGCATGAGGTTGATCGAGAAATCGGCGACCAGCTCCGCGTCCTTGTCGCCATCCACATCGAGGGTGACCCGGCAGAACGAGCCCAGAAATTCGACATCGTTTATGGTCATGGTGAATTTCTTCGCTTTGAACCGCTCCAGATTCCGCACCGCCACATCCTCGGGGCGAATGCAAACAACCACATCGTCGCCTTTGGCGAACTGTTTGGCCGCACCCTCGGGCAGCGCAATCTTCAACCGCCCCACCTTAACTTGTCCGCCCGCGCCCATCCTGCCACGCAGAAAATTCATCGAACCGATGAAATCCGCCACATAGGCGTTGACGGGATTGCGGTAAATTTCCATTGGTGTTCCGACCTGTGCGATGCGCCCGTCGCTCATCACCACGATCCGGTCGGCCATGGACAGGGCTTCCTCCTGATCGTGCGTCACCATGACGGTGGTGATGCCCAGGGAACGCTGCAAATCCTTCAACTCATGGCGCAGCTGTTCGCGCACCTTTGCATCGAGCGCGCTCAAAGGTTCATCGAGAAGCAGCATTCCGGGCGACGTCGCCAGGGCGCGCGCCAGCGCCACGCGCTGCTGCTGGCCGCCGGACAGCGCGGCGGGGAATTTATCGTCCGAGCCCGGCAGGCCGACCAGCTCCAGAAGTTCCTGCACCCTGTCGGCAACCGCCTTGCGGGCCATGCGCCGGTTGACGAGACCATAGGCGATGTTCTTGGCCACGGTCATGTTTGGAAACAGGGCGTAGGACTGGAAAACGATACCGAAGTCGCGGTCGGCGGGCGGCGCGTCGGAAATATCACGCCCTTTTTGGTAAATCCGCCCCGTAGTCTGATAATCGAGCCCGGCGATGGCCCGCAGCAAAGTGGTTTTGCCGCAGCCTGAGGGACCCAGGAAACAGATCAGTTCCCCTTCGACGATATCGAGGGTGATATCCGTGAGGGCGGTGAAATCGCCGAATTTCTTGGAAACGTCCCTGATCTCAAGAAACGCCCGTTTGGGCGGTGATTTCGTTTTACTCTTCCGTGCCATTCACCCCCCCAAGGCGCAATAGAAAAAACCCCCGGCCAGTTTAGCGCGGGCCGGGGGCTCTTGATCAAGCGTTGTTATTTTTTCTTCGGCGCCGATTTTGAATCGTACCGCTTCGTCCACTCGGCCAGAATCCGCTTGCGGTTCTTGGCGGCCCAGAGGAAATCGTTCTTGATCATTTTCTTGCCGATATCGGGCGGGAAGAACTTCACCGGCTTGGCAACGCCAGGATAGGCCACAACGGCATAGGCCTCGTTGTAGATGACGTTGGTTTCCCTGGTGACCGACCAGTCGGCCAGTTTCTTGGCCGCCGCGGCGTTTTTCGCACCCTTGACGAGGCCGAAGCTTTCAAGCTCCCAGCCAACGCCTTCGCTCGGCGCGACCGTCAGGACCGGAGCGCCCTTGGCTTTGAGCTGCGCGCCCTTGTAGGCGAAGGAAACGCCAATCGGGAATTCGCCCTTGCCGGCCATCTTGCATGGCTTGGAGCCGGAATGGGTGTAAATGCCGATATTCTCGTGCAGCCCATCCATGAACTTCCACGCCTTATCCTCGCCCCACATCTGAATCCAGCTGGAGACATCAAGATAACCCGTACCCGACGAAGCCGGATTCGGCATCACGATGTAGCCCTTGTAGACGGGCTTGGTGAGGTCGGCCCAGCTGCTCGGGATCGGCAGGTTCTTTGCCTTGGCCTCAGCCGTATTCACGCAGATCGACGCGATCCAGGCGCGCTGGCCAACCCATGACGGCGGATTGTCGCCATCGACGAATAATTTGTTGAGCTTCTCAACACCCTTTGGCGCATAAGGCTCCAGAATGCCGGCGTCCTTGAGCAGCAGCAGGCTTGTTGCCGCCAGGCCCCAGACGATATCGGCCTTGGTGTTCTTGCCTTCAGCCAGTAATTTGGCCGTCATGATACCGGTAGAGTCGCGCACCCATTTGATCTTGATGCCGGGATAATCGGCCTCGAAGGCCTTGGCAAATCCCGAGAGCTCTTCCGGCTCGACCGCCGTGTAGACGATCAATTCCTGTGAATTCGCGGCACCGGTTAAGAG
The DNA here is from genome assembly GCA_003228955.1 of Hyphomicrobiales bacterium. Classification (GTDB taxonomy): domain Bacteria; phylum Pseudomonadota; class Alphaproteobacteria; order Rhizobiales; family Methyloligellaceae; genus UBA2767. The sequence continues at coordinate 4,967 of QIGN01000081.1, forward strand.
CGATCCGGCTAACACTGCCCCGAAAACGGACAAACTCAGGCGTTTCAAAAATCCAGATTTCATTTGCTTCCTCCTTATTGAACTACTCAAACGCTTTTTGATTGGGGCCAGGTCGAACCCTTGCCCGTGCAATGCAGGCTCAGCAATCACTTGTTATTGCACAATCCACAATCGCAGATTATCGACTCCCGCGCTCTAGCGATAGGCCGTACCGCAATCATGGTTTCATGCTCATCACGAGAACCCTGACCGCCCGGACTCCGGGAATGCAGGACGTGCCGCTCCCAATTCGTAATTTCCGCCAACAGGAACCTATCAGCTTGACCAATCAGAAAGCACACCGCTACCATAAGTCAAATCATGCGAACTAATGTGATCTATAGGTTCTAGCGATGTATTATTATCAGCTGCGTGCATTTCATGCCGTCGCGACCCATGGCGGATTCTCCAAGGCCGCGCGAAAGCTCAATATTTCGCAGCCCGCCATCTCCGATCAGGTCCGCAAACTCGAGGGCTGGTTCAACCTCCGCCTGTTCGAACGCAAGCGCCGGTCGGTCGTTCCCACCGAGCTCGGTTTCAGGCTGTTCGAAATCACCAAGCGCATGTTCGAGCAGGAAAAAGAGGCGATGGAGCTGTTGTCGGAAAGCGAAGCGCTGCGGACCGGATCCCTGCGCATGGCCGCCGACGCGCCGATGCACAGCGTCAACCTGATTGGCGCGTTCCGGAAGGCTTATCCGGGCATTTCGATCACGCTGCGCATCGGAAATGCGGACGAAGTCCTTTCCTCCCTGTATGAATTCAATGCCGACATCGCCGTGCTGGCGGATGTGCCCGACGACGATCAGCTTCAGCTGATACCGCTCAGGACCGACCCGCTGGTTGCATTTGTCGATGTCTCGCACCCCTGGGCCTCGCGCAGGAAAATCACGCTCAAGGAGCTGTGCAGCCAGCCGCTCGTGATGCGTGAGGCGGGCTCCAAAACCCGTATGACGCTGGAGACCGAGTTGAGCGCGCGCAATCTCGAATTCGAGATTGCGCTGGATGCCGACGGCCGCGCCGCGGCGCGCGAGGCCGTCGCCGCGGGAATCGGGGTCGGCGTCGTCAGCCAGGCCGAGTTCGGATTCGATACCCGGCTGAAGTCCCTCATATTGAGCGACTGCGACGGTACAATGACGGAAAATCTCGTCTGCCTCAAGGAGCGCGCCAAGCTCCGGACGGTCGCGGCCTTCTGGGAGATCGCGACCAGCCATGTCAACTAGAGTGCCCTCAGGCCGCCCGGGGGCGCACTATCCGTGGACCTGATCCTAGCAGGCATGGTGCTGCTTTCGGCGGCCATTCATCCCGTCTGGAACCTGTTTCTCAAACAGGAACCCGACGCCCAACTGGCCTATCTGGGCATGACGGTTACGCTTGCCGTCAGCGGACTGGTTCATGCGCTTGTGGCAGGCTCCGACATCTGGGCCGCGGGCGCGGTCATCCCGCTGCTCGCCCTGTCCTGGTGCGGTCAGATATTATATGGCACCTGCCTGACCGCCACCCTGAAACGCGGCGATCTCTCGTCCTATTATCCGATCATCCGGGCTTCGCCGGTACTCATCGTCATCGTCAGCATCGCCCTGCTTGGCGCCTCTTATTCCTGGTATGTGCTGCTCGGCATTGCCATGGCGGTCGCCGGGGGATTCCTGCTGCTTTACCGCCGGGGAACCCATTTTCTGGAAGATCCCAAAACGCTCGGGTTCGCCGTTCTCGCGATGTCCGGGACGGCAATTTACTCGATTGCGGATTCCCGGCTCATGAAGACGATCGAACCGCAGGTGATGATGTTCTGGATCGAGATGTTTCTGATCCCGGTCTTTGCGGCACTTTATCTGCGCCGCCGGGCCCATACACGGATCGAAGATTCGCGCCCATTTTCAATGCGCGCGGCCATGCTCATCGTACCCGGCGTCATGGCGTATGGCTCCTACTATCTGATCCTGCTGGCTTATCAGATGGGCGGCGAGGTGGCCGCCGTCACCTCCGTGCGCCAGGCGTCCATTCCCATCTCGGTCATGCTGGGCGGCTTCTTCCTGCGCGAGGGCGCGATTGCGAGGCGGCTGATCGCGGCATCGTTACTCACCGCCGGGATTGTGGTCATCATCACAATGGGTTGAAATAGACCCATGCAGATTGCTCAGATCAGCCACCCCGCGCCACCGCAGCATCCCGCCCTGTCCCAGCGGCAGGAAGGTCCGTTCCGGGAACTGGACTTGCTGGCCATTGGCTCGGTGCTGCTGGCGGTGCTGCTGATCCTGGCTGTCCGCAAGGTGTTCGGCAAAAGGGACTAAGGCGTTTTCGCAAACTATTCCCGGCCACCCGCTCCCCCTTGCCCAACCACCCC
>QIGN01000183.1 GCA_003228955.1 Hyphomicrobiales bacterium
GTGGCGTGAACGCGCACTTCCCCCTTTAACCAATTCATAAATTTGCGATGACTCGCAAGACCTAAAACGCGCTACTATATTGGTGCTCGGGGCTTCGGCCCTGACAAATACAGGGAAACCCGTTGGCTGTGGTGGCCTGAAACGCGTCTAACCATACGCGATGTTTTACCGGTGAAGCTGATCTAGACAGTTGAGGTGAGCGGGTAGTTCTGTTGGAGAGCCGTGTCTTACCAGACACGGCTCTCCGCATTTCTGGCGTCTGCTTGCACTCCCGGGTACAACGTGGCTGACCTTGTCCAAGTTGTTTGCGGGAACCGCCACGCCTATGCCGCTTCGTATCATCTTCATGGGAACGCCCGACTTTGCGGTGCCTTGTCTTTCCGAAGCGATTGGCGCGGGCCACGAGGTCGTAAGCGTTTACACCCAGCCGCCGCGCGCCGCCGGGCGCGGGCAAAAGGAGCGGCTCTCGCCCGTGCATGTATTTGCGCAAGATTCCGGCCTGCCGGTCGTCACGCCATCCTCGTTGAAGGACGCCGCCGTTCAGCGCGGGTTTGCGGCCCTTGAGGCGGATGCGGCGGTGGTTGTCGCCTATGGACTGATTCTCCCCAGGGCCATTCTGGACGCGCCGGAGCATGGCTGCCTCAACCTGCATGGCTCCCTGCTGCCGCGCTGGCGCGGGGCGGCCCCCATCCAGCGCGCCATTATGGCCGGCGATACCCAAACCGGCGTCATGGTGATGCGCATGGGTGAAGGACTGGACACCGGGCCGGTCTGCCTCGCCGAGCGCGTTGCCATTGGCGCGAACGAAACCGCGGGCGAGTTGCACGACCCTCTGGCGCGCGGCGGCGCGGGTCTGATGATGCGGGCACTGGCCGCGCTGGAGCGCGGCAGTCTTGTTTGCAGCGAACAGGCACAAGAGGGTGTCACCTACGCCTTCAAGATCGAAAAGGGCGAAACCCGCATTTGCTGGGACCGCCCGGCGGCCGATGTGCACAACCATATTCGCGGGCTCTCGCCCTTTCCCGGCGCCTGGTTCGAGATCGAGGCGAACGGCAGGGCCGGGCGTGTCAAGGTTCTGCGGTCATCCCTTGCCGGCGGTGAAGGCGCGCCGGGCGAGGTGCTGGACGACAAGCTGACAATAGCCTGCGGGGAAGGGGCCGTTCGCCTCATCCGTCTTCAGCGCGCTGGCAGGAAGCCCATGAGCGCGGATGAATTTCTGCGCGGGCAGGCCATCGCGCCGGGCACTCATCTCAGCTAACCTTGCCAAGGTGAATTGAACAGGGCACCAATCGGCTCCATGCCCCGCTATCGCATCACCATCGAATATGACGGCACGCCCTTTGTGGGCTGGCAGGTTCAGGACAACGGCCCCTCGGTCCAGGGGCAGCTGGCGCGGGCCATCGAGGCCTTTTGCGGCGAATATGTGGTGCCCGGCGGCGCGGGGCGCACCGATGCCGGCGTCCATGCGTTGGGGCAGGTGGCGCATTTCGATCTGAGAAAAGACTGGCCGGCCGATACCGTGCGTGACGCGCTCAACGCCCATTTGCGCCCCGACCCGATTGCGGTACTCGAATGCGAAGTCGCCGCAACGGATTTCGACGCGCGCTTTTCGGCCATGAAACGCGAGTATCTCTACCGGTTATGCGACCGGCGCGCGCCGCTGGCTCTGGACGCGGACCGGGTCTGGCTGGTTCACAAGCCACTTGATGCGGGCGCAATGCATGAGGCCGCGCAGGCGCTCGCGGGAACCCATGACTTCACCACCTTCCGCGCCGTTAGTTGCCAGGCCAAATCGCCCGTCAAGACGCTGGACGCGCTTTCCGTATCGCGGGTGGGTGCGGAGGTTCATATTTCCGCCCAGGCGCGCTCTTTCCTGCACTCACAGATGCGCTCCATAGCCGGAACCCTGAAGAGGGCCGGCGAGGGCACATGGCGGGTGCGCGATGTGGAAAAGGCGCTCAAGGCAAAAGACCGTGCGGCATGTGCCGCAATCGCACCACCGCACGGCCTGTATCTGGTGAAGGTCAGCTATTGAGAGGCCGCGCGCCAATAACCGCGTCCGGTAATACGCTACCGCTTGGTCAGTTTCAGGAGGCCTTTGCCTTTTGGGCTTCTCACGCTGACGGTTTGACTTGATCCGGAGACAGACACGGTGACTTTGCCTGACACGGCATATTGGTCGGAATACAGGCTGCCGGAATATCTGCCCGATCTGAGTTTCACGACGCGGCCCGATTGAGCAAAAGTCCCCGCGGTCGTCGCGCAATTCGCGTTCAGAACGAAGGTCCTTCCCTTGTCGTCACCCTTTTCGTAGCTGACCCTGCAGCTTACAGGCTCGACCTGGCCGGAGGGAATCAGCGTCACCGAGCCGCGGCCGCTCCAGGATCCCAGGATCGATTGCGCGGATGCAACGCTTGCCATTGTCGGCATCCCGAGCGCCAGGGCCAGCACTGTTGCAGGAAGGAACCTCATCAAATGTCTCCTTGTCCGTCCGAATCGCCCGCTGCATTATGAAACAGGCATGTATCTAACTACCATTTGCGGCCATTTTTCGAAAGATGCCGCAGTTTTACCCAATAAGTTCTAGCAGTTGAACGTTACCAAAATGCAATTTCCGTTCAGGCCGCCGCAAATGCCGCGAAATAGCGACCGGCGAAGGCCCGGTAAATCCGCGTCAGGCCTTCCAGATCGGCCACCTCAATGCGTTCATCCACCTGGTGAATGGTCTTGTTTACAAGACCGAACTCAATCACCGGGCAGTAGTCCTTTACAAATCGTGCGTCGGATGTTCCCCCCCCGGTCGACATCTCCGGTTTCCGCCCTGTTTCATCCTGTATCGCGCCGGTCATATGATCAATCAGCGGACCGGGCTCGGCAATGAAGCAGGGGCTGGCCGGTAAGAAATCTATTTGGTGGTTCAACCCGCTGCCTTCAAGGGCGCTTTCTGCCTTATTCTTTAGTATTTCCATCAGGCTGTCCGCGCTGTGGTTGGAGTTGAAGCGGATATTGAACCCGGCCGAAATGCGCGCCGGGATCACATTCGTGGCCGGGTTGCCCGTGTCGATGGTGGATATCTGCATGTCCGAGGGCGAAAAATGCGGCGCGCCGTCGTCCAGCGGTTCGGCCAGAAACGCGTCCAGCACGCCAAGCATACCCGGCACCGGATTGTTGGCCAGATGCGGATAGGCCGTGTGTCCCTGCACGCCGGTCACGGTCACATGCCCGCTCAGACTTCCGCGCCGGCCGGTGCGGATGGTGTCGCCAACATATTCCGAACAGCTTGGCTCCCCCACCAGACAGTGATCGGGTGTGTGGCCGTTCGCGGCCATCCATTCCAGAACTTTTCTGGTGCCGTTGATCGCCGGGCCTTCCTCATCGCCGGTAATGAGGAAGCTGATGGAGCCCGGAAACCCGCCCTCATGTTCCGCCAGAAAGTCCACAATGGCGGCCACGAAGCAGGCGATATTGCCCTTCATGTCGGCCGCGCCGCGCCCGTACAGCCACCCGTCGGCAATCTCGGCGGCGAAGGGCGGATGCGTCCATGCCGCGTCATCGCCCGGCGGCACCACGTCCGTGTGGCCCGCGAAACACAGATGCGGGGTACTCGTCCCGATGCGCGCGAACAGATTGTCCACCTCCGGTGTGTCTTCATCGAAAAAGGGCAGGCGATGGCAGGTGAACCCGGCCTCCTCAAGCAACCCCTGCAAAAGGGTGAGCGCGCCGCCTTCTTCGGGCGTTACCGACGGGCAGCGGATGAGGGCTTGCGCAATTTCCAGAGCTGTCGCGGCCACAGGTCCTAGTCTCGCAGCAGATCGTTGAGCGAGGTTTTGGAGCGGGTCTTCTCGTCCACCGTTTTGACGATCACCGCGCAATAGAGCGAGGGTCCCGGCGACCCGTCGGGCAGGTTTTTGCCGGGCAGGGAGCCTGACACCACCACCGAATAGGGTGGCACTTTTCCCATGTGAATCTCGCCCGTCTGCCGGTCGACGATTTTGGTCGAATTGGTGATGAAGACGCCCATGGAGATGACGGACCCCTCGCCGACGACCACCCCTTCGACGATTTCGGAACGTGCGCCGATGAAACAATTGTCCTCGATGATGACGGGTCCGGCCTGCAACGGCTCCAGCACGCCGCCGATGCCGACGCCGCCCGAAAGATGACAGTTTTTTCCGATCTGCGCGCAGGAGCCGACGGTCACCCAGGTATCGACCATGGTGCCTTCATCCACATAAGCCCCCAGATTGACGAAGCTCGGCATCAGAACAACATTCGGCGCGATATAGGCGGAGCGGCGCACGATGCAGTTCGGGACCGCACGGAAGCCTGCTTCTTTAAAACGCGCCGCGTCCCAGCTATCGAATTTGGAGGGGATTTTGTCCCACCAGCTTGCGCCCCCGGGGCCACCGCCGATCATCCGCGTCGGGGTCAGCGCGAAGGAGAGCAGCACTGCTTTTTTGAGCCACTGATTGACGACCCAGCCGCTCCCCTGTTTCTCCGCGACGCGCGCCTTGCCACTGTCGAGAAGATCGAGCGCGGCCTCGACCGCCTCGCGCACCTCGCCTTTGGTATCAGTGCCGATTTCATCGCGGCGCTCGAACGCGGCGTCGATGGTGGCTTTCAGATCATCGTGGGACATGGGATTTCCTGCGTGGCGCAAATCATAGCTGGTTTCTCGCTGGAGTTTCTGCGGCGCGGAGGCAGGCTTGTCAATGCGGGTTGCCATTTGCACCGGCGCCGATTGCGCCATGAACCCGCCCGAGAAACCCCAGCAGGTCCTGCGTCATGTGATGCACGTGTTCCGGCGGCTTTACCCAGTCCTTGATCCGGCGCTGAACCGGGTGGTCGTAATATTCCGAATGCACAAGCACGGTCGCCATGCCGAGCGCGTGGGGGGCCTCCAGATTATGGGGCATGTCCTCGAACATGGCCGCCCTGTGGGGCGTGACATTGTGGGCTTTCAGAAACTTGTCATAGGCCGAGGCGTCGGGCTTGGGTACGAAGTCGGCGTCGCCGATATCGAACACGCCGTCGAATTTGTCGAGAACGCCAAGCTGCCCGGCGACATTCTCCGCGTGGGCCTGCGAGCCATTGGTGAAAATATATTTCTTCCCCGGCAAGTCCTCGATGGCCCGGGCCAGTTCCGGCGAGGGATCAAGCATCGACACGTCGATGTCGTGCACATAATCGAGAAACTTTTCCGGCTTCAGGCCGTGCTCCGCCATCAGCCCGGCGAGGGTTGTGCCATAGCCTACATAGTAGGATTTTTGCAGAACGCGCGCCTCGTCAAAAGGCAAATCCAGATAATCGGCGATGAACTCGCCCATGCGCTGGTCGATCTGCGCGAACAGATTGCTTTGCGCCGGGTAGAGCGTGTTGTCCAGATCGAATATCCAGGCACGGGTGTCGAGAAAGGCGTCCACTTGTACTAGCCGTCGAGCGTGGAACTGAGCAGGGTGCCCGCGCCATGCTCGGTGAAAAGCTCAAGCAGCACCGCGTGGGGCGTCTTGCCGTTGATGATCACAACCGCCTCGACGCCGTTCTGCACCACGGAGATACAGCTCTCGATTTTCGGAATCATGCCGCCGTCAATGGTCCCGTCCGCGATCAGCGCGCGCGCTCTCTCGACCGTCAGTTGCGCGATGAGCTTGCCCTTTTTGTCGAGCACGCCTTCCACATCGGTCAGCAGCAGCAGGCGTTTCGCCAGCATCTTCGCGGCGAGCTCGCCGGCGAAAGTATCCGCGTTGACATTGTAGGTCTGACCCTCGTGGCTGACCCCGAGCGGGGCGACAACGGGAATGAGGTCCGACGCGATCATCACCTCGATGATGTGCGGGTCGACTTTCGTGGGTTCGCCGACAAAGCCCAGATCGACTATCTGCATCAGGTTGGAATCCGGGTCGGGGATTTCTTTCTCCAGTTTGCGCACGGTCATCAGCCCCGCGTCTTTTCCCGAAATGCCGACCGCCCTGCCGCCCTGTTTGTTGATGGCGGCGACAATTCTTTTGTTGATCGACCCGGCCAGCACCATTTCGACCACATCCATGGTGTCCTGATCGGTGACGCGCAGGCCGCCCCTGAACTCCGACTTGATGCCGAGCTTGTCCAGCAATGCGCCGATCTGCGGGCCGCCGCCATGGACCACGATAGGGTTCACGCCCGATTGCTTCAGCAGCACGATGTCGCGCGCGAAACTCTCCGCGAGCGCGGCATCGCCCATGGCGTGGCCGCCATATTTCACCACCACGCTCGCCCCGTCATAGCGCTGCATATAGGGCAGGGCATTGGACAGAATCTCCGCTTCGGGCGGTGTCGCGCCGGCCAGTTTGGTCAGTTTGGCGTTGTCCTTGGGCATGGGTCTCACATCCTCGCCGGTGAGTTATAGCGATCTGGCGCGCGGCGACAATCTCTAGTCGTGCATCAGGGTTAGGATTGCCGCGCTTCTTAACCTCGCCCAGAGGAGGAGAGGTCGCGCGATTTAGCGCGGGTGAGGGGGCATGGGCGTAGAATAATCGAACCCGGCCCCCACAGGGGAGAGGGGGTCAATCCCCCAATAAGGTCAGGATGGCCGCGCGCAGGTCCGGCAGGCCGGTTCCCTTGCGCGCGGACGTGGCGATGAGTTCCGGGAAGGCGGCGGGGTGTTTCGACAGCGCATTCGCGGTGCGCCCAATGACCTTTTCAAGCTCGCCCGCCTTCACCTTGTCGCACTTTGTCAGCACGCCCTGATAGGACACAGCGGACGTATCCATCAGCTCAAGCGTCGGCTTGTCGCTCTCTTTCAGGCCGTGGCGCGCGTCGATGAGCAGGAACACCCGGCGCAGGCTCGCGCGGCCTTGCAGGTAATCCCGGATGAGCCGGTTCCAGCCCGCGACTTGCGCTTTCGCAGCGCGCGCGTAGCCATAGCCGGGCAGATCGACAAGATAGGCCTGATCGTCGAGGACAAAGTAATTCACCTCGCGGGTGCGCCCTGGCGTAT
>QIGN01000156.1 GCA_003228955.1 Hyphomicrobiales bacterium
AGGCCCCAATAGGTGGAGTCCTGATGCCAGGAGACGAAGCCGGGATCACGGGGCTCCTTCACGAACAGCGACTGCCCCCAGCAGAAAATATCCGGGCCCATCACATCCTCGACCGCATCGAGAACGCGCGGGTGGCGCACGAGGTCCGCCGCCCAGGTTTGCAGCAGATAGAGCTTTTGTCCCTTGGAGAGCTCATACCAGCCGCCATTTGCCGCCTCATAGGCTTCGAAGCGCTTGCGGAATTCCGCAACCTCCACATTATCCATGACGCGCACGGGAGAGGCATAGCCCTCCTTTTTGTATGACTCGGCCTGGTCTGGGCTGAGGATTTTCGGCATTGGGTCTGCTCCGGCCTGGGGTGCGTATGTTCCGGATTCTAGCACGCGTGAAGGGGAGTTCAATGGCTGCTCTCAGGTGGGGGAAAGCGTAGTGTTTTTACGCCCCCTCCGAAATCCGTTCCAGATACCGGTACAGCGCCGTGTGGTCCGCCTCCTCGCCAAGCTCTTCAAGCGCCTCCCCCAGAAGCGCGCTGATGTGATCGAGGTGATCGGCGCGCACACCCAGCTGTTCGGCCAGCGCGCGGGCGATGCCGACATCCTTGGCGAGCAGTTTCAGCGTAAAGCCGGCGGCGAATTTTTCATTCAGGATATGCTGGTGCAGCTTGTTGCGGGTGGCGTTCGAGAACCCGGTGGAGGCGTCCCAGATATCCGCCATGGCCGCGCCGTCGAGACCGAATTTCAGCGCCACGAGCAGCGCCTCGCTGGTGGCGGCGAGCGAGGCGGCGGAGAGGTAATTGTTGAGCGCCTTGGCGGCGTGACCGGACCCCACCGGCCCGGTGCGGTGGATTTTTCCGATGGGCTTCAGGACCGGCGCGATGCGCGCAACCACGTCGTCCGCCCCGCCGGTCATCAGCGTCAGCGTGCCATCAACGGCACGGGGCACGCCGCCCGACACCGGCGCGTCCACCAGATGCAGGCCCCTTGCCTCAAGCTCGGCGGCAAGCTCCTTCGTGCCCATGGGTTCGGACGAACTCATGTCAATGACGATGCCGCCCTCAGGCATTTTCGACGCGATGCCGCCCTCCCCCAGGACCGCCTCGCGCACATCGGCGCCGGTCGGCAGCATGGTGATGACGCATGTGCATTTTGCGCCCAACTCGGCGAGGCTTGAGGCGCCCGTCACGATGTTGCTTTCGCTGGTGACGGATTCCAGCGCGGCCGGGTTCAGGTCATAAGCGAGAACCGGCACCCCCGCTTTGGCTAGGTTGCGCACCATCGGCGCGCCCATATTGCCAACACCGACAAATCCGATTTTTTCCTTTTCAGCCATCGATGTCCTCGAATACTTCGCGCGCCAGGCGGAAGGAATCGATCGCGGCCGGAACGCCGCAATAGATGGCTACCTGCAAAAACACCTCGCGGATTTCCTCGCGCGTCAGTCCGTTATTGAGCGCGCCGCGCACATGCAGCTTCAACTCGTTCGGGCGGTTAAGGGCAGCGATCATGGCGAGGTTGAGGAAGGAGCGCGTACGCTTGTCCAGCCCCGGGCGCCCCCACACCTCGCCCCAGCAATATTTTGTCACCAGACGCTGCAAGTCCTCGGTGAACTCATCGGCCGCGGCGATTGATTTGTCCACATACTCAGACCCCAGAACCGCACGGCGGATTTCCAGGCCCTTCTTAAAGGCTTCGTCGCGTTGTTCCTTTTCGATGTCCATGTCCTGACCCTCCCGATTTCATATGAAACCGGGATAACATGTCCGGCGCGCGCGACCCATATGCGTTGCTCCCGCCCTCCTTCTATCGCGCCCCGGCATTCGTGTGGTACAGACCTGCCGGGGCAGGAGCATCATGGAACTCATCTGGATACCGATCAGCGTCTTGGGCGCCTTGATGCAGGCTGTGCGCACCGCCGGGCAGAAGAGCCTGAACGTGCGCCTGTCCACCATGGTCACGACCTATGTGCGCTCCATATTCGGGATGCCGCTGCTGCTGCTCTATCTGTGGGCGGTCAGCGCCGGGACCGGCCAGAGCATTCCCGAAATACAGGCGCCCTTTCTCGCCTATTCCTTTGCTGCTTCGCTCGCCCAGGTGGCGGCGACGGTGTTTCTCATTCAGCTGTTTACCTTACGAAACTTTGCCGTGGGCACGACGCTGACCAAAACCGACACCATGCTGACCGCCATCATCGGCACGCTGTTCTTCTCGGAAGTGATTTCCCTGACCGGCTGGCTCGCGGTCGCACTCACCCTGGCCGGAGTCATTCTGATTGCGGTCGCCAGAGCCGGAGTGAAAGCGTTTGCAATTCATGGCAACCGGCTGGAGGCCTGGAAGCCAACCCTGATCGGATTTGCCTCCGCGCTTGGCTTCTCCCTCTCCTATCTGTTTCTGCGCGAAGCCAGCCTGTCTCTCGGGGAAGGTGATTTTCTTATCCGCGCGGGCCTTACGGTCGTCGCGGTGACGGGCATGCAGGTCGTGTTCCTGGGGATATGGCTGCTGTACGCCGAGCGTGACGGCCTCATGGCGATGTTTCCCGACTGGCGGCTGTGCAGCTTTATCGGTGTCACCAGTGCGGTGGGATCGATTTGCTGGTTCACCGCCATGACCATCGAGAACGCGTCTTACGTCAAATCGGTCGGTCAGGTCGAAGCGGTCTTTACGCTGCTGATCTCCTCGCTCTATTTCAGGGAGAAATTTACCACTTCCGAGCTTGGCGGCATCGCGGTGCTTATCGCCGGCGTGCTGCTGTTTTTGCTCTAACTCAGGGACTCCAGCCTTCCGCGCACCCAGTTGCTTCCCGGGCGCAGCGCTTCGCGTTCGGTCAGGAGCGCGCGGGCTCTGTCATTTTGCCCGGCCCGCATGACCACATCGATAATGATCTGCGCGAAGACATCGCGCTGGGCATGGCTGGCGCCGAGCGGCGCGAGTTTCTCGCGCAGAGCGTAAAGAATATCCGCGGCGTCCCCATGGCGGCCCTCGCCATGGGCCAGCAGACCCTCGCACAGTTTCACGCCAACAGATCGCATGACCGCCGCGGCGTCATTCTCGCCGGTGCGGGCAAAGTCTTTAAGCGACACCAGATAACTCCGCGCGGCCTCCAGACGCTTCGCACCGGTCAGCGCCAGCATGAAATGAATATCGGTGAAGGGCATCACGTGATCGCCCTTGCGCGATACGGCCAGGTCCGCCAGCTCCTCCCAGCGTGTTCCCACTTCGACGCCGGTGAGCTCCAGCCGCTTCAGGAGCGAGGCCGCATTCTGCACATCGAGATAGAAGCCGGTTTCATCGACCCGTATTTCGGCGTCATACAGCTCCAGCACGCGGGGCGTATCTCCCTGCTCCAGCGCGAACAGCGCCGAATGCCACCACAAATGATCCTTGAAGGGATTGCGGTCCGACCAGGCGCCAAAAGGCTGGCTCAGGAGAGTGCGCCCCTCATCATGGCGGCACTGCATTTCCAGAACATGCGCCACCGCGTGCAGCGCCCATAAATCGTTTCCGTTGGCCTCCATCGCCTGGCGGCCAAATTTTTCAGCCCCCCCGTAGTCGCCATTTTCCTCAAGCCCGAAGGCCACCATGCCTTTGACGAAATTCACGTTGGGGCCCTTCTCGCCGATGGCCTTGAGAACCCCTTGCGGGGCGCGCAGCAATCCTTTGGCGTTCCCGGTCCAGAAGCTGCCATTGTGATGCAGGCGGAGCGCCAGAATATCGGCGGGCCACCGGTCGATGATTTCCTGCCATATTGCGCACGCTTTGCACTGGTTGCCCGCCAGCCAGAGCTCGAGCGCCGCCACATGCATCTTCTCGCGCGGAGTGGCGCGGTTAGCGCAAGCGCTGGCGTGGGCCAGCGTTTCGGCGATCTTGCCGTGAACAGCGGTGGAGCCGATCTGCGACAGCATGGCGGCCCGCATTGACAGCGCCATAACGAAATCAGGGTCGGCCTCCAGCGCCTGCTTGACGTGCTCGGCGGCGACAAGCCGGTGCTCCAGCGAGCCGGCCATGGCGCTGTCCCATGCCGCGGCGGCGTCATCGCTAGATGTCGTGAGGTCAAGTCCGCAGGCGTCTTGGGTCATCGGCATTCGATTCTCTTGGGAAATGCGGCTCTCTTGGGAAATACGGCCCGCACAACTGCAAAAAATACGATTTCATCTCTAGATTGTATTTTTTGGAAATACACCTAAAAATAGTATTTCCCGCAATTTCCTATTGGATTCAAAAGATTAGATATCTTCGCTCCAGGGTTCGACTCAAACATTTTCATGAATTTTTCCGCGCACTGTTGCACCAATGAGACAGACTTGGCGTCACTTAGGTGATATTTTCTGATCAGTTGGCTCAACCCTTTCACAGGTTAGATACATGAAAAAAGCAGCGATCGCTGGGCTGGCGGCCCTCACGTTACTTGATATCTCCGCGGCAACGCCCGCGGCGGCGCAAAGCGCAGATTCTTTTGCTGGAGCCTATGTAGGGTTGAATGCGGGTGTCGCGACGACGAATTCGATGTCGTTTACGAGCAACCCCTATACCGTAACCGGCCTCCCCGCTGACCCCGGCAATGTCTATCCGATCCCTGGCAGAAATGACAAATTTGATTTCACCAGTTTTCTGGGCGGAGTGCAAACCGGGTTCAACTTCGTAACACCGGGGAATTTCCTGTTCGGCATAGAGGGCGACTGGAGCCTGCTCAACGATGATGACTCCGTCAGTTTCAACAGTGGCAGAATAGACATCGCCGGTGGGGGCGGAGACGGTGCTATCTTCCAGCACCGTTCGGAAGTGGAACTGGAATGGCAGGGCACGATCAGGGGCCGGGCAGGGTTCATAGCCGGGAACACCCTGTTTTTCGCGACCGCCGGTATCGCATTTCTCAGTGCGGAATGGGATGAAACGGCAACCATTACCGATTGCGGTCAAGTTTGCAACGCGGGTGACGCAACGTTCACGCGAACCTATAGTGACAGCTCAATACTGACCGGAGCGGTCGTGGGCGCGGGCGTGGAAATTGCGATTTCACCGAATGTCATTGTCGGCGGAGATTATCTGTACGAGACTTTTGACAGTTTCGGCACCGTACCGTTTGGTCACACAACTCCCGGCCAGCAGGGCAGTCTCGGCGACCTCGACATACACAAGGTGCGTGTGCGTGTCAGCTTTAAATTGGGCGGGCCCGCTCAGTAAGTTTGCCGCCGTTTCAAACAGGATAATTACGGCTTCGCCACCAGCGACAGGAAATCCTCATATTTGCCGTCGGATGATGGCGGGATTTCCTCAACCTCCTTCACCTGCACGCTGAAGCACGGATCCAATCCCTTCCGCAGCCAGGCTTCCAGAGCTTTCCGGTCAGCCGGTCGATTGCTTCCATCGGGCACGTAACGCACTTCAAGGCGATCAAATTCAGTCTGGATGACCTGTATTTGGGAATAGCCCAGATAATCCCTGAAACCACTCATCGGCACGTTGGGGAACAGGACCCGGCCATCGGCCAGCGTGAAGGTATTCCGGTAACGCCCGATAATCCGGGTCAGGGAGGGCAGTCGTATTTTACATTTCAGGTTGTCTGGGGAAAGCGTCGCAAGATCGCCAATCTCATAGCGGATAAACGGCATGGCGTAGTTGTATAAATTCGTGAGTACCACCCGGCCCGTTTCACCCGGCTTCACGGACGCACCTTCCTCATCCAGAATTTCGACGAAAACCGCTTCCGCGTTAATGTGATATGCGCCGCAGTGGGGGCACTCGCAGGCAATCTGTCCAATTTCATCGGCCCCGTACTGGTCAACCACAGGCCCGCCAAAAACTTGCCTGCACAGCGCTCGCACTTCGTCCGTTACAACACCGCCACGAGTTATGACCCGGTCAAAACGGACTTCCAGTTTGCGCTCGCGGGTGCGTTCGGCAAGCGGTACCACCATCGAGGAATAGGATACAAGATACCTGGCCTGAACTCTCTCCAGCCAATCGACATGCCTGTCCGCATCTCCTGATGTGTCGAGCAGATAGTTGCGCCCTTTGAGAAAACCACTGCGCCAGCCAAAGGTCTCGCTCCCCTCCGGTCCGGCTGCCCTGTGGCGCGGTGAGATAAAATTCGCTATGGGCAGATTGCCATCAAAATTCCACCACCGGTAAAGGCGGTCATTCATGGCAAGCACCGCGACATACATGAGTTCGTTACTCAAGTGGCGCAGCGGCCGTCCCGTTGACCCCGATGTCTCATCGGCGCCGACGGGGCCAAGATGCGGCGGCACCATTGCTGCTTTCAGAACCGTTTCATTTCGCTGCGCGTCGGCGCGCGTGAAAATCTGAATCTCGCTCCACTTCGTAAAATCAATCTCGTCACCCCTGAAAACCACGTCGAGCCGGTCGCGATAAAAGGGTGCGTGTTTGCGAGCGTGCAGAAGCAGCGGCGTAAGCAGGCTTTGCTGATAGGCCCACAGATCGTCCGGACCGAACCGCTCGGTCTCTTTCAAGACCTCGCGGAACTTCAGGACCATTTCGTCAGTGCGATTCACGCAGTCCTCCCGATATTCGCGCGGGGAGTTCGGTTGGCCGGGGCGCGGTGTCAATGAAGATCGCCGATGGTCTAATCCTCAAACGGATCATGCACCAGAATGGTATCCTCGCGCTCGGGGCTGGTGGAGAGCATGGCAACGGGCGCCTCGATGAGTTCTTCCACCCGGCGCACATATTTGATGCAGTTGGCGGGCAAATCGGCCCAGCTGCGCGCGCCGGCGGTGGATTCACGCCCTCAATCGTTTCATAGACCGGCTCAACGCGGGCCTGCGCGCCCTCGCTGGCGGGCAGATGGTCGACGGGCACGCCGTCGAGACGGTAGCCCACGCATAACTTCAGTTCCTCAAAACCGTCCAGCACATCGAGTTTGGTGAGCGCGATGCCGTCGATGCCGGCCACCTTGATGGTCTGGCGCACGAGGCAGGCATCGAACCAGCCGCAGCGCCTCGCCCGGCCCGTCACCGTGCCGAATTCGCGGCCCCGCTCCCCGAGGGTTTTCCCAACCTCGTCATGAAGCTCCGTTGGAAACGGCCCCTCGCCGACCCGCGTTGTATAGGCCTTGGTGATGCCCAGCACATAGTTGAGCGCGCCGGGGCCGATGCCTGTCCCGGTCGCGGCCTGCGCGGCCACCGTGTTGGAGGATGTCACGAACGGGTAGGTGCCGTGGTCGATGTCGAGCAGCGCCCCTTGCGCGCCTTCAAATAAAATGCGTTTTCCCGCGCGGCGCTGCTGGTCCAGCAGCGCCCACACCGTATCAACATAGGGCAAAATCTTCGGCGCGATCTCGTGCAGCTGTCCGCAAAGATCGTCGGCGCTGATTTCCGGTTCGCCCAGGCCCCGGCGCAGGGCATTGTGATGGGTCAGGATGCGGTCGATCTTGGGCTTGAGGGTTTTCAGGTTCTGCAAATCCATCACCCGGATGGCGCGCCGGCCGGTCTTGTCCTCATAGGCCGGGCCGATGCCGCGCCTGGTGGTGCCGATCTTGCCCTCTCCCGCGGCCGCCTCGCGCAGGGCATCGAGATCGCGGTGAAGGGGGAGGATGAGCGTCGCATTCTCGGCAATACGGAAATTTTCGGGCGAAATTTCCACGCCCAGTGACGCCAGCGTCTCTATTTCCTGCGCCAGCGCCCACGGGTCGATCACGACGCCATTGCCGATGACGGCCAGCTTGCCCGGCCGCACGACCCCCGAGGGCAGCAGCGAGAGCTTGTAGGTCTTGCCGTCGATCACCAGCGTATGGCCGGCATTGTGCCCGCCCTGAAAGCGCACCACCACATCGGCGCGCTCCGAGAGCCAGTCGACAATCTTGCCCTTGCCCTCGTCGCCCCATTGCGAGCCGACAACCACAACATTCGCCATGATCTGATCCCCAAACACCGAACGGCCCCGCACATGCGTGGGGGCCGTTCCAATTTATAGCCTGAGTCCCGGCGTGATGCGAGAGGCATTAAACGCCTAACAGGTGAGCGATGATCTCCCGCCTCGCCAATGCGCTTTCCTCGAACGCATATCTGCTGCTCACCCTGACGGCATTGTTCTGGGCGGGAAACCTGGTGCTCGGGCGCGGCATCTATGAGCATGTGCCGCCGATTGCGCTGGGGTGCCTGGCGACGGCGATCATCGCGCCCTTTGCCATGGCGCACCTCAAGCGCGACTGGCCGGTCATCCGCGCCAATCTTCCCATGCTGGTGTTCTTCGGCATCGTGGGCGTGGGTGCTTTCAACACACTCAGCTATACGGGGCTGAATTATACAAGCGCGCTCAACGCCCTGGTAATGCAGTCCAGCGGCCCGGTTGTGATCGTGCTGGCGAGTTTCTTCCTGTTCGGCGACCGGATTTCACCGCGTCAGGCACTCGGCATCGCGATCTCGCTTACCGGTGTATTATTCATGGTCTCGCGCGGCGACCTTTTCGCGCTGGCCGGGCTTGAGCTCAATCGCGGGGATCTGTGGATCCTCGCCGCGCTGGTCCTGTGGGGCCTTTATACCGCCTGTTTGCGCAAGCGGCCCGAAATCCATCCCCTGAGCTTCGCCGCCGTGACCTTTTTCATTGGCGCCGCCGTCAACACGCCGTTCTTCGCGTGGGAGCATCTGTTCATCCGGCAGCTTCAATTCGACGCGCAAACGCTTGGCGCCATCGGCTATGTCTCGGTGTTCCCGTCGGTGCTCGCCTATATCTTCTTCAACCGGGGAGTTGAGCTGATCGGCGCGAACCGCGCCGGGATATATCTGCATCTGGTGCCCCTGTTCGGGGCCATACTCGCCATTACGCTGCTCGGCGAGCAGCCGAAGATGTATCATTTCATCGGTATTGCGCTGATCCTGGCCGGGGTTGCTCTGGCGGCGCGCAAGGGCTTGCCGTGAGCGATATCACGACAGCCCTGCAATCAACCCGTCGTCTCCCAGCTTGATATGATGCGAGGCGGGTTCGCGCGGCAGACCCGGCATGGTCATGATGTCACCGGCGATGACGACAACGAAACCGGCGCCGGCGGACAGTTTCACTTCCCGGACCGGAATCACATGACCGCTTGGGGCCGAGCGCAGCGTCGGGTCGGTCGAGAAGGAATATTGCGTTTTGGCCATGCAGACGGGCAGGTGCCCAAAACCGTTTTTCTCCAGGCGCTTGAACTGGTTCCGCACGGCCCGGTCGGCGATAATATCGTCGGCGCCATAAAGTCTGGTGGCGATGGCCTTCACCTTGTCCCAAAGCGGCATGTCATCTTCGTACAGCGTCTTGAACTTCGCCTCGCCGGAATCGGCCAGCGCGGAAACCTTGTGGGCCAGTTCTTCCGCCCCCGCGCCGCCATCCGCCCAGTGCGAACAGATCGCGACATCGGCGTCATTTTCCCGCGCAATTTCGGCGATAGCCTCCAGTTCCGCGTCCGTGTCGGCCGGGAAGCGGTTGACCGCAACGATGACCGGCACGCCGAATGAACGCAGATTCCTGATATGCCGGGCGATATTGGGGGCGCCCTTTTTGATGGCCGCCACATTTTCCGACCTGAGGCCATCCTTCTCCACCCCGCCATGCCATTTGAGCGCCTGCGCGGTGGCCACAAGCACCACGGCGGATGGGCTCAGACCCGCCGTGCGGCACTTGATGTTGAAGAATTTCTCCGCGCCGAGATCAGCCCCGAAACCGGCTTCAGTCACCACATAATCCCTCAGGCCCATTGCGGTTTTTGTCGCCAGTACCGAGTTACAGCCATGGGCGATGTTGGCAAACGGACCGCCATGGATAAAGGCGGGATTATTCTCAAGGGTCTGCACCAGATTGGGCGCGAGCGCGTCCTGGAGCAGAACCGTCATCGCACCATGGGCCTGAAGTTGCTTCGCGGTAACCGGCACATTCTTGCGCGTATAGCCGACAATGATCTTGCCGAGCCGCTCCTCCAGATCGCGCATACCGGTCGCCAGGCAGAAGATCGCCATGACCTCGGACGCCACGACAATGTCGAAACCGTCTTCACGCGGAAAACCGTTGGTGCGCCCGCCAAGCGAATTGACGATTTTGCGCAAGGCCCGGTCGTTCATGTCGACAACGCGCTTCCAGGTTATGCGCCGCTCATCGAGGCCAAGATCGTTGCTCCAGTACATATGATTGTCGATCATCGCCGCCAGCAGGTTGTTGGCTGCGGCAATGGCATGGAAATCGCCCGTGAAATGCAGATTGATCTGCTCCATGGGCACCACCTGGGCATGGCCGCCGCCGGCGGCCCCGCCCTTCATGCCGAACACCGGCCCCAACGAGGGCTCGCGGATGCAGATCATGGCGCTTTTGCCAATGCGGTTCAGCGCATCGCCCAGACCGACGGTGGTGGTGGTCTTGCCCTCGCCGCTCGGCGTCGGCGAGATGGCCGTCACAAGGATCAGCTTGCCATTCGGCTTTTCGGCGATCTTTTCGACATGGCCGAGGGCAATTTTCGCTATATGCGGGCCATGCTGGAACACCACATCACCGGATATTCCAAGTTTGCCGGCGATTTCGGTGATGGGTTTGAGCTTGGCGGAACGTGCTATTTCAAGATCGATGGTCATGACCGGCACCTGATTTTGTTGTCTGTTTATGCGCTGAAGCTGGCGGTTAACCTGTTTGTATATATAATACCACGCGGCATGTATACGTTGCGCTTCAGGCCCGCGCGCAAGGCCGGATGCTGGCTGAATAAACCGGAGTTCGGTTACGCCAATGAACGGCGCGGGATCGCCGAATCGGGCTGAAATTATGGGAGAAGATGGATTTTCGGCGGCGCCAGAGCGCCACTCTAACCATTTCAGCACCGCCAGTTCGCGGTTGCAACAAACCGGAGCCGGGAGCCTCCCGGGCAATTGTTATTCGGCGGCGTGACTGATCGCGGTCTTGCCGGCGGCCTTGCCGGGCTTTACCGAGCCGGTGAAAACCGCGCCATGGTCAATCGAGAGGGTTTTGCTGGTGATATCTCCCTCCAGTGTACAGCCGTCCTGCAACTCTACACTTTCCGACGCCACCATTCCGTGAACGGTCCCCTCTACACGGACTAACCCGGCGGAAATATCACCGGTGACCCGGCCTGTTTTGCCAACAAGAAGCAACGTGCAGGCAATATTCCCCTCCACGCGTCCCTCGACCGTCAGGTCGCTTTTGCAGGTGATGTTACCGCTTACAATCAGATCCTCACCGATCAGTCGTCTTTTTCCGAGTCCCGCATCTCTAGTTCAATCCTTTTCGGGGCTTGTTTTTCAGACTGGAGCGCGCCCTGGCAGCCAGACTGTCAGACGCATCATGCGCGGACCGAAACCGTCCTGCCGTTTCCGGCACAGAGCGTTTCAGCCACCACGGTAACAGCGTTGCGCGTTTCAGGTTTGAATCGGTCGCCCTGCGTACCGTCAAAAATTCCAGCAGCCGCCCCCGGTCGAACGGCCCGCGCAGGCGCTCCTCCTGGAGAAACAGCGGGTGACGGCGCGAGACCCGCGCGACCTTGCGCCGCGACACCTTGGTGAACGATTGCCGGTGGAATGCGAGTTGACCCGCGCGCGTGATCCAGTACGAGCCCAGCACCTTGCGGACAAGACCGAGTGTCTCCAGCCTCTCGACCGAGTCCGCTGATATATCGCCCAGTTCAAGGGGCCTCAGATTGAGCTGTCCCAGCAGGGCGATGTCGCCACTACGCAACTCGATACGCGACACGATTGGACTCCAAACTCGAAACTGTCCCCAACCGCCGTAGAGCGTAGAATATAGCCAAAATCAATACACTAACAAGCCCTGTCCGTGGTTAACGTTCAATACAGTCGGCCAACAGACCGGTGTACCTCGATTTTTCCAGAACCGGTATCCGTCTTACTCGCCGCTGAAATACAGCCGGGCAGCCTGCATCACGTGGGGCAGGTTGCGGACCTTGTCCAGCACGTCATCGGTAATCGGCGCATCGACTTCTATGAGCGCGATGGCGTTGCCGCCGGGCTTGTCGCGCCCCAGATTAAAGGTCGCGACATTCACGTCATTGTCGCCGAAAACCGTGCCCACCGCGCCAATATAGCCCGGCTTGTCCGCATTGGTCGTGTAGAGCATATTGGGTCCGAGTTCGGCTTCCATGTTTATGCCCTTCACCTGGATGACGCGGGGCTTTCCGTCTGAAAACACCGTGCCCGCGACGGAGCGCTCCTGACGCTCCGTCTCCAGCGTCAGGCGCATATAGCTCCCATACGCGCCCTCCTGGCCGCGCGTCACTTCTTCAATGTCAATGCCGCGGTCCTTGGCCATTGCCGGGGCGCTGACCATATTCACGTCCTGCAACATTGGCCGCAATACGCCCGCGAGCGCGGCGGATGTGAGCGCTTTCGTATTGAGTTCGGCGATCTCGCCGGCATATTCGAGACGAACCGCCTTCAGGCCCGTCTCGGTCAATTGCCCGGCGAAGGAACCCAGCTGTTCGGCAAGTATGACATAAGGCTTCAGGCGCGGCGCTTCCTCGGCCGTGATGGAGGGGAAGTTGATGGCATTGGTTATGGCGCCCGTGAGCAGAAAGTCCGCCATCTGTTCGGCCACCTGTATCGCCACATTCTCCTGCGCCTCGGTAGTCGCCGCGCCCAGATGCGGCGTGCAGATGACACCCGGCACGCCAAACAGGATATTCTTCGTTGCCGGCTCATCGCCAAACACATCGAGGGCCGCGCCGGCCACCTGCCCCGCTTCCAGGGCCGCTTTCAGGGCCGCTTCCACGATCAGCCCGCCGCGCGCGCAATTGATGATGCGCACGCCCTTTTTCGTTTTTGCCAGCGCCTTTGCGTCAATGATGTTGCGGGTCTTGTCGGTGAGCGGTGTGTGCAGGGAGATAAAATCGGCGCGTTTCAGCAACTCGTCCAGCTCCACCTTTTCAACGCCAATCTCAACCGCGCGTTCAGGCGACAGAAAGGGATCAAAAGCAATCACTTTCATTTTCAGCCCCAGCGCGCGTTCCGCGACGATCGACCCGATATTGCCGCAGCCGATAATACCCAGTGTCTTGGCCGTGACCTCAATCCCCATAAAGGCGGATTTCTCCCACTTGCCCGCCTGGGTCGAGGCATTTGCCGCCGGGATCTGGCGCGCCAGCGCGAACATCAGCGAAATCGCATGTTCCGCCGTGGTGATCGAATTGCCGAAGGGCGTGTTCATCACGATAATGCCGCGCGCGGTCGCCGCCGCAATGTCGATATTGTCGACACCGATCCCGGCCCGGCCGATGACTTTCAGCCTGTCGGCGCGCGCGATAATCTTTTCGCTCGCCTTGGTGGCCGAGCGAACCGCCAGCCCGTCATAGTCACCGATGATCTTGGCCAGCTCGCTCTTGTCGAGGCCCGTCTTTATGTCCACCTCGATGCCCCGCCCGGTGAAGACCTTCTCCGCGAGCGGACTCAGCTTGTCTGAAATGAGGACGCGTGGCGCCATTGTTTTCTCTCCAATTACTGCCAGAACGGGATCTTCCCACCAGCAAAGAATGATCTGATGTCTGTGGTCGCGTGCTTAAGCCGCTTGCGCGATGGCGGATTTGGCGCGTGCAAAAGCCCAGTCGAGCCACGGCGTCAGCGCTTCAAGGTCCGATGTTTCAACCGTGGCCCCGGCCCAGATGCGCAGGCCCGGCGGCGCATCGCGATGGGTCGCGATGTCGAATGCCACGCCTTCATCCTCGAGCAAACCGGTCAACTGCTTTACGAACGCCCATTGGGCCTCGCGCGGCAGGGCCGCCACCTCCGGATCAGCAATCTTCAGACAAACCGATGTGTTGGAACGCGTCTTTGGGTCTTCGGCCAGAAAATCCACCCATGGCGCCACGCCGGTCCAATCGGCGATCACCCGCGCATTTGCGTCCGCCCGCGCCACAAGAGCGTCCAGCCCGCCAACGCTTTGCGCCCAGTCAAGCGCGTCCAGCCAGTCTTCCACGCACAGCATGGAAGGCGTGTTGATGGTCGCGCCCTCGAAGACGCCCTCCATCAGCTTGCCGCCTTTTGTCAGGCGGAAGATTTTCGGCATCGGCCAGGGCGGCGCGGTGCTCTCAAGGCGC